>CAZCWV010000012.1:0-18750 GCA_964502425.1 uncultured Candidatus Peribacteria bacterium | reverse complement strand
ATGGTCGGGACGACTGGACTTGAACCAGCGACCTCTTGCACCCCATGCAAGCGCTCTAGCCAACTGAGCTACGTCCCGTTCGTGTAGACTATAACTCATGAGAGATCATGATGCCATCCTCCAAGACATCCTTGACCGCAATGCCCGCGTTGAAGCCGAGAAAGCCTGGGAAACGAGTTTGACGCGCCGCTTGACGATCCTGATCCTGACCTACGCCGTTACGGTGCTCTTCCTCTGGTCCATCCGCATTCCTCTCCCCTACCTCCAGGCCCTCGTACCGACAGGCGGCTTTTTTCTTTCGACGCTCTCGCTCCCGTGGATCAAACGACTCTGGATGGAACGGCACTCAGGAACCAAACGGTAACACGAATTTTCTGTAGCTCGTATATTCAAGCCAGTCTGGCAATAATCACAGAGGAGACGGAAAGGGAATGTCTCCGCCCCTCTTCAATTGCGCAAGAAACCAGGCTCGATGAGTACAAATCAATAGCTCAACGAGATGACGTTCGTCAGATTCCAACGTTCCATCGTTGTACGCATCCAACAGGTCAATATCGACTTTCGGCCCTCCTTGCTGCAGATTTGTCAGTGCTTCGGGTGGTAAGAGGATACCATCTCGTGTGTCTGCATCCTTGCCGTTGGTTTCGCGAGGTTGATCGTATGATTCTTTCATAATCAGATATGGAAAGGCGAAACGTATGCCGCCCTCTCGCCCAATTCCTCCTCGATCCTGAGGAGCTCGTTGTACTTGCACACGCGGTCCGTGCGCGAAAGAGAGCCCGTCTTGATCTGCCCCGTCTGCAAACCTACGGCGAGATGGGCGATGAACGTATCCTCCGTCTCGCCGCTGCGGTGGCTCACCATGGTGTTCCAGCCGGATTGCTGCGCCAGCTGTATGGCCTCCACGGTCTCCGAGACCGTCCCGATCTGGTTCAGCTTGATGAGGACGGCGTTCGCCGCGTTCTTCTCGATCCCCTCCTTGATCCGCGTGACGTTGGTGACGAAGAGGTCATCCCCCACCAGCTGGAGCTTGGGTTGCTTCATGCGGAGCTGGACGAACCCCTCCCAATCATCCTCACTGTGGCTGTCCTCAATGCTCACCACGGGCCAGCGGTTGGCAATGGCATCGTAGACCATCACGAGTTCTTGGGACGAGAGCGCCTTGCCATCCACCGTGTACGTGCCATTCGCGAAGAACTCCGAGGCCGCGGCGTCTATCCCCAGCTGGACCTTGCCCGCGTACCCCGCCACTTCTATCGCCTGCATGAGGTACGAGAACGCCTCCTTACTCTCCTGGAGACGCGGTGCAAATCCCCCTTCGTCCCCCACCGCCGTGGAGTGACCCTGCTCCTTGAGGAGCGCCTTGAGCCGCTGGAACACCTCGTCCCCGGCGCGGAGGGCATCCGTGAAGCAGGTGAATCCCGTGGGGATGATCATGCACTCCTGGAAACTGAGCCCGCTGTCCGCGTGCTTCCCGCCGTTGATGACGTTCATCATGGGGACCGGGAGCTTCACCTTCTTTCCGAGCGCAACGCCGTACTGATCCGCGAGCGACTGCCAGAGCGGCTTCTTCTCCGCCGCGGCGCGTGCGCGGCACGCGGCCATGGACACGCCCAGAATGGCGTTGGCGCCGAGCACGGACTTATTCTGGGTCCCGTCGAGCGCGTTGAGCTTCTCATCCAGCTTCCGTTGGTCGGCAACCTCCATTCCTCTCAGAGCCGCCGCGATGACGTCGTTGACGTTCTCCACGGCCTTCCGCACCGATTTGCCGCCGTAGAAGGCATTGTCCCCGTCGCGGAGCTCCAGCGCCTCATGGCTGCCGGTGGATGCGCCGGACGGAACTGCCGCGCGGCCGAAGGATCCATCGGACAGGTGACAATCAACCTCCACGGTGGGCGTACCGCGGGAGTCGAGGATTTGTCTGGCTTTGAGTAATTGGATCGCAGTCATGAACAACGGGGAAAGGTTCGTTGTTATGATAAACGATCACACGAAGTAACGAAATAACGAAAAACGTTCATGTTCGATTCTTCGCCCTCCTATGCACCGTCCCCATATAGAGCGCCGCCAGCGTCACGGCGAGAAGATCCAGCCCCAACCCCGCCGAGGGCAGCCGCGGGGGCTTGGATGAGGACGATCCCTGCGAGAAGAACGGCACGGCACTGCTGCGTGATGAAGCAGCAACCGGTGTGGATGCACGTGAGAGCGACACAGAGGATGATTGCATCGCCACTTCCCCGCTCCGGGAGGAGGAAGCCGATCCCGTGATGTCCCACCAATCCCCCTGCCAAATCACCGATGCAATGGCGCCGGTGCCATCCCCCGTCCGCTCGCTGACCGTGGAGAGGAAGAGGAACGGGAGGAAGAGAATGGCGAGGATCGTGAGGCGCGTCTCGCGGCGGCGGATCACGTGGAGGATGAACGCCATCAAGAACATGAACGAGAGGGCCACACCCGGCAGCGTCCAGGCGTAGAGGTACCCACGCAAGATGCTCCCTATACCGGGAACCCGCAGCATGAGAAGCTGAAGGACCAGCCAGAACGCCGCGAGAATGGCCGGGAGGAAGTGCAGGACGCGGAACGAGTAGTCCGCGCGGTTGCGGCGGAGCATCCCGTAGAGGGAGAGCGGGTACGCGAGCGTGAGGAAGAAGAGGATCAGCCACGGCAGAATGCCCTGTGGGAGTGGCGGGAGCGTAGGGAGCAGCATGCCTGTGAGAATCACCGCTACGGCGAGCGCTGCGACGAGGACGGTCTCCGTCAGGTGCTTCAGAGGCATAGGAGGCACATTCTCGACTGGAGTTGTATGCTTGTCAAACTTCTGTTCAGAGGGATTCCGAGGAAACCGAAGAATCCGAAGCATCCGAAGAATACCTCTGCAGGGCTCCAGGCACTAATAGTGACCGTTCCTCGGCATCCTCGGCTTCCTCACTTCCTCTTCCCTGGAATGTACTTCATCCGTGGATCCTCCGAGGTTTGCGACGGCAGCACCTGATAGTGCCGCGCGCGGAATTTGCGGAATTGGTAGAAGAGGTAAACGAACACAGCGGCTCCCCACAACACCCACAGGAAGCGCATGGCAAGGAACTGGATCTGCTCCACGCGCGCAACCGTCAGCACCAGCCCCACCACTCCAAACCAGAAGGACGTCGAACTCCAGGTCTTGCTCAATTTCCTGGTCACGGAATTCTCTACACTTGACCGCCAGGAACGGAGAGTGAGGGCCAAGACCAGGAGCCCCAGCGAGAGTGCGAGGAGTGTAACCATGTCCATGCTCCCGTACTGGGCATTCCCGGGATTGGGGTAGAACAGATACTTGGAGAAGGACAGGAGGGAGGCGATGAAGGTGTTCATAGGGACAGCATTGTAGAAAAGGATAGTGCCGTTGTCACGGTTCGCTCAGCGATTGGGCATGAGCCTCTGAATCATGGCATCCAGCTCCCGTTCCTTGTTGGTCCGCGCGGGACGGACGAGAAGATAGAGGAAGAACCCTGCGATCGGCAATACCGTCGTGAGGAGGATGCTCGCGGCCTGGTAGAGGAAGGAATGCGTCCGGAGGATGATGTCCCTGGTGGTGTAGCAAACGAGATACACGGCCGTGATGCCCAAGCCAATGAGGGCGAACTGGGAGAGGCGGAGGACCGGATCCTCCGAGAGGATGAAGGTGAGGAGAGTGGACATGGGATGTTAGAGATAGGGATAGCGACGACGGTGGTCGACGACGTAAATAACGGTAACGAGAAGCGCAAAAATTGCCAAGAGCTGGCTAAAGCGCAACTCATACGTCTCCAAATCCAGAACAGGACGCAACAGGATGTATCCGGAAGCGATGAGGAAGAGGGCCCCCTCACAGAAGAGGATAACGCGCTTGCTCAGCTTGCTCCCGAACGCCGCAACCGCCCCCAAGCTCAAGAACAGGCCGCCCAGCAGGATGAAATCGATGGCCGTGGCGAAGACCATCACGGGGATATCACCCCGGAAGTACTCCAGGAGGAACGTGCCCGTCGCGGCGAGCACGATGCCCGCGAGCGTCTCCGTCCCCACGCGCTTGGCCTTCTTGCGCACGACGAGGAGCAGGAACGTAAGGAAAAAATAGAACAGCGCGTAGTAGAGCTGCACGGGATGGATGGGGACCGCGTAGCGGACGTTCATCGCGTCGTAGGTCACGCCCCAGAAGAAGTCCGTCGGGCTCCCGTACGCGTGGCCGGAGAAGAATCCCCCGAGCCAGGAAAACACGAGGCCGAAGGTCGTGGCGGGAATGAGGATATCCAGCCATTGGAGGAACGTGGAACGGTGCCCCCGCGTGACGAGGCAAAGGACGATGCCAATGCCGATGGCGCCGCCCAGGAAGCTGAATCCCCCGTCCCAGAACACTACCGTCCGCAGAGGATCCCGCAGGTACACCTTGTACTCGTCCAGAATGGCGAAGAGCCGCCCGCCGAGCAGGAACGCCCCCACGTACCAGAGACCGTGCTCCCGGAAGTGCTGGAGCGAGAGGTTGGCGCTCGCCGCCAGGCGGAGGAAAAACTCCGCGGCCAGCCACAACCCGAGCAGCGTGAACCCCAGGCGCGACCAGAAGATGAACGGACCGAGCTCGAAGGCTTGGAACATGCGTACATTAGAGTATCAGATCTGACGGGTATTTCCCAAGTTCCGAACGAGCTTTCAGCTTTCAGTTGTCAGCTTTCATTTGCCCGATTCTGATAGCTGAAAGCTGACCGCTGACCGCTGACCGCTATCCAATCGATGCCTTCAACTTCCTCCCCCGCACGTCCTCGAGCGTCGCTGCCACAAACTCGTCCACGGAAACCGTCACCTGCTTCTTGGTCGCTACGTTCCGGACTGCGACGGCGTTCTGCTCTATTTCCTTGTCGCCGATGACGAGCAGGTATGGAATTTTCTGCTCCTCCCCTCCCCTAATCCGCTTGCCGAGCGATTGTTCCGGACCCATGTACTCCGCGCGCAACGCATTCCCCTTGAGGAGGTCCATCACCTTCCGCGCGTACGTCTCGTGCGGTTCCGCCACCGGAAGGATGCCAATTTGGACGGGGGCGAGCCAGAGGGGGAAGAGTCCGGCAAAGTGTTCAATGAGGATTCCGTAAAATCGCTCCAGTGAACCGAGGAGCGCGCGATGGACCATGTATGGCCGATGTCGTTGCCCATCCTCGCCAACGTACGAAATTGCAAAGCGTTCTGACATATTAAAATCGAACTGAATCGTCGTCAGCTGCCATTCGCGGCCTATGGCATCACGGATCTTCAAATCAATCTTCGGGCCATAGAACGCTCCGCCGCCTTCATCCACCTCGTAGGAAAGCCCTACCTTTTCAATCGCGCGCTGTAATGCCGCCTGTGCCTGTTCCCACCGCGCTGGTTCACCCACGGCATCTTCAGGTCGCGTAGAAAGAAAAGCACGGATACCGCTAAAGCCAAATGTCCCGAGCATTTCAATGGAGAACTGCAACACACGGAGGATCTCCCCTTCTATCTGCTCCGGCGTGCAAAAGATATGCGAATCGTCCTGTGTAAAACCACGAACACGCAAGAGTCCGTGGAGTACTCCTCCTTTCTCGTAACGGTAGACCGTCCCTAATTCCGCCCAACGCAGAGGTAATTCACGATAGGAACGCAACCGTGAATTATAGATCATGATGTGGAACGGACAATTCATCGGTTTCACGTAATACTCATCCTCATCGATCTTCATAGGTGCATACATATTCTGCTTGTAAAAGCCTAAATGGCCGGATGTCTCCCACAACCACGCTCGACCGACGTGCGGCGTATTCACGAATTCGTAGCCTCCATCCAAATGCTTCTCCCGCCAGTAATTCTCAATAATCATGCGCATCAGAGCCCCCTTTGGATGCCAGTACGCAAGACCTGGCCCGGCATCCTCATGAAAAGAGAATAAATCTAAATCCTTCCCCAACCTCCGGTGGTCGCGCTTCCGGGCTTCATCGAGCATGTGCAGATGCGCTTCCAACTCCTCCTTCTTCCGGAATGCCGCGAGGTAAATGCGCGTCAGCTGCGGGCGCTTCTCATCCCCGCGCCAGTACGCCCCGGCCAGGTTCATCACCTTGAACGCGTCCCGCGGGATGTCCTTCAAGCCCGCAACGTGACCGCCGCGGCAGAGGTCCGTGAACGTCTCCTCGCCCTTCTTGTTCATGTTCACCTCATGGGAGATTTCCGTAACGCCTTCCTTCTCCAGGTCCTCGATGAGCTCCACCTTGAAGGGCTGATTGCGCTCGTGCCAGTACCTCTTGGCAGCTTCCACGCCCAGCGTCTCGCTCTTGAACGTCTGCCCCTCCTTGAGGATCTTCTTCATCTCGGCTTCGATCTTGGGGAGATCTTCCTCGGAAATCGGCTTCTGGAAGAGGAAATCGTAGTACGCGCCCGTCGCGATGGGCGGACCGATGGCGATCTGCGTGTCGGGGTACAGGCGTTGGACCGCCTACGCCAGCACGTGCGCGAGCGAGTGGCGGATCTTGGAGAGGTCATCAACCTGCGTTTCGGCGTTGGGGGCGGACATAGGGTGGAAGGGAGGAGGCACTGCACGTTCCAGCCAGAACTATACCAAGCAGCGGCAGGAATGCGAACGCACTCTTTGTCCCGCGCGCCCTTGGGATCGGACATGGTGATTGCTCCTTTCTCTATCCCCATGTACATTGCTGTTGTTGCATGACTCTCTGCGCGAACGGCGAGACATACGTTCCATGTTCCAATGGAGATCCTGCTTCCACCGCGTCGGTTTTTTCCTATGCTGCTTTGCGTTCTCCGCCACTACTGCAAGCGCCACGACGTATTACCTGGATGCCGTAAGCGGATCGGATGCGGATAACGGTCTCACGACGTCTACCGCATGGAAATCCCTGGAATATGCCCTCGAGAGCAGCGGCATTGACCAGGGTGACACGCTCTACGTGATGGCAGGCACCCACAACACGTTCAAGACGGGTACGGATAATTACATCGCCCCGTCCATCGGGACGGGCGACAGTTCGGGGATCCTCACGATCGCCGCAAACCCGGGTGACGAAGGGAACGTCATCATCAGCATGCCGGCATCAACGCATACAACGATCGGCATGCTGTTCCTCAACAACCCCGGCATCACGCTGTCGTGGCGCAATATCACGCTCTTCAACAACAATGCCGGTTCACCGGTCGCAGCCGATTGGTTTTACGTCTCCAAGGGGAAACTGGTTTTCACGAACTGCACCATAGACAACAACCATCAAGCGACGAAGATCATCTTCAATTTCAAGTTGGCGAATAACAACGGCGAGGTGAACCTCGTGAAATCCACCCTGTCCCAGGTGAGCTACCTCGTGGCCTTCTTCAATTCCAACACGGATGCCAATGTATTCAAAATGCATGCCAGCATCATGAAGGACTCCCCTGGACAAGTATTCAGCGCGGCGACGGATTCATCGGGGGATGTCGTGGAACTGATCAATAATACCTTTCACATGGTGGGCTCCGGTTCATCGATTTTTCCCATGGCAGTGGGCTTGTCTTCCATGAAAGTCGTGAACAACATCTTCTACCTGACGCAATACAAAACGACGGTCTTCAATGCCAACGAAACGTTTGAGCTCTGGGCAAAGAATAATGCGGGAACGAATTTCATTTTCACGAATAACGTCATTTGGAACGACAACGTGACGTCCATGACGTCCAACGAATGGAACAAGAAGATCTTCTCGTCCGCGGGTTTCTATTACGTGCCCATTGATAACACGAATTATTTCCGAAACCCGAGCTTTACGGATGCCCCGACGGACTTCCATGTCACATCCACCGGCCACATCCTCGGACTCGGGGATAATGCGGAAATCCCCACCGTGACGGATTTTGATGGGGATGCCTGGATCGGCTCGGATATCGGTGCGTATGCCATGCCCTCCGCCACCCCCTACGTGTACACGCTGACGAACGATAAAATCGCATTCCTCGGCGATTCCATCTTCGCCTGCTCCGGCGATTATTATGGTGACGCAGCCGATTGCGTCTACAAGCGGTTCGAATCCTCCACAAGATTGGAGGTCGCCTATTCCGACGTAGGTCCGGGGACCTACATGCCGGCCATCAATGGCGGCACCGTGCTCATGGGCCCGCTCATAGCGGACTACATCCTGGACTACCTCCAACCCGAGACCGTCTTCGTCTCTTTGGGCATCAACAACATCTACGATACCGATGACGCGTCAGATAATAAGCCTGCCAACGTTACCTACCAGGAAATCGCGGATGTCGCAGCTCAGACCATGGAGAAATTGGAGAACAACGGAGTAACGCCCGTGTGGATGGGCCTCCTCAGCATGAAAGACGGTCAGACGGAACCCGATGCGGTGAATGATGCCGTCGAAGTGTACTGTGCGGCCAACGGCTGGACTTGCGGCAGCTCCCTGGACCAGATGAGGATCAATAGTGCCTGGGAAACGACGTACTATGATGATAACGATGCCGGCGGCTTGACGCTCAATTTACACCCCGACGACGAAGGGCATCTCCTCATGGCACGGCTGGCGGAATACCTGTACTACGAGAAGGGAACGATGGGAACGGACGAAGTGGATATCGGTTCCGGCGCGAGGATATTTGCGGATGGGACATTCAGGCACTTCCTCCCCCAGAGCGGCACCACGGCTGACCTTGCCATTACGACTCAAACCGGCGCTTTTTCCGCCACGGACAAATCATTTTGGCTCGACATCACCGCTATCGCCAACTGGACCACGACGCGCAAAACATGGACCGAATCCAATGCCCAGAATGCGAACATGGCCACGGTCCACACCGTGGGCGATCTGAACGCCTCCACGTACTACACCGTCACCGTCACTGCTGCCGACGCATCAGCCATTGCGGGCAGCTACGGAACTTCATGCTCCACGGTGGATGGAGAAGCCGTCTGCCTCTCCAGCAGTACGGGCTCGCTGTCTTTTGCGTATAACGGAGGGTTTACATCGTCCCATACGTTCGACATGAGCGTCGGCGATAATGCGGCGCCCACCAACTTCGGCCTCGCTTCCATTACCCCGGACTCGACATCTCAGTTGACCGTTACGGCACAGACCGCCGTGGACGCGGGTTCCGGCCTTTCCCTCACGCCCTATACGTTCACCGAAACGTCCGGACATCCCGGCGCATCCTCATCCAATTGGCAGGCATCCACTGCCTTTGTGGACACCGGGCTGTCCGCCAATACCCAATACACCTATAAGGTCAAAGCGAGGGATGAGACAGGTAATATCTCTGCCTTTTCTTCGACCTTGTCCACCTACACTTTGGCCCCCACGCCCACCAATCTCACCGTCACCCTCAACGACACATCCGCCAGCGTTGCCGCGGATATCCTTGCCAATGCCACCGCGGGTTCCTCCGGGTATTACTTCTCCCGCGCCGACGGAGGCAACTCCGGATGGATACAAAACTATTCCTGGCAAGACACGGATATATCCTGCGGTCGTTCGTATACGTACTCCGTGCGCTACCGCAATGGCGACGGCGTAGAGACTGCGGCGCTTTCCCTCTCCGTAACAACGGCGAACTGCAGCGGCGGAGGCGGCAGCCGTGGCGGAGGCGGCTCGTCTCCAAGGATCTTCCGCACTCCGGTCGTCCCCTCGCCTTCGTCCCCCGAGCCGGATGCAGCGACGACGACGGGGAGCCAGGACTCCTCGCTGCCCAACCGCGACGGATTCCTCACGGTAACCACGCAAGATCGCTCCATCGTCTATCGCGATATCGCCGTCACCGCCTGGTTTGCCCCGTACGTGTACGACATCCTCAGCCGCAACATCGCCGCGGGATACCAGGATACCGAGGGGAGGCTCCTCGGCCTCTTCGGCCCAGGCAATCCCGTCACCTATGCGGAAATACTCAAAATGGCATTGCATGCTTCCGCCAAGACCTCCTCGCTCTCCCCCGCTGCTTCGCCCCTCAACCTCTCCGCCCGCGCAACCTGGGCGGCGCCCTACGTCGCCCTGGCGGAAGCCATGGGGATTTCCGTCATGACCTCCGACCTCTCCGTACATACTCCCGCGAGGAGGGGGGAGGTCCTCGCCATCATCCTCGAAGTGTATGGAACAACCGTCGGCTCCTCGCCGGCATCGGCGTTCTCCGACGTTCCCGCCGATCATCCGTACGCCGCCGCCATCGCCACGGCTGCCGCACTCGGTCTCGTCAGCGGCGACACGTCCTCTGACGGCGCTCTGCTGCATACCTTCCGTCCTGACGCTCCCATCAATCGCGCGGAAATCGCCAAAATCGTCTCACGGTCGCTGGGAATCATCCAACCGTAGTTCCCGCAGGCCGCTTGCGTATGCGGAGGCCGTCCACAACACCGCCCTCGTCTCCACGTGCATGCCGACTGCAATCGCCTCAAGCTGCCTGAATAGTCGCGCATGGGCTTCTCCCTGCCCTTCCTTCCGCCACTCCCCGTGGGCGCTGAGGAGCTGCCGCTCGTCCGGCGATAAGCCCTTCACGAATTCCCGGATGGGGTCCTGACCCAGCTGCATACGGACCCATCATACCGCACACGTTCCCGCCAATCAGCGGCAATGGGTCAATGCCCCTTCACAAAACCGCATTCCACTTCGATGGCATGCATCTCCCGCAGGAGCTGGGGGTCATTCTGCATCCGCCCTCCTTCTCCAGGTCCTCAATCAATTCCACCTTGAACGGCTGCCTGCGCTCGCGCCAGTACTTCTTGGCGTCCCCTGTGCCCAGCGTATCGCTCCTGAACGTCTGCCCCTCCTTGAGGATCTTCTTCATCTCGGCTTCGATCTTGGGGAGATCTTCCTCGGAAATCGGCTTCTGGAAGAGGAAATCGTAGTACGCGCCCGTCGCGATGGGCGGACCGATGGCGATCTGCGTGTCGGGGTACAGGCGTTGGACCGCCTACGCCAGCACGTGCGCGAGCGAGTGGCGGATCTTGGAGAGGTCATCAACCTGCGTTTCGGCGTTGGGGGCGGACATAGGGTGGAAGGGAGGAGGCACTGCACGTTCCAGCCAGAACTATACCAAGCAGCGGCAGGAATGCGAACGCACTCTTTGTCCCGCGCGCCCTTGGGATCGGACATGGTGATTGCTCCTTTCTCTATCCCCATGTACATTGCTGTTGTTGCATGACTCTCTGCGCGAACGGCGAGACATACGTTCCATGTTCCAATGGAGATCCTGCTTCCACCGCGTCGGTTTTTTCCTATGCTGCTTTGCGTTCTCCGCCACTACTGCAAGCGCCACGACGTATTACCTGGATGCCGTAAGCGGATCGGATGCGGATAACGGTCTCACGACGTCTACCGCATGGAAATCCCTGGAATATGCCCTCGAGAGCAGCGGCATTGACCAGGGTGACACGCTCTACGTGATGGCAGGCACCCACAACACGTTCAAGACGGGTACGGATAATTACATCGCCCCGTCCATCGGGACGGGCGACAGTTCGGGGATCCTCACGATCGCCGCAAACCCGGGTGACGAAGGGAACGTCATCATCAGCATGCCGGCATCAACGCATACAACGATCGGCATGCTGTTCCTCAACAACCCCGGCATCACGCTGTCGTGGCGCAATATCACGCTCTTCAACAACAATGCCGGTTCACCGGTCGCAGCCGATTGGTTTTACGTCTCCAAGGGGAAACTGGTTTTCACGAACTGCACCATAGACAACAACCATCAAGCGACGAAGATCATCTTCAATTTCAAGTTGGCGAATAACAACGGCGAGGTGAACCTCGTGAAATCCACCCTGTCCCAGGTGAGCTACCTCGTGGCCTTCTTCAATTCCAACACGGATGCCAATGTATTCAAAATGCATGCCAGCATCATGAAGGACTCCCCTGGACAAGTATTCAGCGCGGCGACGGATTCATCGGGGGATGTCGTGGAACTGATCAATAATACCTTTCACATGGTGGGCTCCGGTTCATCGATTTTTCCCATGGCAGTGGGCTTGTCTTCCATGAAAGTCGTGAACAACATCTTCTACCTGACGCAATACAAAACGACGGTCTTCAATGCCAACGAAACGTTTGAGCTCTGGGCAAAGAATAATGCGGGAACGAATTTCATTTTCACGAATAACGTCATTTGGAACGACAACGTGACGTCCATGACGTCCAACGAATGGAACAAGAAGATCTTCTCGTCCGCGGGTTTCTATTACGTGCCCATTGATAACACGAATTATTTCCGAAACCCGAGCTTTACGGATGCCCCGACGGACTTCCATGTCACATCCACCGGCCACATCCTCGGACTCGGGGATAATGCGGAAATCCCCACCGTGACGGATTTTGATGGGGATGCCTGGATCGGCTCGGATATCGGTGCGTATGCCATGCCCTCCGCCACCCCCTACGTGTACACGCTGACGAACGATAAAATCGCATTCCTCGGCGATTCCATCTTCGCCTGCTCCGGCGATTATTATGGTGACGCAGCCGATTGCGTCTACAAGCGGTTCGAATCCTCCACAAGATTGGAGGTCGCCTATTCCGACGTAGGTCCGGGGACCTACATGCCGGCCATCAATGGCGGCACCGTGCTCATGGGCCCGCTCATAGCGGACTACATCCTGGACTACCTCCAACCCGAGACCGTCTTCGTCTCTTTGGGCATCAACAACATCTACGATACCGATGACGCGTCAGATAATAAGCCTGCCAACGTTACCTACCAGGAAATCGCGGATGTCGCAGCTCAGACCATGGAGAAATTGGAGAACAACGGAGTAACGCCCGTGTGGATGGGCCTCCTCAGCATGAAAGACGGTCAGACGGAACCCGATGCGGTGAATGATGCCGTCGAAGTGTACTGTGCGGCCAACGGCTGGACTTGCGGCAGCTCCCTGGACCAGATGAGGATCAATAGTGCCTGGGAAACGACGTACTATGATGATAACGATGCCGGCGGCTTGACGCTCAATTTACACCCCGACGACGAAGGGCATCTCCTCATGGCACGGCTGGCGGAATACCTGTACTACGAGAAGGGAACGATGGGAACGGACGAAGTGGATATCGGTTCCGGCGCGAGGATATTTGCGGATGGGACATTCAGGCACTTCCTCCCCCAGAGCGGCACCACGGCTGACCTTGCCATTACGACTCAAACCGGCGCTTTTTCCGCCACGGACAAATCATTTTGGCTCGACATCACCGCTATCGCCAACTGGACCACGACGCGCAAAACATGGACCGAATCCAATGCCCAGAATGCGAACATGGCCACGGTCCACACCGTGGGCGATCTGAACGCCTCCACGTACTACACCGTCACCGTCACTGCTGCCGACGCATCAGCCATTGCGGGCAGCTACGGAACTTCATGCTCCACGGTGGATGGAGAAGCCGTCTGCCTCTCCAGCAGTACGGGCTCGCTGTCTTTTGCGTATAACGGAGGGTTTACATCGTCCCATACGTTCGACATGAGCGTCGGCGATAATGCGGCGCCCACCAACTTCGGCCTCGCTTCCATTACCCCGGACTCGACATCTCAGTTGACCGTTACGGCACAGACCGCCGTGGACGCGGGTTCCGGCCTTTCCCTCACGCCCTATACGTTCACCGAAACGTCCGGACATCCCGGCGCATCCTCATCCAATTGGCAGGCATCCACTGCCTTTGTGGACACCGGGCTGTCCGCCAATACCCAATACACCTATAAGGTCAAAGCGAGGGATGAGACAGGTAATATCTCTGCCTTTTCTTCGACCTTGTCCACCTACACTTTGGCCCCCACGCCCACCAATCTCACCGTCACCCTCAACGACACATCCGCCAGCGTTGCCGCGGATATCCTTGCCAATGCCACCGCGGGTTCCTCCGGGTATTACTTCTCCCGCGCCGACGGAGGCAACTCCGGATGGATACAAAACTATTCCTGGCAAGACACGGATATATCCTGCGGTCGTTCGTATACGTACTCCGTGCGCTACCGCAATGGCGACGGCGTAGAGACTGCGGCGCTTTCCCTCTCCGTAACAACGGCGAACTGCAGCGGCGGAGGCGGCAGCCGTGGCGGAGGCGGCTCGTCTCCAAGGATCTTCCGCACTCCGGTCGTCCCCTCGCCTTCGTCCCCCGAGCCGGATGCAGCGACGACGACGGGGAGCCAGGACTCCTCGCTGCCCAACCGCGACGGATTCCTCACGGTAACCACGCAAGATCGCTCCATCGTCTATCGCGATATCGCCGTCACCGCCTGGTTTGCCCCGTACGTGTACGACATCCTCAGCCGCAACATCGCCGCGGGATACCAGGATACCGAGGGGAGGCTCCTCGGCCTCTTCGGCCCAGGCAATCCCGTCACCTATGCGGAAATACTCAAAATGGCATTGCATGCTTCCGCCAAGACCTCCTCGCTCTCCCCCGCTGCTTCGCCCCTCAACCTCTCCGCCCGCGCAACCTGGGCGGCGCCCTACGTCGCCCTGGCGGAAGCCATGGGGATTTCCGTCATGACCTCCGACCTCTCCGTACATACTCCCGCGAGGAGGGGGGAGGTCCTCGCCATCATCCTCGAAGTGTATGGAACAACCGTCGGCTCCTCGCCGGCATCGGCGTTCTCCGACGTTCCCGCCGATCATCCGTACGCCGCCGCCATCGCCACGGCTGCCGCACTCGGTCTCGTCAGCGGCGACACGTCCTCTGACGGCGCTCTGCTGCATACCTTCCGTCCTGACGCTCCCATCAATCGCGCGGAAATCGCCAAAATCGTCTCACGGTCGCTGGGAATCATCCAACCGTAGTTCCCGCAGGCCGCTTGCGTATGCGGAGGCCGTCCACAACACCGCCCTCGTCTCCACGTGCATGCCGACTGCAATCGCCTCAAGCTGCCTGAATAGTCGCGCATGGGCTTCTCCCTGCCCTTCCTTCCGCCACTCCCCGTGGGCGCTGAGGAGCTGCCGCTCGTCCGGCGATAAGCCCTTCACGAATTCCCGGATGGGGTCCTGACCCAGCTGCATACGGACCCATCATACCGCACACGTTCCCGCCAATCAGCGGCAATGGGTCAATGCCCCTTCACAAAACCGCATTCCACTTCGATGGCATGCATCTCCCGCAGGAGCTGGGGGTCATTCTGCATCCGCCCCTCGATCTTCTCCACGGCGTTCATGACCGTCGTGTGGTCGCGGCCGGAGAACACCTCCCCCAGACGCACGAAGCTCAGGGTCAGGTGCTTCTTGCCCAGAAACATCGCAATCTGGCGCGGGAGGAGGATCTCGCGCACGCGCGACTGTCCGATCATGTCCTGCACCGAGACGGAGTAGTAGCGGCTCACGGCCTCCATGATCTCCTGGAACGTCGCCTTGCGCTGCTCCTGCACGTCGAACCCCACGGGCGTCTCGTCCTCGTAGGGATCCTTGCTCAGCTTGCGCATGATCTCTGCGATGCTCTTGACCGTGGGCATGCGCTGCTCGAGTTCGTAGAGAGCAACCGCCTGCATGAGGATCCCCTCGAGCTCGCGGATATTGCGGGTGGTGTGCTCCGCGATGAACTGGAGCACCGTCATGTCGAACAGGATCTCGTACTCCGCGGCCTTCTCCGCCAGGATCGCCAGCCGCGTTTCGTAATCAGGCAGGGAAATGTCGGCGATCATCCCGCGCGCGAACCGGGAGATGAGGCGGTCCTCCAATTGGAGCTCCTGCGGCGGACGGTCCGCGGAAATGATCACCTGCTTGCGCTCCTCGTAGAGCGCGTTGAACGTATGGAAGAACTCCTCCTGCGTGCGCTCCTTGTTGGCGATGAACTGCACGTCGTCGATGATGAGCACGTCCACCTGCCGGTACTTGCGGCGCAGCCCCTCCATCTTCTGATGCTGGATGGCCTCGATGACCTGGTTCGTAAAATCCTCGGACGTGGTGTACACCACCGCGGCGCGCGGCATGAGCTTGAGGATGGCATTACCCGTGGCCTGCAGGAGGTGCGTCTTGCCCAGCCCCACGCCCCCGTAGAGGAAGAGCGGGTTGTACTTCCCGCCGGGTTGTGACGCCACGGCCTGGCAGGCCGCGTGCGCGAGGCGGCTGTTGCTCCCCACGACGAAATTGTCGAGCTGGTAACGTGGATTGAGGATCTTGCTCACGAGGCCCTCCGCCAGCTTCACCTCCTGCTTGCCCGGCAGCTTGCGCCGCTTCTGTTCAGGGAAAATCTGCAGGATGTCGATGGAACGCTCGGGGTTGTCCTTGAGTCCCCCGTCCACCTTGTAGACGATTTGCCGGATGGCGGGGTCAAATTCCTGGGCGACCTGGAGCGTGTGTGTGCGGTAGTGCTCCATGTGCCAATTGAGGCACATGACGAGCGGCAGGCCCACCACCAGGTTCCCCTCCTCCTTCCCCAGAATCGTCGTGTGCCGGAACCATGTAATGAACTGGCTGCGCTGGAGCTTGGGCTCGATCTTGCGGAGCATCTCAATCCAAAGGTCGCGGAGCGTCGTGTCGTAGACGGGGACCAGAGGGGCGGCAGGGACGGCGGGGGCGGAGGGGGCGAGGACGGGAGGCATGCGATCAGAAGACGCGGAGGAAGTCGTTGAACGTGATGATGAGGATGAGCGCGATGAGGAAGAGGAAACCCACGAGGTTGGTGGTGACTTCGAGGCGGCGGTTGACGGGCTTGCGCCGCACGAACTCCATGAGCACGAAGACCAACCGCCCCCCGTCCAACGCCGGAAGCGGGAGGATATTGAGGATGGCCAGGCTCAGGCTGAGGAGCGCCACCAGGCGCACGTACGTCATAAAGCCCTCCTGGACCGAGAGGTGCGTCAACTCCGCGATACCCACGATGCCCGTGACCCCTTCGGGAACGGCGCCTCTTGAGAACAGCGAGACGGCGAGCTGCTTCATGCCAAGGATCGTCTGGACGGTAACCACGTTCGCCTCGCGCAATGCGTAGTACAGGGCGGAGACCGGGGAGCGGAGCGGCGCCGAAAGTTCCCGCGGGTACTGCCGGAGCGCCACCCCCGTCTTCCCCTCCGGTGACAGCGGCACCTCGATCGTCGTCTCTTCCGTCCAGTCCTCCCCCGTGCGCAGCGTGTACGTCACCGCTTGTTTGCCACGCTGAAGATTGGACGCCTGTTCCGGCGACGTGACCGTCACGCCGTCCACCTTCTCGAGGATGCTGGGCACGGGCACTTGGGCTTGCGCAGCAGTGCCGTCGGGAAGGACCTCATCAATGAGCACCGACGGGATCATGTGCACCTCCCCACGCACCGCGGCCTCCTGCAGCGCCTCGTACGAAAGGTACGTGGGAATCCACCGCCCCACCGAGAACCCCACCATGAAGAGAAGCATGGCGAAGAGGAAGTTCATGGCCACGCCGGCTGTGAGGATCACGATGCGCGCGGTAATGGACGCCGAACCGAAGCTGCCCCGCGCGAAGCGCTCCTTCTCATTCTCCGGATTCTCCCCCTGCAGCCGCACGAACCCCCCGAAGGGAATCCAGTTGAGCGAGAACTTCGTGCCCCGCCACGTGAAGAGCGTCTGGGCCCGCGGGGGGAGCCCGAAACCGAATTCTTCCACCACCACACCGGCTTCCCGCGCGGCGAAGAAGTGCCCCGCCTCGTGGATGAGGACGAGGACGGAGAGGAGGAAGAGAAAGGCGACTGCGGAGATGAAAAATGTCATGGAGTTCGATCCTAGCGACAGGGTGGAAAACTTCAAAGTTATCCACAGTGTAATGGGTTGCGTCGTCGTACGTTATTTCGTTATTTCGTTATTTGGTTATTTCGTTTGACCAATGGTTTCACTGTGATCTCCACGAAATAACGTAATAACGAGATAACGAGAAGCGATTCAATCTTTAGCAACCACAAGCCCTTCCACGCAGGTCACCCCCGCATCCTTCAGGGTCCGCGCACAAGCGTCCAGCGTGCCGCCCGTGGTGCAGATATCGTCAACGAGAATGACGTGGGACGGGACGGCTTCCCCCGCACGGAATGCGAACGCCGCACGCACCGCCTGTACCCTCTCCTCCCTTCCCCGACCCACCTGCGACCCCGTCGCCTGCGTGCGGTGGAGGAGCGGACGGAACGGAAGAGCAAACCTCTGCGCAATGCCCTTTCCCAGGAGTTCGGCTTGATTGAACCCGCGCGCGAACCGCCGGATCCAGTGCATGGGCACGGCGCAGAGCACCGGATGGTCGCCGAGAGACAGATGCGGACGCGTTGCCGAAAGAAGCTCCGTCACATGCGCCACGAGGGCGACCGAGCGCCTGTACTTCACCGTGTGGAGCGCCTTGCGGACGAGGGGCGATTGCCTGTACGCGCAGGCGGCGACGAGGCGATCAAGCGACCGGAATCCCTGCCGAGCCAGGGCATCGCGCTCGATGATGATCGGCTGCGCGCGCAACCCCGCCCGCTCCTCCTCCGTAATCCACTCCCCTTCCGTCCCCGTGAGGGAACGGCGCGGGAAGAGGAAATCGAGGAATTTTTGGAACATAGCGGATAACTATACCCGATGCGGCGCAGGGGCGCATGGGCTGGAACCTTCCTCATACGCAACATGACAGCCTCCTCCACGGCATCTATGCTCCCTCCGTGTCCATGACGCTCTCCTCCACCCATCCCGTGCTGCTCACCCTCTTTGCCACGCTCTTCACGTGGGGGATGACGGCCGCGGGCGCGTCACTGGTCTTCTTCACCACGACACTGAACCGCCGGCTCCTGGACGTCTCCCTCGGCTTCGCCGCCGGCGTGATGATCGCCGCCAGCTTCTGGTCGCTGCTCGCCCCCTCCATCGCGCTCGCGGAA
>CAZCWV010000011.1:12829-19064 GCA_964502425.1 uncultured Candidatus Peribacteria bacterium | reverse complement strand
TCCAATTTCTCTATTCCGCTATTTGAGGGTTTTCTGCTGAAACATCCTGTCATTCACTAGTCCAGTGATGAATAATTGTACGGTCGAAGACAGTATTTCTGGAGCGTCACCATCTATTCTTGACTAATCCTTTTTCAAGAGATACTACTTCAACATGCAACCACGTGAAGCCCCCGCAACAATCCAAGATCTTGCCGATAGCCAAGATTCAGAACCCAGGGAGGAATCTTCAAAACTCGTGTTGGGCACGGAACCCACAAAACCTACTATCGTCAGTCTCCACCATGAACACTGCAAGGCTGCCGAGCTATGGAGAGTGTTAAGGGGTCGACCGTCACGATGACAGATTGCCATAGTACTTCTTCATAAGCACCGTATCCTTCTCTTGTCCCGGCGACTCGCACACGAGGACGCCACTGACGCTCCGCTTCTTCAATACCTTGAGAAAATCTTTCCAGTTAGCGTCGCTCTCCTCCAGCCGGAGATGGTTCCGCTCGCCGGCAGGACCGTAGTTGATGCCGGAGTAATGAATGTGCATTTCTTTCAATGATTCCTTCCCGAGCGCCTCTTCGTACTGGTCCAGCATCGCTTCCCATTCCACCTTGGAATTGAGCTTCCCGCCGTACCGCGCATGGAGGTGTGCAAAGTCAACGCAAGGGTAGATCCCAAACTCTTTGCTGATAAGCAGTACTTCCTCCAACGTCCCGAACTGCGAGTGCTTGCCCATGGTCTCCAGCGCGAGGTTCACATGGGGGAATGTCTTCCCCTTCTTCTCCATGATCTCCGCAACGGCGCGCCGGACGTTGCCATAGACCATTTCCGGCGGCATCTTCAGATTGAACGCGGCATGGACGCACACCGACCGCGCGCCGGCAAGCTCCGCCATCGCCAACGCTTTAAGGACCCTCTGCTTGCTCGCGGCAAGCTTGGGCTTCTCCGGTGAATTCAAATTGACGAAGTACGGGGCATGCACCGTGAGCGCCACATTCAACTTCTCCGCCTCGGAACGGATCTCCTCCATCCGCTTTGGAGCAACGGGCACGTTCTGCACCCATTCAATCTCCATGGCGGTGATGCCGAGACGATGTGCTTCCTTGAGACCCTCCACCGTTCCGCCTGGCGACGGAGTACTCGATGGCGACCCTGCTACGGCAAAATGAAGCATGGATACAGTGTAGTGGCTATCTATCGTCATTTCCTACCTGAATTTTGAGCTTTGAATACTGAATTGTGCTTTGGACGAAATGCAAAATTCACAATTCACTCTTCATCATTCATACTCTCCCTATGTCTCTCTCCAGGGAAATCATCGCCAAGACACTGGCTACGCCCCAAGGAGAGCGCGCCTACAAAGTCGTGGAGAGGCTTATGGATGCAGGTTTCGACACCTGGTGGGTTGGCGGGGGAACCCGCGACATGCTCCTGGGGGAAGTGCCGTTGGACATCGACGTAGCAACCGAAGCGAAGCCGGATGAGATTTGCAACCTTTTCCGCCGCTGCGACCGTTTCGCCGCTCCGTACGGAAGCGTCCGCGTCCCCGTGGGGGACGAAATGTTCGAAGTCACCACGTTCCGGGAGGATGATGCAGCGTCCGACGGGAGGCACCCCGAAGCCGTTTCGTTTGGAAAACGTGAGAAGGACGCCAAACGCCGGGATTTTACGATAAACGCCATCTACTGGCATCCCGTTTCCGGGGCGATCTACGACCCTCTCAAAGGCGAGGAAGATATCAAGGAAAAATTGATCCGGTTCATCGGCGAGCCGGGCGTGAGGATCAAGCACGATGCGCTGCGCATGTTCCGCGCCGTCCGCTTCCGCTCGCAGATCGAAGGCCAGTACCATCCGGAGACATACCGCGCGCTGCAGGAGGGAGCCCAACTCGTAGAGGTCCTATCCGGAAGCCGAAAACTTGAAGAACTGGAAAAGATGCTCGCGTGCAGCCATCCGGCGCGCGCACTGGAAGACCTGTGGGAACTGGGGATCCTCAAGTACACGGCACCCGAGCTGTACGCATGCAAGGGCATCCCGCAGCCAGCGGACTTCCACCACGAGGGGGACGTCTGGGAGCACACGATGTACTGCCTCACCGCGCTCAGGCCGGACGATTCCCCGGACGTCCGCCTCGCCACGCTCTTCCACGACTGCGGAAAGGTGGAAACATTCTCCCTCAAGGGCCGCATTCGGTTCGACCATCACGCGACGGTATCGTCGGACATCGCCGCAAAGGTCCTCGCGCGCCTGCAACTCCCGGGGAAGCGCGTGGACAAAGTGACGTGGCTCATCAAGCACCACATGATGATGCTCACGTTCTTTGAGATCGACGAGCAGCGGAAAGCCCACTGGTACTTCCACCCCTGGTTCGGGGAACTCCTCCGCATCTTCCAACTGGATATCGCGGGGACCGATCCCGCTGACTACGGTCTCTACGACCGCATCCTGGCCGATTACCACGCATTCCTCGACAGCCATCCGCGCCCGCGCAAACCCCTCCTTACGGGCAACGAAGTCATGGAGATCCTCGGACTCAGCCCAGGCGAGAAGGTAGGTGAAATCCTCCAGCGCCTGCACGATGCCCAAATGCGCAAGGAAGTACACGGTAAACAGGAAGCGCGCGCGCTCCTGGAACGATGGAAAACCGAAGGAGGCGCCGCGTGACGTTCAACGTCTTGTCATCCCTTCCGCCGCCGCCGCGGCAGCCACGGCCGGTGCTACAGTCGTGAGCAGACGGGGATCGAATGGCTTCGGCAAAATGTACGTGGGACCGAAGGAGAGCGACTGCAGACCGTAGATCCTGAGCACGTCCGAAGGAACAGGTTCCCGCGCGAGCGCTGCAATTGCCTGCGACGCAGCGATCTTCATTTGCTCGGTGATCGCCGTTGCGCGCGCATCCAAGGCCCCCCGGAAGATGAAGGGGAAGCAGAGGACGTTATTCACCTGGTTGGGATAGTCGCTGCGCCCCGTGGCCATGATTACGTCCGGACGCGTCTTCGTGGCGAGCTCGTAGGAAATTTCTGCAACGGGATTCGCCATTGCGAAGACGATGGGGCGCTCCGCCATGCTCAGGAGCATCTCAGGCGTGACGGTATTGGGCGCGGAGACGCCGATGAACACGTCCGCGCCATTGAGGGCATCTGCCAGCGTGCGGGCATCCGTTGCCACGGCGAAGCGCTCCTTGTACGCGTTCATGTTCTCCATCCGCCCCGCGTACACCACGCCCTTCGTATCGCAAAGGAGGAGATGTTCCGGCGGCAGACCGAGGGAAAGGAGGAACCGCCCGATGGCGATGGATGCCGACCCCGCGCCGTTCATTACGACACGGACATCCTTCAGCGTCTTCTTCTGCAGGAGCAGCGCATTCTCCAGGGCAGCGGCGGCCACAACCGCCGTCCCATGCTGGTCATCATGGAACACGGGGATCGTGAGACGCTTCTTGAGCCCTTCCTCCACGACGAAGCAATCCGGGGCCTTGATATCCTCCAGGTTGATTCCGCCGAATGTTGGCGCTAGCGCCGCGATGATTTCGATGAGCTTCTCCGGGTCCGTCTCGTCCACCTCGATATCCACGGCATCCACGTTCCCAAACTTCTTGAAGAGCACGGCTTTGCCCTCCATCACGGGCTTACTCGCGAGCGCGCCCTTGTTCCCCAATCCCAGTATCGCCGTGCCGTTGCTGACCACCGCAACCAAATTTCCTTTGGACGTGTATGCGTAAGCCTTGCGAGGATCGTCCGCGATGGCAAGAACGGGCTCGGCGACGCCCGGCGTGTAGGCCAGCGAAAGATCATTCGGCGTCGCCATGGGCTTGGTCGGCTGGAGGGCGATTTTGCCCTTCGGTTCAAGAGAGTGATACTGGAGGGCTGCTGATTCTGCAGTGGGCATGATGTGATTCTAGCGCCATGCTTGCTCGTTCTTCCAGCAAGATAGATGGACCATTCATGTCCAGCGTAGCAGCAAATCGCGATTCGCAACTTCGAATGTCACCGACCCATGAGGAACTTTGCTCATCAATAAGCATGAAACAACGCGAGCGCAAATGTTTTTGGCCAGAATCAACATTATGTTCTTTTCAGAAAAGCCCCAACCCACACTGGATCAGGGCTTATCTATACGTCAGGAATTACTCCTTACGCCTGGGGCGTCGCGGGAGCCTCCGGGGCTGCCGGCGTAGCGGGGGCAGCAGGATCTGACTGGGGGGCGGGTGCTCCGCCGTTTTCACCATCAAACATAGCGTTTGTGGGTAGGAAATAGAACATTTTCAACATAGGGCAACGATGTGCACTTGCACAACCCGAATTATGTATCGATAGGATATAATCCTCATATGTCTACACGTATTTGCCTTTCTCAGGCATACGCGCTGCATTTCTTGGACATTTTTGTCATCGTACGGTGGGGGATTCAGACCTCCCGTGTCTGACGCTGCTTCCAAGCTTTCCTCGCCTTCTTGAGCTTGACGCTATGGGACCGGCTCTTGAATTTCTCCGGTTTCCCGGACGACGTGACAGCGGAGAAGGTATCAATGATCGCCCCCCTCTGCTTACAGATTTCATACGCCACTGCGAAGTACGCACGGCTCTCGGGATCAGGATTATTATCGATGAGCGTTGCCCGATCCCCAACAATCACGAGGGCATCGCGCGCGCGCGAGCATGCAACGTTGACCCTCTCCACTTTATCCAAAAATCCCACTTTTCCGTGTGGATTGCTGCGCGTCGTGGCCAGGTAAATTCTCTCACGCTCCGATCCCTGGAACGCATCAACGGTGGAAACATTTCCATTGAGGATCCGACCAAATGCTGCGGGCTGTTCCAAATGCCTCTGTGCGGCTTCTTCCGCCTTCACACGTATACGGCTCCCTTGAGAGCGATACATGGTGATGACGCCGAAATTCTCCGCATCCACCTTGCCGTGTTGGTAATCCTTGAGAAGACGCCGCGCCAAGAGTCTGGCTTCCAGCGGATTCACTTTGGACACGCCGGACGCCACCTCGGTCTTGTCCGGGCGTTTCGACGTATCCACCCACACGAGCTCGCCGTGGTTTCCGGGATCGTTCGGATCCACACGCCCCGCCTTCAGCTTCCCGCCGTATCCCGCATGGCTCACGAGCGCAACGAGGTTCGGAAGCGCCCTCCGGTTCGTCCGGAGCATGACTTTGGGCAAGTCCGCGCGCCGGGCAAGGCTGGAGAAGGGACCGCGGTCATAAGCTTCAATTTCCGCCTTACCGATGCGCTTAATCGACTGCTCATCCATTGGATCAACCGTCGCTTCGCGGTCTTCCAGGAAATTCTTGAGGTGCGAGGGAAGGTCAACGTTCCCCAGCTGTTTGTGGTCCCCGATGAAGATAATCTGCTTCCCGGCTTTCCGTAATGCCGGCAGCCATTCATGGATGCGGCCCTTTGATGCTTCGTCCACAATGACCGCGTCGAAATCCAGTGATTGGACTATTTCGTCAGTGAGGAGGGAATTGAGCGTGACCCCCACGACCAGGCCGCGCTCATGGGAGAGTTCCTCGATGATCTGCCGCTTCCGCGCATCGTAGTCACGCCATGCTTCCTTCCATGCCCTTGTATCGAGATGCGGCCGCATGCATTCCGCCCGTGCGGGAGTTGTTAATCTTTCCTCGGCAAGGAACAGCGCCTGTTCCTGATCCCATGTTTTCTGATCAAACGTGTTTACGAGGAATTCACTCTTCCGTGGATGCCGGAGGCCGCGCCGGAGGAACGCCTCCTTGAGCTGCTCATCACAGACGTTCTCGTCGGTACCGCCCCTGTGGATGGCGACCCCCCTCTTCTGCGTCGCGCGCAGAAGCACATCCAATCCCTTGTTGCTGTGGGAAAGAATGAGCGTCTTACACCCCTTCTCCTGAAGGAAATGCGCCAAGTGGCTCGCGACCGTCGTCTTCCCCGTTCCCGGCGGCCCCTGGATAAGGGAACACGGATGCCCCATGGCACCCAACGCAAATGCCACGCATTGCTCAGGGTCATCCACGATGCTCCTGGGAATATCCACATCCGTCATGTCCCTCCAGGAACTTTCTCGTACCGTCATGTTCTGCACATTCCGTGATGCCATCGTGCCGAAGAGGACGGCCTCCGGATTTTTCCATTCCCTATCCCCCGGGTTGCCGAACGAACCGGATATCGTACGATCATAGTCCCCGTCATTTTCTTCCCATGCCGCGTTCCCGCGATACGGCGCCCCTGTCCTATCCGTCATGTCATTCTCTATTCCCAAT
>CAZCWV010000011.1:0-12729 GCA_964502425.1 uncultured Candidatus Peribacteria bacterium | reverse complement strand
CGTTTCCGCCGCACTCCCCCACGCGTTCCGCGTGACCACCGTTGCCTGGTGTTTTCCCTTCCGCTTCACGCGGAAAATCGGCAACCGGATCCCCGGCATCCCCTGCGCCTCGTTGCCGCAAATCTCCTTGTCCAATTCCAGCTCTTGATCCAAATGCCTGAGAGAGACCACGAGTTGATCCAGCAACCCACCGATCATCTTCTCAGGGTATTCCTCCACCCCCTCATCCGTGACCAACACGGGTTCTCCAAAAGGGTACGTGCGCTCTCCCACGGCATCGTATCCGACAAACCATTCAGGTACTGTGTTTCTCCAATACCCCGCGGCGGAGATACCCAATGTTTCGCAGATCTCCTCCACGGTTTTTCGTCGAATATCTTGAATTTCCTCCGGCAGCATGGTCCGCGGGAGATTGCACTCAGCATCGTACCGCTTCGCCGTCTGTTCTGTTTCGGGTGGGGGCATGGTGGGGTTCCGAAAGGTTCCCAGTGTATGGATTTTCCGCGAAAAAGAAAGACCCCCAGCGCATGCGCGTCTGGGGGCCAAATGGGACGATCAACCGTCTGAAACGGTTAGCTTCTGCGAGTCGGGCTCCTGATTGTCGCCACGGTTCCGGCTCCTTTGATGTAAGAAAGCAGAAGTGATCGCTGCGATGCAACCGCGTGCGGCTGCACCGCGCCCCGCGTCAATCCGGGAAACGATCCCGGAAGACCAAGTCTAACGCCCTCACAGAACGGAGAGGGGAGACATGGGGCATACGAGACGCTGCGGACCTCGCAAGGTCCAATACCGCCTCTGACAACTACAGTACACATATTGAACAAGGAGTCAATGTGGAGAACTGCGGGGTTTTGGAGGTTTCGTACAACGAGAGGGTCGCTGCCCCTTCGCGCCTCGCGACTACGGCCGACAGGTAGTCGCAGCGACCTCATTGCGCGAAAAGTTGACCTCTGTCTTCTCTGTTTTTTCGCGAAACAAAGGTTGAAAGGCAAGATGGTTCGTATTCATTACTGCTCACTTCGCATACTTGTTATACTTCCCGCATGAAGCAATCCATCACATCACCGTCATTCATGCTGCGAGAAAGAAGCAGGCTCATCGTGTGGACTATTGTTGCAGCGCTGATACTGATGATACCTCTGGCAATGCAATTCACTCATGAAGTGAACATAACTGAAGCCATTGCCTATAGCGTCATCCTGTTGACCGTCGGTGGCATTTATGAACTCCTCAAGGTTCTGAAGAAGCGCAGCGGTGCATATCGCTTTGCTTTTAGCGTTGGGCTTGCGGGAGTGTTCCTCCTCTTCTGGGTCAATGGCGCCATTGGC
The DNA here is from genome assembly GCA_964502425.1 of uncultured Candidatus Peribacteria bacterium. Classification (GTDB taxonomy): domain Bacteria; phylum Patescibacteriota; class Gracilibacteria; order Peribacterales; family Peribacteraceae; genus CAIKAD01. The sequence goes on along the minus strand of CAZCWV010000011.1, from coordinate 11,401 downwards.
ATAATTGGAAGTGAGAACAACCCTGCCAACTTGATGTATGGAGCGGTATTCGCTGTCATATTCATCGGTTCCCTTCTGGCACGCCTTAAGCCACGCGGAATGGCACGAACATTGTTTGCTGCGGCGTTCGTTCAAATGGCAGTTCCCATCTTCGCACTCCTTGTCTGGCCGGCTCAGGCCTCTTGGGGCGAGGCGGGCGTTATCGGCGTGTTTATTTTTAATTTTATTTTCGCAGCACTGTTTGCCGGTTCGGGGTTGCTGTTTGTACGCGCTACGCGCACGCGAGACTGATATTGAAAAGTACCGCCAGACAATTGGACAGCATCAGTTACAATGCTCACAGGGAAGCGCAACATCATTCTCCGTATCCGGTCCTACCATCTGTATCGTCGTGTGGCCGATTTTGAATCGTTCCATCATGAGTTTCTGGATCATTCTGAGGAGCTTCTTCCGGCTATCTTCATCCTCTGCTTTCGTCACCACATGAATGCTTAAGTAGCGACTTTCGGAGTCTGTCTGCCAGATATGGAGATCATGGAAGCTCTGAACGGAGGGAAGAGCCAGTATGGCTGCTCGCACGTCGTCAATGTCCACATCGAAGGGAACGGACTCCATGAGAATATGGACGGCTTGGCGGAGCAGGCGGTACGCCGCATGGAGAATGAACAAGGAGAGAAGAAGCGAGAGGATAGGGTCCAGTGCGTACCAGTGGAGCCAGCGCATCAGGAACGCCGCGACAATCACAACGAGGGAAAAGAGCGCGTCCTGCAGGGTATGGAGCCATGCTCCGCGCAGGTTGAGGTTGTCGTGGGAGTGCCTGCGAAGGAGGAGCGCCGCCACGCTATTCCCTACGAGGGCAACGGCAGCCACGATGCCGATTGTTCCACCTGGGAGTTCGGTAGGTTGGAAGAGACGCACAACGGCCTCCTTGGCGATCATCACCGTTACGAGAGCCAATATGAGGGCATTTACGAATGCCGCGAGCACTTCGGCACGCTTGAAGCCATAGGTCTTACGTCCAGTCGGGCTCCTCATTTTCAGGCGCTCGCTCCAGAAACTGAGAACAAGTGAAGCAACATCCGCAAGATTGTGGACGGCATCGGACAGGAGCGAAAGGCTCCCCGTGAGGAAGCCCGCCGTCAGCTCAAACAGAACGATGACGGCGTTGATGATAACGGAGAGACCGAGGCGGAGGAGGGATGCTTGAGACATGGTTCAGAGGAAAATGGAGTTCTGCAACACAAGCCACACGTAGTAACCGCCGATGACGAGAAAGACTATCGCGACGGTGATACGGACGAACTTTTCCATCTTTTGCACGGCTCGGAAGGCGCGTCCGGCTGCCTGCACGCTGATGGCGAGAAGAAGGGAAAAAAGGATGACGGGAAGACCCGTCCCCAAGGCGTAGAGCGGCAGGAGGAGGAATCCACCGTTCTCCTTCATGGTCATGGGGATAAGCGCACCGAAGAAGAGCGCGGCGCTGTAGGGACAGAACGCGAGTGCGAAGAGCGCCCCCAGCAGGAACGCGCCGATGTAGCCGCGCTTGGAGAGCCATTCCTGCACCCGCCGCGTCCGAGCCCCGTCACCCCCGTTCGGCAGTCGTATTACGCCGAGCATGAGGAGGCCGATGAAAATGAGGACTGGTCCGATCAGCCGCTCTCCCCAGCCCTGAAAGAAGCCCGAGACGTGGAACGCCGAGAGGCCGGAGAGCAAGAGCAGCGCGACCGCCGTATAGCTCACGATGCGCCCAAGCGTATAGGCGAGGCCATGGAGAAATATTCGCTTTGCCGAAGCATGTGCATCCTTAGAGAGATAGGCGATTGCGGCGATGTTGGTGGCAAGCGGGCAGGGGCTGACAGACGTGAGGATGCCGAGCAGAAGCGCCGTTAGAGCCGGAATGTTATATGCATCGATGAGGGCGTTGAGGGTGTCCGTCATGAGGCGCAGGTGAGGAGATCGCGGATTTTCTGTTCGAAGTACTGCTTGTACTGCTCCTCATTGGCATAGAGCCTCCAGACCGTCGCGTCTTCCTCGATGTGATCTTGGCCTTGGGAGAGGGCGTTCACGAAGAGGGAAGAGCCACGGGCTTGGTACTGGAAAACGATGTCGCGGTTCTCGGGAAGTTCCCCGTTAATATCCCGGAACACGACGCGTTCCGATTCCATTTCCTCGGAAAACTTCTCCTCCAATGTTTCCTTCGCAAGCCTGCCGACCGCGGTGCAGGAGATGCACTGCTGCGTGGCGTGGAAATGCACTACATCCACCCTTTCGGCTGGAACGCACGACATCGATGCTTGTACGGAACCATCGTCCGGAACTTCCTGCACCAAGGAATCCCCGGAAGCCTGCTGACAGGCGACCAAAGCAAAAGGAAGGAGCAAGACAGCAATGGCGCAGAAGTAACGCATGAATCAGGCGAGGAGAAAATTGAAAAGGTACCCGATGAAGATGATACCGATCGTGACCGTGCCGAAGAATGTGAGCAAGAGAGGAAGCTTGAGCACTTTCTTGAGGATTAAGGCTTCCGGAAGAGAGAGCCCGACGACGCCCATCATGAAGGCGAGCCCCGTACCGATCGGGACGCCCTTGGCGATGAGCGACTGCACGATGGGAAGGACCCCGGCGGCGTTGGAGTAAAGGGGGATCGCGAGGAGGGCAGCGACGGGAACGGCGAATATTCCCATACGCAGGAGAACGGACTCGAAGAAACCGGAGGGGACGTACCCGTGGATCGCCGCGCCCACGGCAATGCCGATGACGATGTACGGCGCTACCTTTCGGAAGATATCCCATGCCTCGCGCAGGATGGAAGGAAATGCCGTTCGAAGACCGATGTGTTTTTGCTCCATAGTGGAGGCGGCGGCGTTCGCCTTCCAGACGAAATCTTCCACGTAACGCTCCATGTTCAGCCTGCCGATGACAGCACCGCCCGCCATACCAACACCGATGCCCGCAACGATGTAGAGCAGCGTGATCTTGAGGCCGAAGAGCCCGATGAAGAGTCCCACGGCGATTTCGTTGATGAGCGGAGACGTGATGAGGAACGCGAAGGTGACGCCCAATGGAATACCCGCCTTGAGGAATCCGATGAAGAGCGGGATGGACGAGCAGCTGCAGAAGGGCGTGATCGCGCCAAAAACGGTGGCAAAGAAGTAATCCAGCCCCCAGAGCTTGTGTGTGGCAAGAAAATCACGCACCCGCTCGATGGGAAAGTAGAAACGGATGATCCCCGCGAGAATGGAGATGAGGTACACAAGCAGGAAAATCTTTGCCGTGTCGTACAGAAAGAAATGGACCGACTGCCCCAGATGGGACTCAGGCGAGAGGGATAATATGCCGTACACAAGCCAATCGGCGGCGAGTTGGAGGGGAAGGAAAATATCCATCGCTCAGCAGGAACCGCAGGAACAACCTCCACCTTCAACTGGGTTCTTCGGGGCACATCGAATATCACAGGCATCCTTATCACTGCAACACCCTTTCTCTTCAGTACCCTGTTCCGCGTGTTCGGCAAGGAGCTTCTTGATCGCGGAGATGTCCGGAACGCTACCTACCAGCACGGGCTTCCCGTTCACCGCGAGCACGGGGCTCGACATCACGCCCATCGTGACGATCTTCTCAATATCAGTGCTGTAGACGATGTCCGTCTGCAGGCCGAGTTCCAATGCTGCGGCCTTCGTCAGCTCATGCAGCTTCTTGCACTTTGCGCAGCCGGAACCGAGGACTTCGATAATCAGGGTTTGTGCGTTCGCCATAGGAAATGGGAAAGGGAATAGAGATGTTCGGTTAGGGCCTCTTCGTCAACCGAGTAGAATACCTTCAGTCCGTCTTTCCTCGACCGGATGAGTCCGCGCTCCTTGAGGACACCGAGGTGATGGGAGGTGAGGTTTTGCGGCAGATCGAGGAATTGCCAGATTTCGCAGACGCACCGTTCTCCTTCCTGCAAGAGACAGAGGATGCGCAGCCGGTTCTCGTCACCGACCGTCCGCATGAATTCCGCGGCATCCGCAATGGCAGAGGCGGATATCTTCGCCTTGCAGTGAGAAGCAGATTTCATTGAGAGAGAAAGTATATCAACGGACATTAGTGAAGTTACGCGCACACCAATGGACTGTCAATACGCACTTCCTCTTACGTCTTGAAATACCTTCCTTTGAGTCGCAGCGCCACGTTCACAAGGCCGATGAGGACGGGAACTTCGACGAGGGGACCGATGACGGCGGCAAAGGCCGCACCCGACCCGATGCCGAATACCGCAACAGCCACGGCAATTGCCAATTCGAAGTTGTTGCTCGCTGCCGTGAAGGAAAGCGTGGCGGTCTTGGCATAGTCCGTCCCAAGTCTTTTGCTCATCCAAAAGGAAACAAAAAACATGATAACGAAATAAATGAGGAGCGGCACGGCGATGCGAATCACATCGAGCGGGAGGCGGAGGATATTCTCCCCCTGCAACGAGAACATAACGACAATCGTGAAGAGCAATGCGATGAGCGTCAGGGGGCTGATGCGGGGGATAAAGACGCGTTCGTACCATGTGATCCCCTTCGCCTTGAGCAAGATGATCCTTGTCAAAATTCCTGCAGCGAAGGGAATGCCGAGGTAAGTGAGGACACTCTCCGCGATGGTGCCCATAGAGATGCCGGAGAGGTCAACGTCCCCGAAACTGACCCCAAGGAGAGGTGGGAGCACCTTGATAAACACGTAGGCGTACACCGAGTAGAAGAGCACCTGGAAGATCGAGTTAAACGCCACAAGCCCCGCCGCGTATTCCGTATCTCCCTCAGCAAGCTCGTTCCACACGATGACCATGGCAATGCACCGGGCGAGGCCGATGAGAATGAGTCCTACGGCGTACTCCGGGTAACCCGCGAGAAAGAGAAGCGCGAGGCCGAACATGAGGAGCGGGCCGATGATCCAGTTCTGCACGAGGGAAAGCCCCAGGATGCGCCTGTCGCGGAATACCTTTCCCAAGTCCTCGTAGTGCACCTTTGCGAGAGGCGGGTACATCATGAGGATGAGCCCGATGGCGATGGGGATAGATGTCGTGCCGATTGAAAAGCGCGTAATTCCCGAGACGAATGCGGGTGCAACGTTCCCGAGAACAACGCCGACGGCCATAGCAAGGAAGATCCAGAGAGTGAGGTATCGGTCGAGGAACGAGAGGCGGCGGGGGAGGGAGTGGACCGAGATGTGGTGCAGGCGGTGCATGGGAAAGAAGGGGGGATCAGAGAGCTGCGTTCGGCTTCACGGCGAAGACTTTCACGCTCGCTGCGTACTCATTAACATCGTGGCGCTTGAGCAAGTCAGTGAGGCCGAAATGGAGCGCATCCCCCTCGCTCTTCTTCGAGTCTGAACAGCATCCACCACCGGGGGAGCAACATCCTGTCTGATTCTCTACCTTCGTGTAGGCATTCAGGTCAGCTCCACTGTCGATCACTTCAACATGTGCAAAACCAGCTTCTATCAACCCCTGACGGTATTCCTCTATCAGGATCGCTCCGGCGATGCAACCGACGTATGCCATGAGATCGGAGCCGAGTTCGGGCGGTAACTGCTTCTTGAGGGCAATGTCACTCACGGCTAGCCTCCCGCCGGCCTTGAGCACGCGGGCGATCTCACGGAAGACAGCGCTCTTGTCCTGTGCGAGGTTAATCACACAGTTGCTGATCACGCAGTCTGCCGAAGCATCAGGCAGCGGCAGATGGTCTATAGTCGCTTGATGAAACTCCACATTCGTGACGCCCGACTTCTCCGCATTCTTCCTGGCGAGATCGATCATCTCGCTCGTCATGTCGATTCCAATCGCCTTGCCCGTCGGCCCGATCTTGCGGGCGGCAAGGAGTACATCGATCCCGCCGCCCGATCCGAGGTCCACGACCACCTCCCCAGGACGCAGGTTGGCGATGGCAATCGGGTTCCCGCAGGAGAGACCCATGTTGGCTTCGGCGGGGATGGATGCAAGCTCGTCAGAGGTGTAGCCAAAGGCTTCGGCAACAGCGCGTACACCGTCTACTTCACTTGAAAGGCCGCTCGTAGCGACGAAGGCGTATTGGGAACGTACTGCATCGGTTATGCGCTTCGACATACTTGGTAGGGGGAAGGAGAAGGAAGGCTAGCAACGAGGGACTTCAGCCGCTCGATTGCGGTAGATTCGAGGCAATAACAAATGCGAGGCCCGTCCACGTCGCCGCGAATGAGTCCCGCGTTTTTGAGCACCTTCAAATGCTGAGAGACTGTGGATTGAGCAAGCGGCAATTCATTCACGATGTCACCGCACATGCAAGACGTCAGTTTCGCGAGATGGCGGATGATGCGGATGCGGGCAGGGTGGCCCAGGGCTCTCGTGAGGAGAGCCAATTCTTTGTCACTGGAAGTTATCTGCTTGGAAGGCATGACCTGGTCATCTTATCGTAAGATTACGATGAATGAAATATCCGATTAATGAAGGATGATGAGGGTGATGGCCGTGTGACGAAGTGCATGGACGGTGGCGCGATCTTTCAAATCGCCTTATCGATGATGGATCTCACAATGGCATCGACCTCCTGCGGCTTGCTCCCCAAATCGGCGTTCGGGAAAAACTGTGAGAGGACGATGGGGCGCATACCGACGATCCAGACTTGTCCCTCATGGACGTACACATTGATTTTGCATGGCATACAAAGGCCAATCTTGGGGTCGGCGCTAAGGAACTCGCTTGCGTATTTCGCGTTGCAGAACTCAACGATCTTATACGGATCACGGTTGATACCTTTCTCCGCGAGTGTCGCTTGCACGTCGTGAACATAAAGCACGCGCATCCCTGCCTCCGCGATCTCCTCCACGACGCTTGCCACTGCGGAAGAAAAATCCTTGCCAGTGGTGACGGCGTGCTCGAAATCCATGGATGTATGGTACATGACATTTTGCCCTCACGCCATGCGCCATCCATCAGCTCGCCACTCTCAAGAGCATTATCGTGGTCAAACAGCTATGCACCTGATATGATGCCGTTCACGATGGGATTTAGTTACAACTTCGCGCCCTTCGGCTTCATCTTCATGATCCTCTGGTGGGGACTCATTATCGCCGGGATCATAGCACTCGTAAAGTGGCTCTCGAACACATCCGGCACACAAGGAAGAAAATCCCCGCTCGATATCCTGAAGGAACGCTACGCCAAAGGTGAGATTGACAAGAAAGAGTTTGAAGAGCGAAAAAAAGCCCTTACCTGAACACCTATGAAACTCGGTATCATCTTACAAACAAAGGAATCGGAACGCGTATGGAATGCTATTCGTTTGGCGATCGCTGCAAGGAAAGCGCGACATGAAGTTACTATCTTCTTGCTCGGTGAGGGCGTGGAGATCGAGGAGATATCCGACTCGAAGCAGTTCGATGTGCCTACAAAACAACGGGAGTTTGTGGATATCGGAGGCCGGCTCCTCGCCTGTGGAAGTTGTTTGAAAAGCAGGTTGAAATCAATAAGCACGGCATGTCCTGTCTCCACCATGACGGATCTCCTCCACATTGTTGAGGAGTCGGACAAGGTGCTTGTGTTTGGATAGCTTAGCTCTCATTTTTTGTTCGGGTTCTTACTCCGACCATCGACCATTTATGGTGTCCTGAAAGGCATCGCTGGTTAATCTTTGTTGAACTTACTATTTTCAACGGAAAGGTCGCTGATAAGCCAACGGAAAAGTTCCGAACGGCACCTGGGAGTAGGACGCGCCACGCGAAGCGCAGCCCAAGATGCTGCTTTTGCCCCACTTCGCCTGCGGGCTTCGCGGGGCACACTTCGTTTGGAAGCACTCGGTTCACCACGCGTAGCTCTCGTGAACGAAGTGAACGAGAGCGAAGTGTGGTGGGCCAGGATGGAGTTGAACCATCGACCGCCGGTTTATAAGTCCGGAGCTCTAACCAACTGAGCTACTGGCCCAAAGGAGAATGAACGGCTGAACCAACTGCCTGCCCCGCGTAGCTCGCCTCAGCGAGCGAAGTGGGGAGCTACTGGCCCAAAGAAGAATGAACACGGAAACAGTGCCAACTATAACATAGAATCCCAACGGGAAGACCCTCAACCGCAGCGGTTGGATCCGTCCGATTGGTTCACATCAACCTATCACTTCCCCTCCGCCGCCAGCTGGTTAACCTGAACCTTGAGCGGGTGCTGGGAGGATCCCATTTGGACCTGCACCGTAAACGTGCCGAGAGCCTTGATGGTTTCGGAGATGGAAATGGCATCCGAGGAGAGGTTGACCTCGTGCTGCTCCTTGAGCGCTTCCGCTATCTGTTCCTCGGAAATGTGCGCGTAGAGCTTGCCTGTTTTGGTAACCTTCCGCGTGAACGTCACAGTCTTGCCGGCAACAGCCGACGCCGCACTCTCCTGGATCTCCTTCTCCTGCACTTTCTCTTCCGCGCGCCTCTTGATCTGCTCCGAATAGCGGCGCCGCACGGTAGGTGTTGCAACCAATGCCTTGCGATGCGGAAGCAGGAAATTGAGGGCAAAGCCATCCCCCACAACCAGAAGGTCGTTCTTTTTGCCGATGCCGTTAACGTCCTGGAGAAGGAGAACTTCCATGTTGCCTGAGGAGGGGATTTCGAGCGTGCTCATAAAAAGAGCTTTGCAAGTTTACAGAAGATCGGAGGGAGCGTCAACGGTACGGAGCATCCTGCCAGCAAGAATCTCCGGCGGCGTTGCCGAACCTTACAGAGATTCCGTTGATACTGTATTGATTTTGTATTCAAATGGTGCGCAAGGGAAGGAATTCGCATGCGGAAAGGCGATTCTCCACATCTTCGTATTCGCTGGACTGGCGCATTCACTCATGCGAAGGATAGCGATCATCCGCCGTTTCGGTTACGGGGTGACCGGTTAGAAGAGGGACGGCACCCACGGGAAGAGCGACAACCACCCTCTCCCGTCCTTGAACACACGCGCCTGCCGGACGTACCACTTGTAAAGCGTGAGGAAACGGTCGCTATGGAGCGAGAGATCCCCAAATTCCACGCCTAAAATCAGCTTGTGGTGCGCGAAGGTGTAGAGAGGGGAGTAGAGGAAGACAGCCGGAACGTCCTTCTTGAGGACCTCACGGAGCTCCTCCAGTGCCTTCCCGCGCTCCTGTTCATTCTTCGTGCGCCGCACCGTTTCAAGAAGCTGGTCCGCCCGTCCCGAGATGTACTGCGAGAGATTGTACGCATCCTGGCGCAACGCCTTGGTATCACCCGTCAGCTGCTGCACGCCGCTGCTATGCCAATAGGAGTAGCTATCCAGATTGTCGAGGAGAGATTGGCCGAAGAGCAGCACGTCATACTCACGCTTGAGGAGCCGGTCCTGGAACTCCTCCGTGGTTGCGGGAATCTCTACAATGAGTTTGACTCCCAGATCTGCCCAAGACTTGCGGAGGAATTCGGCGATTTTGGCATACTCCGGCGGTGCATTACTCGTCAGCAGGCGCAGGACCAACTGCTCGCCCCGATCATTAGAACGAACGTTGACCGGATCATTCTTCCGTCGCAGGCGCAGCATGTTGTGCTCCAGGAACATTTGGTGCACCGTCACCTCCCTCCCCGGTTCACCCGACCGCGTCTTGAGGAATTGCGCCACAACGGATTGCTCATCCAATGCGCGCGCGTACTCCTCCGCACTCTGCGCCCGGTACACGTAAGCGGAATCAATGGGTTTCCCTTTGGGATCCGTGAGCCTGATGATATTGCGTCCGGCATTGAGCACCCCCGTACCGCTGCGGACTGCGGGGAGCGCCACAACCCAGGCACCCGAGGAAGACGGATGCAAAACCACGTTCACGCCGTTCACCTTTGACCCCAAGGGCGCGTCCGCAAGGGATCCGGTGAAGACGAGCGCCGCGCCCGTCTGTAAGAAGACGACGGGCGGCACGCGGATCACTCCTGTGCCGTTCGCTTCCTCATCTTCCAGGAGCCGCTGGAGCCGGAGCTTCTCCGGCAGGTTCCAGTTGCTCTCAAACAGCGCCCCTTGTGATGCCTGAAGGTCGAAGTGATAACGCCAATCAGCCATATCAAGCTCCAGGAGCGGCGTATCCACGAGAACGGACTGCCGCACCGTGTCCGCGATTGTCCTCTTGTCCGTGCCCAGCTGCAGCCCCAGACGAAGATTGCGGTCCTGCAAGGCTTTCCGTTCGAGATTGAAGAAGAGAGCGACGTACTGGGGGAGCGTGTAGTTGCGTGCAAGAAAGCGCTTGGGGATCATCGGCTCGCCGCGGTCGTTGCGCGGCACGAGCCGCACCCCCTGTAGGTTGCGCAGATCCGAGAGAAGGGAGGAGTAATCCGTGAAGATCCGGAAGACGATGCGGTCAAGACGATAGGTGGGGAGGATCGTGCGTTCGAAGCGCTCGAGTGTTACTTCGGTGGAGAGATTCGTCTCCACGATGTGCCGTAGTTTATACGGGCCCGCCCCCACGGGGTGGAAGCCGAAATCGGACGTCAAATCCAACCGCGAAATGGGGATACCTTCAAACGCCGCCTGGGGGAGCAAGCCGATCGTCAGGTTGCTTGGGAAGAAGCTGTACGGCCTCTCAAGCTTGAACTGCACCGTCCGGCTGTCCAATTTAGCGATCTCCACCCCTCGGAAATTCTGTTGGAGAAGCGAGTTGGGGAAGGCGGGATCCTGGATCGTCTGGAACGTGAAGAGTATGTCATCCGCCGTGACGGGATGAAGCTCCTTTTCGGTGGAATCATGCCAAAACACGCCGTCCTTCAGGCGGAGCGTGTACCGCATACCATCGGAAGAAACCTGCAAGGTTGCCAAATCTTCCTCGATTTTGCGCGTCTGGGGGTTGTACTTCAGGAGCCCCGCGTACACGAGCGACACAATGTCGCGGTTCACGTCGTTCTGCACGGTGAACCAGGGGTTGAGCGGCTGCAGGTTGCCCACGGATCCCTCGATGTACGTACCGCCGACGGATGGCATGAGCACCGTGTTCTCCAGGTAGAACACCCTGAGGAGCCCCGTAAGACTACCGAGGAACAGGAGGGAGAACGCAAGGAGCGTCCACCGCTCCCACCGCGTCATGGTGGTGAAGAGCTTCAGTAGCCGTGACATCCAGACTATTCTACCGGACAACCCCCGCGAAGGAAGCGGCAGACACCGCAAAAAGCACTCCTGTCAAAACAGTCACGCCGATCAGAACGTCACGTACCACTCCACGATCGTCAGCCCGAAGAAGAAGACGCTCAGCCAGATAGACGCCTTGTAGATCACCCTCTCCGCGCCGCGCCGCTGGATGGCAACCGCCCCCGAACCGCCGAACGTGGCGGAGAGCCCGGATGCGCGGTGCTGCACCAGGATGGTGAACGCGAGGAGAATGGCGATGGCGATGTGGAAAGAGAGGATGATGGACATGCACAGGGGATGGTAGCGGGGTGGAATGTAATGCGCAATGGA
>CAZCWV010000010.1:0-19684 GCA_964502425.1 uncultured Candidatus Peribacteria bacterium | reverse complement strand
GGCTTGTATTCCTTATTCCGTTCGGCGAGGTAGAAGCGGAACGTGGAACGGATGGAAGAGATGAGCGTGGCGGTACAGTCTTCCTTCGAACAATCGTAGTATCCCCACCCGATGTTCTCCGTGAAGGTCGTCCTGTTCACGTTTTCGAATTCCAGGCCCAAGCCGCGGAACCATTCCTCGATGCCCTTGTAGTCGTAGTACGCGGCGTCCGGAACGCGCTTGTGGTCCATCGTCCCGCGCTGCATGGCGTACAGGGACCAGTTTCCCGCCGTAACGTTGAGCGCGTCGTTGAGCACGTACGGCCTAAGCTTCATGCGCCTGCGCAGCCGGTTGTTCCACCCGAGCCAAGCCCTACGCACCCGCTGCATGTCTACACCTTCCACCGGTCCCGCCGTGTTGACGCAGGCGGGGGATTGGGCGGAGGCTATGGGTGTCATCAACACCGCGAGGAGGAGCACCGACAAGATACGTTTTCCCATGGTGCGCATCGTAGTGGCTGTTGCGTTCAGTGCAAAGAAATATGTCTGGTGCCGACGGAGAGACTCGAACTCTCACATCCTTGCGGATACACGCTCCTGAAGCGTGCGCGTCTACCAATTCCGCCACGTCGGCAACAGGGCAATAGTACCAGGCTTTTGGGAGTTTCAAATCCCAATACCCATCATCTCCTCCCTGCTTCCTCCAACCCGATATCGGAGGGTTCTTCGATGATGAAGTCTATGGTCCGTGTGCGGCTGGCGCGGACATCGGCGCGGAGCTGGAGGAGGACGGACTGGTTGCGGCGGAGGAGGAGCGGCGGGGTGAGCGTGATGCGCGCGGTATCGCCTTCCATCTGCGCCAGGGGGACGGAGAGGCGCTGCTGTGAAGAAGATTCCAGGTAGAGGCGCTGGAGGTCGCCGTTCCTCGCGGAGCCGTCGTTGGTGAAGGTGATGGAGAGGACGTTCTGGTTGGAGGCCTTCCCGCCCTTCAACAGGAAGCGCGCCACCACTCTCGCCGTGCCGTACTCCTTGCTCGTGAGGACGGAACGGAATGCGGACGTGACGTCGGGTGCGGTGGCATGCGGGGTCACGCGGAGGGCGGCGGGAGAGGAGGAGGAAGACGAAGATGTTTGGACGGCCACGCCGCTCTGCGTTCCCACACTGAGGACATCGAACCGGTGCTCGCCCGACGCCTGGGCGGATGACGAAAGGTCCGCGAGGACGATGATAGATGCTTCATCGCAAGCTGGGACGACAACGCTGCGCAGGCGAAGCGTGAAGGGATTGCGCGCTGGAACGCTCACCGCGCGGGACAAACGTGTTCCTCCCATGGACGCGTAGGCGCGGAGAATGTCGGTAGCATTCCCTCTCCCGGCGTGGCGGAGTGTGAGGGAGGAAACCGCGATGGGGGCGTCGCAGGAAGCCTTAAGGCGGAGCGTGAGGAAGGGGACGCGCTGTGCGCCCTGAGGAATACTCTCTACCGACGCATTGGGAGTTGAAGAGACCGTGAGGGTGGGGATGGCAACAGTCTCCTCTCCGTAAGCGAGGGGCATGAGGACGGAGAGAAGGATGGCAATGACGCTGATCATGGCGGCTAGTATGTCACAGTGGTGTTCTTACGATGCACATAATCCATTGGAACGGCAACATCAATCGCGCGGATCATCACAAATATCAGTATACTTTCCCGGACGACAGCCGTATGACGATTTCGCACTTTATCGCCGTGGGGAGGAAACACAATTGCCGAAGGAAACGCCCCTCCTTCACCCTCGTCGAGCTCCTCCTCGTGATGGGGATCATCGCCATGCTCTCGAGTGTGGTAATTCTGGCGGTTAATCCCCGCAAGATGCTCATTAGTGCCCGGGATGCCGCGCGTCACCAGGCATCGTCACAACTTCAGCGCGCATTGCAACAGTACCAAGTGGATCAGGGTTCGATTCCCGGGCAGACGCAGCTATTCCAGACCGAGGGCGCGGCGTACCCCATCTGTGCGCCGGGTGTGCCCACCGGTTCGTCCTGTGTCAATCTCGACGTCCTCGTGCCCACATACATCCCCTCCCTCCCCCAGGACAGCGCGGAAACGAATGTGAATATTACGGGCTACAAGCTCTACATTGATGCCAATCGGCGCCCCATGGTGGTTGCTCCTCTCCTCGGGGAATCACTCCCCACCGATGGACTCGTGGGGCATTGGACCTTTGATTAAGAGGATGGGACGACGGTACTGGATGCCTCCGGACACGGGACGAATGGTACGATTATAGGATTGCCACCTCGGGTGGATGGTTATATCGGACAAGCACTGCAATGTAGCAACAATGGAAACCAATATATGATTGCCGGAGACAGCTCGGTGTTTTCGTATACGAACGGATTGACGTATGCGGCGTGGATCTATCCCACGGCGTTCCCCAATACACTCAATATGTTCATGGGGGAACAGTTGCCGTACTTCGATGTGTATTCAACGAGGCGGCTCCATTTCAGTTTCCGCGATGCAGTTGCTCAACGGAGCACCTCAGGCATCACGACACTCAACCCAAACCAATGGTACCACGTCGCCGCGACGTTCGATGTAAGTGGATACGGACGCGTGTATCTCAACGGCGTACAGGATGGGATCAGTGGTCCCTATGTGGTTCCTCTGAACAATTATTCGTTTAGTCACTATATCGGCAGGTGGACGAGCAATACGTCGTACCCATTCAGCGGTAAGGTGGATGAAGTCCGTATCTACAACCGCGCGCTAACGGCAGAGGAAATCATGCAACTCGCATCACAGACGGAATGAGCAGAGGGGATGATTGTTTCCGCCATATCTGTCATGATAGAGGCATGAATGCACGTGTGCTCGAGCGCCTTTCCCATACGCTGCTCTTCCTTCTCCTAGCCGCCTCCGTTCTCTGGCGCGGGGGAAAGGGGATCGAAGGAACATGGCTGCTGGTTGGGGCGGGATGCTGCATCGTGCTCCTCAGCTTTGCCAGGCGTAACTCCCATACGAAGGGCGAGCGCGGCGCGCATCTGGCGGTGTGGGGAACGCTGATGGCGTTCTTCGTGTGGACTCTCCTGAGCTATTTCTTCTCCCTCACGAGAAACTACGGGTTGGACGAGGTTCTGCGTGACGGTACGTTTATTCTTCTGTTCCTTTGGTCGGCGCGCACGGTACGGGACGAGAAGGGGGCGTTCCGGCCGTTCTTTCTGCGCATCCTCCGTTTTCTCACGCTGCTCACCATCGTTGGCGCGTCCGTCGGAACGGCCGTCTATCTCTTCCAGCCCGTCAACCGATTCGTGGGATCGTTCTTCTACTACCGCTTCTCGACGGATTACTGGCCCAACGCCTGGGCGCTGTACATCCTCCTCACGTGGCCGGTCGTCCTGTGGTGGACGCGGCAAGCCGCGAGTGTGCGCATGCGGATTCTCCGGGAACTGCTCTTGGGATGGATACTGGGAACGTTCTTCCTCAGTTATTCGCGTGGCGCAGCCATTGCGTTTTGTGGACAACTTCTTCTGTTCCTGATTTTTGTGGTCTGGAGGAACGGGAAGAAGGAGGGGCGCGCGCGTATCAAAGAGAACGTACGGACGCTCCTCGTCGTTGCAGCCATGGCGGTTATAACGTTTACGGCAACGAATGCAATGCGCGCACGGTTCTACGATGTGGAATCCGTTACGCGGAAAGTGACGTTCACGGCGGCGGAAGGGACGTCTTCGTTCACGGAACGCAGGGAATTCTTTAGACAAGCCGTCTCGCTCGCGGTTATGCGGCCGCTCTTCGGGTGGGGGCCGTACAGCTTCCGCTTCATTCAGCCACGGTTACAAGAACATGTCCTGCAGACGTCCGACCACCCGCACAACGCGTTCCTCAAGCTTGCCGTGGAGAGGGGATGGATGGCCGCGGCTTTGTGGCTGGCCGTTCTGGGCATCACACTCGTCTCCGCAGTCTTGAAGTTGTTGCGCGGGAAGGAAGAGAAGGAGAGGGAAGTGTTGCTCATACTCTTCGTCGCTGGCGTCGGCGTGTTGGCGCATAACCTCATCGATTTCAATCTGCAGTTCGTCGGTATTGCTTTGCCTTGGTATCTCTTCCTCGGCGCATTGGCCTCGTTCCCGAGGATCAATGGACATGCGGGGTCATGGCAGCGGAGGGCGGAAATTGTGCTTGCGATCCTCCTGCTCCTCGTCGCCGTTGTGGAATTCCGTGTACTTGCGATCTCGTCGCTGGGAAGACATGCCGAGGCGGCGGGCAAGAAGCAGGAAGCACTGGAGTGGTACAAGCGAGCGGAGCCGCACCTTTTCCCGAGGGACATGCACCTGAGCCGCGCGATCCTCTTCGTCGAACAGACGGCGTACGTGGAAGCGCAGCAGGCAGTAGAGCGGTACTTGGCGCTGAACGGCGAGGATGCGCGTGCCTGGAAGATACAGGGTGATATTCAGATGAAGCTGTTCCAAGCGGACAAGGCGCTCCGTTCTTACCAACAGGCGTTCCTCTTCTCCAAGTACAACGATGTGGGCATTCTGCGAGGCTACTTGGATGCGCTGGCTCGGAACGGGAAACAGAGGGAGGCACAGGGAGAGATGGTACGTTTACTCGGAGCGTTCGCGGATGCCATACAACGCAATACGCACTTCATAGCTCTTTCCGGGAACGTGGAGCAGTACCATGAACTCGCGCGCATCGCCGCGATGCTCTATCCCGATAATGCAGCGCGCATACGGGAATTGGATGTGGCAGTGGAACAACATGCCAAAGAAGTGCGAGCGGATTTTACGGCGAGGAAGCCGGGGTATTTATGGTGAGATCAATAGTCAATTCTTACCGAACTGCAGGGGTGCTTACCACCATCTGAAAAACAAGGAGCGTAATGAGGGCGGCATGCGCCAGGACGAACGATACGACTGCACGACGGGAAAAGGAGTGGTTGCGAGGCATAGAAAAATGAAAGGCTGTGAGTGTACAGAGGGGATTCTCGTTGTCCAGTACACTTAACGAATAAATGACCGTTTCGTAAAATGGGCTCTCTTGCTATCATTGTCACATATCGGGGCGTAGCTCCCCACTTCGCTCGCTGTGGCGAGCTACGCGGGGCAGGCCCACCTCCGCACGAGGCAACGGTGGGCAGCAGTTGGTATCGCTAGACCAGGATTTTCTCTATTATAGTCACATATCGGGGCGTAGCTCAGTTGGCTAGAGCGCACGGTTCGGGACCGTGAGGTCGAAGGTTCAAGTCCTTTCGCCCCGACCATTCGTCGGCCTGCGGGCCTCCTCATGGCAAGCCATGCCCTTCAAGGTCTACATACTCGAGCTCGAAAATGGATCGTATTACGTAGGGCATACGAATTGTCTTCAGCGGAGGCTTCAAGAGCATCGAAAGGGCATTGCATGTCGTCATACGCGGAAGTTCAGCATGCGGCGTTTACTCTGGTCCGAAGATCAGCCTGGTAGAACAATCGCTGCAGTACGTGAGAAGGAAATAAAGGGTTGGAAACGAGAGAAGAAGGAGAAGCTCTGGAAAGGGAAAGGTTCAAGCTTGCCCTGACGAGCAGAGCGAGGAAGGGTCCTTTCGCCCCGACCATTCGTCGGCCTGCGGGCCTCCTCATGGCAAGCCATGCCCTTCAAGGTCTACATACTCGAGCTCGAAAATGGATCGTATTACGTAGGGCATACGAATTGTCTTCAGCGGAGGCTTCAAGAGCATCGAAAGGGCATTGCATGTCGTCATACGCGGAAGTTCAGCATGCGGCGTTTACTCTGGTCCGAAGATCAGCCTGGTAGAACAATCGCTGCAGTACGTGAGAAGGAAATAAAGGGTTGGAAACGAGAGAAGAAGGAGAAGCTCTGGAAAGGGAAAGGTTCAAGCTTGCCCTGACGAGCAGAGCGAGGAAGGGTCCTTTCGCCCCGACCATTCGTCGGCCTGCGGGCCTCCTCATGGCAAGCCAAACTACTCAGCGGCTGTTCCCTCTGTGTAACCTTCCTATCTCTTGAACGTATTTACTATAGGATAAAGACTCTTCCCAACTCACTATGACTTCCCGCTTCCACGACGTCCTTCTCTTCCTCGTCGGATTCCTCGCCGGCATCGTCACGGCGTTCATCTTCGCATTCCTTTTCCTCTTCCCCTTTAGCGTGGAGACGTCCGTGGCGAGTTTTGATGATTGCGTGGCGAAGGGCTATCCGATCCTCGAATCGTTCCCGCGGCAGTGCAGGTACCCAGACGGGAGGATGGCAGTGGAACCGATTCTCCTCGAGGAGACAACATCCTCAAGTTTCTCACCTATCGCAGAGAGTTCTTCTTCCTCCTCCCGCAACTTGCTCGTGTTCTTCGGGAACGAAAACCGAAATCCCAATGCACAGGATTGCTCTCTCACGTACGCCGTGGAGCGTGTGACGGGAGGAAGGTCTGATGTGGCGCGTGCCGCATTGGAGCTTCTGTTCCAGGGGCCGACGGAAGGGGAGTCGACGGACGGGTTCTACACATCACTTCCCGCGGGCGTCACGATCCGCAGCGTTGATATCCGGGACGGAATCGCGAGGGTGGAATTCGATGAGGCACTCGAACGGGGCGTAGGGGGTTCTTGCCGTGTTGCGGCGATTCGTGCGCAGATCGCCCAGACACTCATGCAATTCCCGACCGTGGATGACGTCATCATTTCTGTGGATGGCCGCGTGGAGGACGTGCTGCAGCCGTGAAGGCCAAAACCGCGTAAGCACTTCTCTTCTGGAGCAGATTTGCTAGGATGTCTATATTCTCCCCATTCCCTCCCATGAAAATTCGATCATTCTCCTTTGTCCTCGTCGTTATTGTGCTGATCGCGAGCGCGTGGGTCTGGACCGGTTACAATGGGCTGGTCACGGCGCGTGAGAGCGTTGACGCATCGTGGGCGCAGGTGCAGACCATGTACCAGCGCCGCGCAGATTTGATACCGAACGTCGTGAGCACCGTGCAGGGATCCGCGAGCTTCGAGCAGTCCACACTCACGCAGGTGACGAGTGCGCGGAGTGCATGGGCTGCGGCACAACAGTCCGGCTCGCGCGATGCGCAGGTAGCAGCCGCCCAGGGCATGGACAGCGCGATTTCGCGTCTCCTCGTGACTGTGGAGGCCTACCCGCAGCTGCAATCGACGCAGGCTTTCCGCGACCTCATCGTTGAATTGGAAGGGACGGAGAACCGCGTTGCAACAGCACGACGGGATTTCAACGAGACGGTGCGGATGTTCAACGTACGCGTGAAGGTATTCCCCGCAAATGTGCTCGCCGGCATGTTCGGATTTTCGCCCGCGGAGATGTTTGAAGCTACACCCGGAGCCGAGGAAGCGCCGCGTGTAGATTTTGGGTCTTCAGCGAGTGCCCAGGCAGCTGCCGCCTCCTCTGAAGCCCTCTCGTCGGCGATTCCCTCCGTTTCTTCCGCGGGCATTCCGGCTGCTGTTTCTTCAATTTCCTCAGTGCAATGATGTGCATTCCACCGCGATTGTGGCGCGCCACGACGGCCGCCTCCGCTCTCTTTCTCTTTGCAATCCCTCTCGCATCTGCGTTCACCATCCCCGTCAATGACGGGTTCGTGACGGATGCGACCGGGACGCTCACATCCGCGCAGGACACGCAATTGGAAGAAACCCTTCGCACGTACAAGGATGCGACAAGCAACGAGATCGCCGTTCTCATGGTGGGAACGCTGAGTGGTTCTTCAATCAACGAAGTGGGTGTGCAGGTGGGTCGCGAGTGGGGTGTGGGATCCAAGGAGAACGACAATGGCATCCTCATGCTCATTGCGCTCGTCGACCGGGAGATGGCAATCCTCACGGGGTACGGTTTGGAGGGCGCCGTTCCGGACATCGTTGCCCGTGGCATCATTGATGAGGACATCACGCCCCACTTCCGTGACGGGAATTACTTCGACGGCATCGTGGCGGGCGTGGATTCGCTCCAGAAACACATCGGAGGGGAATACACCGCAAAGCGGTACAGTGATGAGGCATCCGGTGCATGGCCGGGTTTCCTGTTCTTCCTCTTCATTGTGTTTGACCTCCTCGCCGCCTTCCTCGGCCGCACGAAGTCCTGGTGGCTCGGTGGCGTGTTGGGGGGCATCTTCGGCCTCGTGCTCTCATTGGCATTCGGATGGTGGGTATCCATTCCGGGTCTCCTCGTTCTCGGTCTCTTGTTCGACTTCGTCGTTTCACGCCTCTCCATCGGCAAGGGTCGCCACAGGGGTGGATTTTGGGGCGGATGGGGTGGGGGAGTTGGCGGTGGGAAGGGGGGGTTCGGAGGATTTGGTGGAGGCTCGTTCGGCGGTGGCGGCGCGAGCGGTCGTTGGTGAGAGGGGACGATGAAGCGGCTCCATCGTAACAACTGGCGTTCCGAAGCTGATTCTGGCACACTGACAGCCGGTCTTTCCCCGCCACATGCGCCGTTTCCCCTTGGGCAGTCCAGTACCTGTCGCCCCTCCTCCTTCGCGTAGACAACATGTGCTCCGGAACGGGGCAGGTATCATCCTGCTCCTCACGCTCAATGCCTGTGCGCAAGCACAACCCCTGACGCCGCATGTCGTCCTCCAGCGTGCGGCGGCAGCCAGTAAGACGCTCCAGTCCGCCCGTTTCACTGCCGTTGGCACCATGCAGACGGATAGCGGGAACGATTGGTCGTTTTCCCTCGCGAACGGAATTTTGCAGGACGGTGGGTCGCGCTTGCAGTTTTCGCTCCATGCGCAGGAAGAGGGTGGCGCTTCAGGGTCTGTTCTCTCCCTCGACGTAGTTTCCCTCTCTCAATGTAACGTCTATTTCCGAAGCCGTGGAGCAGTGCAATTTGGCAGTGGAACGCAATGGTGGCATGCAAAATGCGAAAATGGTGAAGGGGTACGGGACGCCGTGGATGATCCGGCAATCACACAAATGCAATACGATGCCATCATCGTCAACAGAGACCGCGGCATCGATCAGCTCAACGGCCGTGACGTGTTTCACTACGACGTGTCCATGGATACGGGAAGGCTCGTCTCTCTCCTACAGGAAGTACCGGGAAGCCAGCAAAACCTTTCCAACGGCTTGCCGATCGCGCAGGAGAAGTTGAACGGCGAGCTTTGGATTGATGCAGAGACGTTCTACGTCCATCGCCTCTCGTGGGGGACGACGCCGGACGGCGAAGGGCAGGACCGGGATTTACGGTTACACTTCTCGCTCCACCTCTGGGACCATGGCGCGGCGCCATCCGTTGATGCACCGGAGCCCATCCGGGAGTTCCCCGTTCCCATTCCATCACAGGGGTATGGTTTCCTATCCCTGTTTCTGCTCCTGCCCGGGACAGGGCTTGCTTCATAAGCTATTCTTCTCACCACAATGTCTGATCCCAAACCCGCTGCACCTCCCCTCGCCGCCCCGTCCGTGGACAGTGTCACAAAGGTTCCGGAGAAAGTAGCGAAGCCGCAAGCCAAGGCAGCTCCGCAATCAATCCAGAAGACGAAACAGATCCTCCTGGCTTTTGGGGGCGTGGTCTACGGCATCTACGCGCTCTGGTCGTTCGCAATCATGTCCATACTCCCGACGACGGAACCAGGTCTCCTCTTCCTTACGAATATCGGGGTCATGACGTCCTTGGCCGGCTGTGCAGTATTCCTCATTATTGGTGTTGTGATGCTTCAGCGCATCGTGCGGCACGACGTACAGCCTCTGGCGCGGCAACGCGGACTCATCCGCCTTGGGCTCACCGTTCTGCCCGGCATTGCTCTCAGCATTTTCGTTCCGGTGATCATCCTTCAGCCCGCGGCCCTTCCCGTGGAGATTTCCCCCAATGATGCGGCAGAGCTCGTCGCTCCTCTCGCCGTGACGATCAGCTTGGAGAAAGCGGCTACAGTTCTTCGCAAACTCGGACAGCAGCCCTTCGAGTACGCGTGGTTCCGCGACGGTTTGCAGGTGGAGAAGTCCGTTGTACCCAAGTCGACGATCACCTTCCAACGAGCCGGTAACTACACCATCGGTATCCGTATCTCCATGACGGACGGCAGTATCCGGCGCGTTTCCAAGCGCATTACGATCAGTGAGGAAGTGTTTTCCGTGACGCCGGACAAGCCGATTCTCGAGCTTCCGACGGTCTTCAGCATCAAGCCGCTCCTCGGAGACGAAGAGACCCTCACGCAGGTGCAGTGGGATTTCGAGAGTGACGGACAGATAGACGAGACGACGTCGACGCCGGAGATTACCCATACCTTCTACTCGATCGGCGAGGCGCAAGTGACGGCGGTCGTGGATTTACAGAACCAGACGCGCAAGACGTACACGAAGATCGTGACGGTGCAGGAGCCCCCTCCACTGCCGTTCCCGCTCGTCCTGAAGACGGATCCGCAGAAACTCGTCGGTCCCGTTCCGTTCGGGATCTACTTCATGGCGGAAACGTCGGAACCGGCACGTGAGATCTACTGGAACTACGGGGACGGCGAGCAAGAACGCGGATTGGACTTGAAGCGCGTAACGCACATCTACAAGACACCGGGGACCTACAGTGTCTTGCTACGGTACCGTTCTAGCAGCGGGAGTGTCGCAGAGCTGACGACCATTGTCCGTGCCACGCCCGTGCTCACGATTTCAGATCTGACGTTCACGGGTTCACCGGACATGAAGAACGGCCGTATCGTGAGCGGGGAAGTACCCATCACGGTGGAATTGACGCCCCAGACGTCGCAGCCCCTTATCCAGTTCACGTGGGAAGTTCCCGATGACATCCAGTCTGAAGTGATGGGCGCGACGTTCCGCGCGGTGTTCCGGAGCGAAGGTGAATACGAACTCAAGTTACTCGCGCAGGAACCCGGCGGGAGCTCCGTGCGCATCCCCGTGAAGATCGTCGCTGAGCCGCCTGCCGCGGAACCCAAGATCAACGTGCGGCCGGAGGGGGGCACGGCGCCGCTCCACGTGGTGTTCGATGCGTCTGATACATTCATCCCCAAGGATGAGCGCGTCGCGGGGTTTAAGTGGGACTTTGGAGACGATGAGAAAGAAGGGTCCATTACGGGGAGTTCGCGCATGGAACATACGTATGCCCTTCCCGGGGAATACCGCGTGAAACTGGTGGTGGTGACTACGGAAGGGAAGCAGTACGTCGCGGAGCGGACCATCATTGTACGACGTCAGATGCTTTCGGCATGCGCAACGCCCAGCCGCACGTCGGTGAGCATCGGACGCGCGGTGCAGTTTGACGCTACCTGCACGACGGGGGACATTACGTCGTACCTCTGGGACGTACGAAGTGTCGACCGCCCCAACGCCATCATTGCCCAGAGTGACGAGCTGACATACGTGCACGTTTTTGAACAGGAGGGCGAATTCACCGTGACACTCACGGTGGAGGATGACGAAGGCTATTCCGACCAGCAATCCTTTACCATTACCGTCAGCTCATGAAGAAATCCTCCATACGCATCATCGCGACTGTTGGACTCGTCGCCATTCTCCTGAGTTCAGTGGTGCCCGCGCTCATGTCGTTTTAGTAGCGAAAGGTCAGGGTAATGCGCGAATCAGCGTCTCTTCCAGTTGCAGTGAAGCGAGTGTTTCGAACGGCAACGTGGCATCGGCGCCCAACTCCGTGCTGAGGAAGTATCCGGCAGCTGCAATCATTGCGGCGTTATCCGTGCAGTAGACGATGGCGAGTGGCGTACGGGGCGTGACTCCGCGTCGTGCGCAGAGATCTTCCGTCAGTTCACGGAGGCGCGTATTTGCGGATACCCCTCCGACCACATGCACTTCGCGTACATCGGGGCGATCATCGAGTGCGAGGACGACGCGGTCGAGCAGATGGCGCGCAATAGCGTTCTGGTAGGAAGCCGAAACGTTCTTCAGGTCATCGCGGGCCTTTGGGTTGTCCCGGAGAAGGTACTTGAGAGATGTCTTGAGGCCGGAGAAGCTGAAGTCGAAATTCTTCTCGTTGCGCAGCGGGAGTGGGAAATGATAGGCATCGGGGCTGCCCCCCTCCGAGGCTTTGGAGATGCTGGGGCCGCCGGGGTAAGGGAGGCCGAGAATGCTCGCGCCTTTGTCAAAGGCTTCGCCTGCCGCATCGTCGCGCGTACGGCCTAGCAAGGTGCCTGCCGTGTGGGATGTGCGGTACCAGAGGTCCGTATGGCCTCCCGAGGCCGAAAGCGAGAGGATGGGGAAGCGGATATCTTCACTCTCTACGCCGGGAGGAGCGAGCCAGGGGGAACTGAGGTGGCCGAGTGTGTGGTGGACGCCGATGAGGGGGCGATTCCACGAGTATGAAAGGACGCGTGCGGTCGTGGTGCCTACGAGGAGGGAGCCAAGGAGCCCGGGCCCCCGGGTGACGGCGATGGCGTCAATTTCTCCCACGGGTATGTCCGCTTCGTGCATCGCTTCGCGTAAAACGGGAACCATACATTCCACCTGCTTACGGGCAGCTTCTTCCGGTATGACTCCTGCAAGAGCCTCGAAGGACTGTCGGGAGCTTGCGATCACGCTGCTCAGCACTTCACGGCCATCCGCCACGAGGGCAACGGATGTCTCGTCGCAGGAAGTTTCGATTCCCAGGATGATCATGGGTATAGGCTACAGGAGATCCGTGTTGAGATGAAATCTGTCGTTCTCCTGATGGGATGTTGATGATTCCGAGGAAATCGACGGTGCTGAGGATCTGTTGTACAAGGTGCTCGATGAGTCTATGGAGACAATTCTCGAAATACAGTCATCGACTGTATACTCCGTAACGATGATCGAGTTCTTCCCCTCACGCACCGTCGCCATCGGACTCTTCGGCTTCGACATCCACTGGTACGGGATCCTCTATGTCCTTTCCTTTCTGATTGCCATTGTCCTCTACCCGCGCCTGCAGAAGCTGCGGGGTTTGCATCTTACGAATGACCTATGGATGGATATCGTTGCCTGGGTCGTAGCGGGGGTTCTCGTCGGGGGCAGGCTTGGGTTCGTGCTGTTCTACGAGCCGCGGTACTTCTTTGAACATCCTCTCCAAATATTCGCCGTGTGGGAGGGGGGGATGGCGTCCCACGGAGGGTTCATCGGCGTCACGGTGGCGCTTGTTCTCTTCGCGTGGCGCAGAAAACTTCCTCTCTGGGCGATTGCGGACATTACAACGGTTCCGGCAACAATTGGACTTGGATTGGGAAGAATTGGCAACTTCATCAATCAGGAACTCTACGGGACGGTCACTACGTTACCGTGGGGTATAAGGATTCCGGGGGCGGACGGATTGCGGCACCCGCTCCAGATCTATGATGCTCTGCTGATGTTCACGATGGCTGCCCTGTTCGTCCTCCTGTTGAGGAGTGGATATCCCACGAGGCAAGGACGCATCTTCTCGCTCTTCCTTGTTTTCTATGGTTTTATCAGGTTCTGTTTGGAATTCATCCGCGTTCAGGAATACCCGCCGTTCGTCCTCAGCGGTGTAATGCTCACGCGCGGCCAGTTCTACACACTGCTGCTTTTCCTGTGTGGCGTTGCGCTCTGGTTCTTTCTGCCTCGCGTAGCGTGGAAGAGAGGATCGGGTTCCGCGTAGAGTATGCGCGAGAGGAACGAGACCCTGTGAATGCAACAGGGTCCGTTACGTCGAATGGCTGTGCAGTGCACATCGGTCCCGTAGCCTTTGTGTCGGGAGAAGCCGTACGTGGGGTCTATGGCGTGGTGCTTCATCATGATCCTATCCCGCGTCACTTTGGCGATGATGGATGCCGCGGCGATGGCGGGTTCCGTGCTATCGCCCCGAATGATGTATGTCGATGGGACGGGAAAGGAAAAGTGGTCACGTCCGTCAATGCGCAGGAGCCGTGGGGTGATCGTGCGGGAGAGATTCCCGATCGCGCGGAGCATGGCTTCGTGTGTTGCGGGACGGATCCCCTTTGCTTCAATGAAGGTGTGCGGGACGATCCCAATGCCGAAAGAGCAGTGAAGGATGATCCATTCGAATGCCCTCTCCCGCTCCCTCGGCGTCAGCTGCTTGCTGTCGGCGATGAGGAAGTCCCCCTGACGTTTTCTCAAGAAGGGCGACCAACCGATGGAGCGTTGCCGACGGACTAATCGAAAAGGCAGGATGCAAGCGGCAGCCACGACCGGGCCGGCAAGGGCGCCCCTGCCCGCTTCGTCCACGCCTGCGATGAGGGGGTCATGCGACACGTCAGGATTCATGATGCTGATGCCGTCAGTTCCTGCAGCATCCCCCGCGCGATCTCCCGTTCGTTCCACGGGACCTGTCCTCCCTTGACCCACATCATCGTGTCGCTGCCCTTGCCGCAGAGAAGGACGGCGTCACCCGCCCGTGCCTGTGTAATGAGAAAGCGGATTGCTTCCCGACGATCCGGTATGCGGTGCGCTTCGGTTTTGGTGGCGTCTACGCCCGCCCAGACTTCGTCCATGATCTTCTCCGGATCCTCGGTGTAGGGATCTTCGTTCGACACCACGACGACGTCGGCGAGTTCGCTGCAGATTTTTCCCACCAGAGGCCGCTTCTCCCGCATGCGGTCCCCGCAGCTCCCTGTGAGGACGAGGATGCGGTTTCCGGGTTGGAGCGTGGCGCGCACGGCGTGTAGCGTCTTCTCGTACGCGGCGGGCGTGACGGTGAAGTCCACGTAGACGGAAAAATTTTGCGGGCCGGGGATCTTCTCGATGCGGCCGGGGATCCCGCGGAACGTTGCGAGGGCCTGGACACCGTCGGAGAGGGGAATGCGTGCGCCGCGGGCGCAGCCCAGCGCGCAGAGGGCGTTCTCCACGTTGAAGGTGCCGGGGATGGCGAGTTCCAGCGCGTACGTGGAATGCCCCACCTGTCCCGCTTCCTTGGAGTGGATCGTGGCGGAGGAGGAATCCGGGCGTGCATGGACATCATTCGCCCACAGGAGCGCGTTGCCGAACGTCTGGCGCGGCGGATCGGAGAGGTTGTGTTGGGTGTAGACGATGGTGTCGCGGGTATTCCGTTTCGCGAGGAGGGGATAGGTGCCATCCTCCCCGTTGAGGACCTTGGTTCCGGTCTTGCGGAGCATGCGGAAGAGCTTGCCCTTATCTTTGCGGTACTGCTCCATCGTGCCGTGGTAGTCCAGATGTTCCGGCGTCGTATTGGTGATGGCGGCGACGAAGGGCCACGTGTACGACGTGCGGCCTTGGACGAGGCCGTGGGAAGAGAACTCCAGGACTGCGTGCGTGCACTTGGCGCGGAGGAGAGTCCGCAGGAACTTCTGGACCGTAAAGGGGGAGGGGGAGGTCTTCTGCGTGGCGTTCCACGTGGTTTCCCCCGCGACGGAAAAGAATGCCGTGGAGAGGGCGCCAACCTTCAGCCCGCGGGACTGGAGGATGTGCGTCACCATGCCCACGGTCGTCGTCTTGCCATCCGTCCCCGTGATGCCGATCACAGCGAGGCGACGGGCGGGGAATCCGTACCGGAGAGCGGCTAGGAAGGCGAGCTTGCGGTGCCACAGGCTGCGTACAATGCCCCGCTGGGGGAAGATACGCTTGAGGCGGTTGATGCGTGCACGGCTCATGGATGCGCAGATGATACTCCCAGTAGGATCCGTGCGGCGCGGATATCCGCAAGCATCTGATCTTTGAGCGCTTGGGGATGCGGAAAGTCCGCTACATCCCGCATGCGGGAAACGACGGTGACCGTGAGTCGCAGGGGTGCGGTTTCCACCGTACGATCCAGAAAGTGCACTTCGCACGAAAGGGAATCCTTGAAGACCGGACGGGGGCCGTAGTGCATCACCGCGGGAAGGGGAGGGGATCCTTCATTCTCACCTGCGCGGCAAGCGTAGATCCCCTGTTGGAGGTCCATCGGGACATCCTCGGGCGCAAGATTGACCGTGGGGACGCCGAGCGTTCGGCCGCGGTGGGAGCCGGGGATGGTGCGGGCGGTGAAGGTACGGGGGGATGCCATAGGACATGTATACTATGCTGTTCCCGCTCATGCTGTAATAGCTGATTAGACTGTATCCAATGGAGCTTCGTAGTACAATAAATCTGGAGGGATGGCCGAGTGGTCGAAGGCGCCCGACTTGAAATCGGGTAGGCCCTCACGGGTCTCGTGGGTTCGAATCCCACTCCCTCCGCCAGAATGTTTTTGGGCCGGATGGACCCAATACATAATTATGGATGACACTATCATCACCCCCCCCTCATAATCCCAAATCCACCTTTATTGTACCGTTGCTCTTCTGCTTCAGGCCTAAGGGATCCGTTTTAATCTCGACGTCATACGTCCCTTCATTCCCCTGGACGGATGCTC
The DNA here is from genome assembly GCA_964502425.1 of uncultured Candidatus Peribacteria bacterium. Taxonomy (GTDB): domain Bacteria; phylum Patescibacteriota; class Gracilibacteria; order Peribacterales; family Peribacteraceae; genus CAIKAD01. The sequence continues at coordinate 3,502 of CAZCWV010000010.1, read as the reverse complement.
CAGTACTCCCCGCGTCATCCTCCTTCTCAGAGACATTCATGCGTTCGTCTATGTCGGTCGAAGATTTCTTCCGTTCTTCCATTGCTGCGGACGGCGTTGAAATGATTCCTATCTGAGCTTGGACTCCCGCCGAAACCTTCAGCATGATTTTTGCTTCCCGCGCAGTACGAACCGCAGTGCGCGACAGTTGGAATGCTTCGTCGATGTTTCCCGCATCCAGACTTCTCCGCGCGGAACCAAGGAGTTTCTCCGCAAGGACGATGCGCGCATTCGCCTGGGCAAGAACCTGACCATTAGTCGAGGCGCTGGATCGATCAATGAATCCGCGAATATCATCAATCGTGCTGATCGCCGACGTGATGCTGTTTCCGGCTGCAGCACGGACATTCGTGTTTGCTCTCTCTTCTGCTGATACCTTCTTCTCGGATTCGACACGCAACTGCACAGCATGATTTTCGGCTGCGGAGACGTTCTTGAGCAGATTCTGCACGTCTGATTTCGTATGTTGTCCGTCATTGTTCTCGAGTAAACCTAGAACGGCTGCATTCGCATTCAGCATGCTTTCCACCTGCGAGTGCACATTCAAAGCCGCATTCGCATCGCCGTTCTCGGAGAGCGCTTCTGCCGAGTGTTGCACACGTTCTAGTTGTGCAGTGAAACTCCCGGAAACGTCGTTTTGCAGCCCGTCTTTCAATCTGCCGGATGTGACGAGCGTCGCCGCCTCCGACAAACGATTCTCCAGCCTCTGCGTTTCAAATTCCGCACGGGCGTTTGCAGAGAAGTGCAGCGCGGCGACGATGTTCTCATTCACATTTACTTTAACGCCGTAGAGAAAGTCACCCGGCAACGCCGATTGCGCGGCGACCGAAAGACTTCCGCCGAATGCGATGCACAATCCAACAATCATCGAGAGGGCTGGCTTGAGTCGCAGGGGAGAGAAGAATGATCGGACAAGCTCAAGTGAACTTGGTGGAGAGGGAAGCACGGACCGGCGTTCCGTCATGCGGGCGGAATGTTCGTTCGCATAGAGCAACACATGTGCGCGGACGTCGTCACTCTCTTGTGCCGACAGTCGGATGTTTTTTGCCGTTGCGAGGAGGGTCTTCTGGTCCATACGTTCCTTAAGATGCATTTCGGACCTCTCTCTTACATGATTTTCTGTCCCCAATAGTATTTTTGTCTTCACATCATCCGATTCCAGCTTGGACAAGCGGATATTGCGTGCGTGCTCCAGAAATACGGAGAGCTTTTCATCCATGGTCGAGGTGTGCACGGAGCTGTTTGAGGCCGCGGTTGATACGGACGGACACCGTATTCGCGCTCTCGCCGATGATTGTTGCGATTTCGGCGGGAGAGAGACCTTCGATGTATCGGAGTGTCACTGCACTGCGGTACGGCTCGTCAATTTTTCTCAGGACGGCCATCACTCGCTGTTCCTGCACCCAGTCGCGGTCGGCATTCTCGTCTTCCTCTCCCGGATCGAATCCTCCCTCCTGAAGGTTTTCGAGCGACAAGGACTTCTTCTTTCGGGCATCGTTGATCACGAGGTTCGTCGCAACCTTGTAGAGGAAGGCGCGCATATTCTCGATCTCGTTACCTGCAACCAAATATTGCCACGTCTTCACAAACGTTTCTTGTAATAAGTCTTTCGCATTCTCGCGGTCGAACGTGTGAAAGTAGCAGTGTCGAAAGATGGCATCCTTGTGTTCCTCGTACGTCCGTGTAAACGCATCGAGCATGCCGTCATTGGATGCTGGGGAATCCATCAACGAGTGGAAATGAGTCGGCATGTTAACACAGTAAAACTTTTTTCGTAAGAGCCCTGCATTCCGTCTGTCACACGGACTGCCGATCCTTCCTTTTATTTCTTTCCATCTCTTCTATGAAGAAATTTATCGCAGCCGTTGCACTGCTGGTTACCACAGGCATCACCTTTCCGGCGATGGCACAGGTAAGCTCCTCCAGCAGCAGCAATTCCAGCTCATCCGTCGCTGTTTCTGCGGATCTCGTTTGTCTGTCTGCCGCCGTGGAAGTTCGTGAGAACGCCATAATTTCAGCAAGATCAAAATTCAGCGCGGCAATCATCGTCGCTCTCCAGACTCGTCGCGACGCGCTCAGAGCTGCCCTTGCGATTACCGACAATCATGAGCGGAAGACCGCCATCGTTGCCGTGTGGAAGGTCTACAGGGATGTTGTAATCAAAGCCCGCGCGCAGTACAAGGCTGACGTGAAGGCAGCGTGGAATGTCTACGCCACTGCCCGCGTTGCCTGCCATTTCGATGACGAAGGCACGCCGAATCCGTCCAGGATGCCCAAGCCGCGCGATGATGACAATAACAAGCATTGGAATAATGAGTCTCGTGTAAACAACTCTGCCGCCGCGAGTGCCCATACCAATGTTCGAGGACATGGTCTTGGCGTTGGGGCTCATGTAAATCTCGACCTCTCCTTCTGAGTTTCCATTGACTTGCATCGTGTAGAGAAACGGGCCGCCAAGCGCGGCCTGTTTTTTTGTGTTACTTATGGAAAGGTCAAAGCTTTCTGAACGTCAACAATCCGTCATCTATTGTCTATGCATATGCTCCGCCATCCATTCCCGCTGTTCACCGTGTCATTCCTTGCAGTCGTGCTTACAAGCTGCGTCGCTCTGTCATACTACCCAGAACCTATAAAGAATACTGCCTTGCGTCCGGTACTGCTCGGCTTCGGACGGTACGTCACCCCCGATTCGGTTAGCAACCCCATCAATCCCCCTGAGCGTTTCACCGGTTATCACGTGGGAGCGGATTTCGAGGTGACCAATGACGAGCTCACCACCGATGTCCGCGTGTACGCGATCTGCGCGGGAGACGTGGCATACAGCGGCTTTGCAGAGGGATACGGCGGGCTGCTTATCCAACGGTGCGAGTTCAATGGGTCGCCAATCACCGTGCTCTACGGGCATCTTTCGCTGAAAGATTTACCTGCAAAAGCATCATTCCTTCAGGCGGGAAAGCAAATCGGCAAGCTGGCACCTGCGCGGAGCACCGACAGCGATGGCAACCGCAAGCATTTGCATCTCGGCATTCGTCGCGGCAAAGAAATAGACTTTCGCGGCTACGTGCAAACATCCGGAGATATCGTGAGCTACATTGATCCCCTCAACGCTTTTCCGCCCCGGCTCGCCGGCACGGGAGGCCTCCTCAAAGCCTATTGGCAGCAGTGACAAGTATCTTCAGTTGTAAGATGTGCGGCCATTCTGCGTCTAAGATGCGTCATCCGCTATTTCCAGCGCATGATTTTCTATTTCTTCCTCCTTCCTCGTTATGGAGAATGCCACTTGTCCGAAGTGCGGTAGTCCGGCCTGTGAGATGTGCGGCGGGTGCGACGTCTGCGGTACCTGCACTTGCGAGAAGAAAGACAATCCACAGAAATAGGAACATCGGCATGCGGGGCGGCAGTCGGTTTTGGAAGCTGCCCCGTTTGTAGAACTGAAACCTAATAGTACGGCGACTGCGGTGTA
>CAZCWV010000009.1:14638-19970 GCA_964502425.1 uncultured Candidatus Peribacteria bacterium | reverse complement strand
CGGCCAGCGGTGTAAATCTCATTGACCTGACGAACGTCGAACAATTCCTGCAAGCTTCTCAAGAGGAGGAAAGGAGGCAGGTGCAGGAGGCCGTTGAGCAGCAAGGGGAGGCGTTCTTCCCGGTGGCGGAGGGCGAGGGTGATGCATCCGCCTATTCGGATTTCGTGACGGTGGTGTGGCGCGGCGTTCCGTACGACCTCAAGGACGTGCCGCGGCAGACGTGGTTCGCCCCGTACGTGCGCGACATGGTCAACCGCGGCATCGTGACGGGCTACAAGGATGCCGGAGGGCGGCCGATAGGGGAGTTTGGTCCCGCCAAACCCGTGAGCGTGGAGGAGGCGGCGAAGATGGTACTGGCAGCCGCCGGAGTGGATCCCATAACCTGTGCGGCGACGCCCAAGAACAAGACGGCCGTTGGGCGCTGGTCGCAGCAGTACGTTGCGTGTGCCGAGGGGAAGAAGCTTACGTTGTTCCGTGATGGGAACGTGGACGTCACACGGCCGGCCCTGCGCGGGGAAGTGGCGATGACCCTCCTCGAGGCTTTTGGCGTCCTCAAGCCCCTTGCGTCATACAGCGGGTCGCTGGTCGTCTCTCCCGCATCCGGACCGTCGTCGGGATCGGGAACGAACATCCGTGCGCAGAGTGGGGCGCTCTTCAAGGATGTGACGCCGGATTTGCCTGCAGCTCCCGCCATCCTGCGCGCGGCGGCGGACGGCATCATCGCGGGATACAAGGATGCGCAGGGGAACCTCACGGGCATCTTCGGTCCCGCTAACGCCATCACGCGCGCGGAGGTATCCAAAGTGCTGAGCCTTGCCATACAGGTGTACGCGGTGGAGGAGAAGGCTTCCTCTTCCTCTTCAAACGCAAACGCGAACTGAGGATGTCAATGATTCCGAGGAGCTGCTATATCGAAAGCTCCGGAGATCGTGGTATATCATTTCGTCGGAATCTTCGGCATCCTCGGCAACATCGGCATCCGCTCCGATATATGAAGAATAGAGCACACACTCTGAGCTTGTTCACACCCGGTGCGCATGGCTCTGCTCCAGCTGAGACGCATGCAGCTCTTCGGAGTGGAAGCGGCCGTTGAGGAGCTCCAGGAGGACGGCGCCGAAAATGATGAGCGCGCCGCCTGTAAACTGGTACGCATGGATGGTTTCCTTCAGGAAGAGGTGCGCGAACGTCATGGAGGAGATTACCGTGAGATTAGAGAAGACCGAGAGCGTCCCCACGGGCAACCGGTCGAGTGCTTGGTAGAAGCAGAAGACGTTCAGGAAGCGTGATATGAAGCCGAATCCGAGGAGGATGCCGAGGAATTCCCAGGGGAGCGAGCGCACTTCCGCCAATGTGCCGGCTGAAGGGATGATTGAGGAGAAGAGCAAGACGCCGATGATGGCTATGGCCGAACGGCCGAGCACGATAACCGTGGCCTGGACCTTGTGGAGGTACTTGCGGAAGATGATGTCTCCGAGGCCGAAGAAGAAGCTGGAGAGGAGGACGAGGATGTCGCCGGGATACAGCGTGAGGCCTTCGGTGAACCCGCGCAGGGCGATGCAGAGGATCCCCGCTATGATGAACGCATTGGCGATGATGTGACGGAGCTGGATTTTCTCACCGAGGAACAGCACGGCCAGGACGATCAAGAAGAGCATGGACGTGTTCCCGAAGAGCGCGGCGTTCACGGCGCTCGTCGAATGGATTCCCGTGAAGAGCAAGGTAGGCGCGGCGATGCCGCTCGTGAGGCCGATGCCGAGGATGCCGAGGCGTTGCTCGCGCGAGAGCTTGATGAACGAGCGGATCGTGGGGAATGCGCCAGCGGAGAAGAGGACGAACGTGGCCGTGAGGAATTCGCTCAGCAAGACGAGCGTGAGCGGCGAGAGCTCAACGGAAAGGGCTTTGGCGAAGGAGTAGTACGTGCCGGCAGCCAGCACCATGCCGACGAACGCCAACCACCCTACTGTATCGGAGGAAGAATGGACCCTCCTCCAGGGCATCAGCCAATGGAGTTGGAATGTGTATTGTATAAAGATATTATAACATAAAATAGCTTATAGAGCCACTCTATGCGTTCTCACGTGATATTCTCAAGAACATAGTGTACGGAGCGAAGTGACGTTGTTTTTCAATACGTTCAGGCGAACCGTCGCTCTTTACCAGATGGAGTTGAGCTGCATCGAAGGCAGGAAGTGGTGCAGGAACGTCAGGATGCCGATCGCGGCCGCGAAGGCGCTGAGGAGGAACACCACGCCCGCCGTCACGTCCTTCAGCTTCCCCACGTGCGTGGAGTAGTGCGGCTCGATCACGTCCAGCATCTCCTCCACGATGGTGTTGACCATCTCCGCCGCGAGGACCGCCGCGCACATGGTGAGGATGGCAATCAGCTCCCCGATGGAGAACCGCAGCACGATCGCGGTGATGATCAAGACCACTGTAATGGTTCCCTGGATGCGGAAGTTCCGCTCGCCTCTCCATACGAAGGCTATCCCTCTCCAGGCATTGGCGGCGCTCTTGGCGAATTGTTTGACCATGGGAGGCAGGGTTGAGGGTACTGGAGAAAAATTTGCGGCGCCACGTGATCGCGCACAGGGGCGTAATGCGACTACGTCGCCACGTCCCACGTAAAATCTCTGCTCGCTTCGCTGTGCGCGATTGTACGTGGTGCCGCCGGCTGGACTCGAACCAGCACGCCCCGGTAAGAGGGCAAGGGATTTTAAGTCCCTCGTGTCTACCATTCCACCACAGCGGCAATCGGTTTTTACGAAAGAACAGTCGATGCCCGTCAGGAAGAAGTATAGAACGTCTTCCTCAAATCGGTAAGGACTCGATGGAGATCCTCGCCTTGGGTTGCGTGGCCTTTTCGCCGATACGGAGCGGGACGCCCGTTTGGGGGTCCACTTCCGTCGCGTTGATGATGAGGCGGCGCAGCGTGGTCCCAACCGGCGTGCAGGTCATGAGCGTTGCCGTGCGCTTGTCCGAGGGTTGGTCGAGGACGGTGATGTCCGAGGGGCTCACTTCCTTCTTGGTTTTGATGACGTAGCGGTGCTTGTCGCCGCCGAAGTACACCCAGTACTCGTCACCCGGCTCCAGCGCGTGGAGCCGCGCGAACACCGTCTTGTAGCCGCCGGGCGCCCAGGGGTAGTACGAGCTGTGGCCCGTGACGAAGAAGTTCCCCGCCTGGCCGGGGTTGGCCGTGCCGGGATAGTGGACCACGCCGTTCTGGAGGGCTTCCTGGATGTCCTTCTCCACCTGCGGCCAGTCGCCCGCGAGGAGAGCGGTGTACGAGGGGGAGACCAACGGGATGTTGAGGTCCAGCTTGGGGATGATGATGCGGTTATCCGGCGGTCCCACGAGGGGGAGGATGCTCAGGATGTTCCCTTCGGATGCGCCGGCCGTCGCAAGGCTCGGGAGGAGTTTGAGTTTCTCCTGCAGAGCGTTGGCGAGCGCTTCGTCCTCCGATGCATCCATGGATGCCGGCGTGAGAAAAGGCAGGACGGATGCCGTGGTGATCTTCCAGAAGCTCTGGTAGTTGAGTGCGACGAAGAGCGCCAGGAAGATGAAGGCGAATGTCCCGCCAAAGCGCACGGTATCGAAGAAAAAGAGCATGCCCCGGCCCATCTCCTTCCCGCCGCTGCGCGTGGGCACCCAAACCGGTTGCGAGAGAAACCCCCACGTCCTGCCCAGCAAGGAGCGCGTGTCGCTTCCCAAATCGCGGAAAAGCGGCCGGGCACCTTCCATGCTCGCCCGGTACTGGCGCACGCCTTCCGCAAGAACGTCTTCCTTGATGTGCCGTCGTACGTCCCTAAGCCGGTTGCTAATGAAACCTGGTGCGGGCCCATCCCCGAATGGCGGTTCGGCTTCCAGGATTTCCTCCGGTGAGGGCGGTTCCGTCACGAGCCATGCCGCCTCTGATGCACCGGGAAGTGCGGAAACGACGTCAGGATCCAGGACAATGTCCCCCTGCTCGTCGTAGTGGGCGCGATGGCGGCGGAAGAGCTCAGAAATCATGTCATTATAGCAGAAAAGTCGATGTAGCGCAGTAGACAAAGGAGGGGAAGTATACAGCATTTTGGGAAGATGCCGAGGATTCCGAGGATTCCGAAGATGCCGAGGATGGGCTGTTACACCCTCCGAGGATCCTGTGCGCACAGCCTTCGGTTTCGTTGGTATTCTCATGCCATTATAATTTCAAAAGATACCGCGAAGCGTTCACTTCGTGGCACGTAGAGGAGCAACAGCCAAGATCGCTTGGTATCACCTAGAACGCGAAGTGGTATCAGTCCATAACCCCTCCCCCACAAATCTCCTCTCCACGATACAGGACGAGATACTGGCCAGGTGATTGCAGCGGTCCCGGCTTGTCGAAGGTGAATGTCCCGGAGTTTCCCGAAAAGCGGAATGTCCCGTTCCGCTTTGGTGCAAGTGACCGCGTGCGGCAGGTGAACGGTGTTTCCACGTCTACATCCGGTTTCCATGAGATCCAGGAGAGGTCATGGACGCTGACGGTGCGTGTTTGTTCGTGATCTTTCTCCTCCACGATGAGGCGGTTTTGTTCCGCATCTTTGGCGACCACTGTGAGGGGGATCTTCAATCCTCCGATCCCGAGGCCCCGCCTCTGTCCGATGGTGTAGAGCGGCAAGCCTTCGTGCGTTCCTACCACCGTTCCGTCCCGCCGCGTGATTTCCCCCGGTTTCACGGCTTCCTTCACGTGGCGTTGGAGGAACGCGTGCGGGGACTTCTCCGGGAAGAAGCACAGGTCCTGGCTCTCGCGGTACGTCTCGTTGTCGAAGGGAATGCCGAAGCGCTTGGCCAGCGCGTACACGTCCCGCTTCGTCATCGCACCGAGCGGGAACAGAACGCGGCGGAGTTGTTCCTGCGAAAGGCCGTGGAGGTAGTAGCTCTGGTCCTTCTCCTCATCCGTTGATTCCAGGAGGAGGACGCGCTCGCTTCCGTTCGCCGTTTGCTCCGTGGTAATGCGCGCGTAGTGCCCTGTCGCTAACTTCTCACATCCGAAGTGATCCGCAAGTTCCAGGAGCTTCCCGAACTTGATCAACCGGTTGCATGCTACGCAGGGATTGGGCGTACGGCCTGCGCGGTATTCCTCGAGGAAGTGGTCGACGACGATGCGCTTGAAATCCTGCTCCAGATCCACCACATGAAAGGGGATCTTTAGTGATTCCGCCACGGTCTTGGATCGCATTGCTGACTGTGCATCGCAGCACTTGCTAGGGAGGAGCGTTGCCAGCGCCGGTGCGAGGGGATCGGTCCAGAGCGAGAAACGCACCCCCACGACCTCGTGCCCCTGTTCCTTGAGGAGATGGGCGACGACGGA
>CAZCWV010000009.1:4146-14538 GCA_964502425.1 uncultured Candidatus Peribacteria bacterium | reverse complement strand
GAGAAGATCCGTCGGCTTGCGCAAGAGTACGTGGACTTGGGCGTAAAGCTCCAAGATACCGCCGTACACGCGGATTTGCGCGAACTGACGCGCATCGGCAAGCGCATGGCGGAGCTGGAACCGGCGGTGAAGATCGTGCGGGAGTATGACCGTATCCAGTTGGCTGTCGATGCCATCAACGACGTCCGCGACGATCCGGAATTACGACAGATGGCGGAGCGGGAGGCCGAGGAGGCGCGCACGGGGTTGCCGGGGCTGGAGGAGCGCATGCGCGAGGTGCTCATCCCCAAGGATCCGGATGACGAGCGCAGCGTGATCGTGGAGGTGCGTGCGGGGGCCGGTGGAGAGGAAGCGGCGCTGTTCGCCGGGGAGCTCTTGCGCATGTACTTGCGGTACGCGGAGGAGCGGGGATGGAAGAGCGAGTTCATGGAGAAGTCGGATGCCGAGAGCGGGGGCGTGAAGGAAGCGTCCGCGCGCATCGATGGGGCGGGGGCGTACGGAGAGCTCAAGTACGAGTCCGGCGTCCACCGCGTCCAGCGTATCCCGTCGACCGAGGCCAAGGGGCGCATCCACACGTCTACGGCAACCGTCGCCATCCTCCCCGAAGCCGCGGAGGTGGATATCGCCATACGGCAGGAAGACCTGCGCATCGATACCTACCGTGCGTCCGGCGCCGGCGGTCAGCACGTCAATAAAACCGAGAGTGCCGTACGCATCACGCATGCCCCCACGGGGCTCGTTGTCGCCTGCCAGACGGAGCGCAGCCAGCAGAGGAACCGTGCCCTTGCCATGAGCCTCCTCCGGAGCCGCCTCTATGCTGCCCGACAGGAGCAACTTGCCAAGGAGCGGGGGGATTTGCGTTCCGGACAGGTCGGCACCGGCGACCGCAGCGAGAAGATCCGCACCTACAACTTCACGCAGGACCGCGTGACGGATCACCGCATCGGGCGGAACTTCAGCAATCTTCCCTCCATCATGGAGGGGAATATCCAGGCGATCATCGAGGCGCTCCAAGCTACCCGTCGCGAGCAGCAGTTGGCGGAAAGCGCATCAGTATCTGCGAAATAATTTCCACTTCTTCTTTTCGGGAGGGGGTGGCGGATTGACGGTTCTGTGCAACGCATTCCAAACAATCTCGATGAGATCACCGATGGTTTTCGCTGGATGCACTTCATCATCGGATAACTCAAAACGAGTTGCCTCCTTTTCGTCCATGAAGCGGTCACATTGTTCTTCAATTTCCATGAGGACATTTGTAAGCTGATCATCATCAAGAATCTCAGATAGGACAGTCGAATGCCCAAGGTCATGCAGGTCAATACCACCGTAGACAGAGATGGCATCGTTCACAGCCGCTTCCACTTGTTCATCAAGAGAAGGCTTGTCAGGAATCCTCATGAACACAACATAATCGAATGAAAAAGTAAGTCAAGGACTATACACGTGTGTTTTGGCTAACTGTAGTGCCATACAAGCTATCTACGACGTAATTCTTCCATCATTGCGATCCTCTGGTCGATCAGTTTCTCCGTGCCGATGTCCTTGCGGTACCGGACGGGGCCGCGTACCTGTTCGCACAGGGACTGCGCAATGCGCTCCGCTTCCGCAAGAGTCTCTCCGATGCCCACGAACCCAGCCGCGCGGGAACCGCCGAGGCGGTACGTGCCGTCCGCGTCCTTCGTGGCGTCGAAGAAGAACATCCGCGCGTTGTCGGGGATAGAGGAGGGGAGTGTCACGGCTTGGCCCTTCTCCTCTTTGTTCACGGGGTAGCCGCGGGCGGTGACGTACTTGCACACTGTCGCCTTGTTCGCGAAGCGCACGAGGTCCTCCGTCAGTTCCCCGTTGATGATCGCCTGACAGATCTCTACGAAGTCGCTCTCGAGGAGAGGAAGGATGTTGAGGGCCTCGGGGTCCCCGAAGCGGGCGTTGTACTCGATGACGCGGATGCCGTCCTTCACGGCGATGAAGCCGCCGTAGAGAATACCCTTATAGGGTTCACCGCATTCCGTCAGCAGTGCTTCCGCAACGCGGCGGTTGATGGCCTTGGCGAGGGCGAGGTCGTTGGAATTCAGGAAAGGCAACGAATGGTCGGCATTCGAGTACGTGCCCATGCCTCCGGTATTGGGCCCCGTGTCACCGTCGTAGGCCCGCTTGTGGTCCTGGACTGCCGGCATGTCGCAGACTTGGGTGCCGGAGACGAAGGAGAGCAGGCTGAACTCCACGCCGACGAGCTTCTCCTCCAGCACCACGCGCCCGCACCCGCCCAGGCACTCCACGGCGTAGTCCACGCCCTCCTCCACGGAGGCCAGGTGCTCGCCGCTCACCTTGACGCCCTTGCCGCCCTTGAGCGCGTCGTACTTGACCACGAATTCCCCATGCAGCGTCCCGCTCAGGTAGTCGAACAGCGCCTTTTTCTCTTCCGTGAGGGCTCCCACGGAATTCGCCACCCGCGTGAAGACCTTGAACTTGGGCGACGCTCCGATCATGTGCTTGCGCATGAGTTCTCGCGTGAAGCCCTTGGAGCTCTCGATCTGCGCCAAGTTCTTCTTGGGCGCCACGCTCGGGATTCCGAGTTCCGCAAGGATGTCCGCCGCACCGTTGCCGATGGGATCATCGGGACCCACGATGGCGAAATCGGGTTTCGTCTGCCGTGCAATCTCCGTCATCCGGTCAAAGTCCAGTATGTCACCTACCTCGATCCGTGAGGCGAGCGCCGCGATGCCGGGGTTCTCCGTGGTGCAGAACGCGATGATTTCCGGCTTGTGGCGGCTGCGTGCAAGCGCATCGGCGATGGCATGTTCCCGGGCGGAGCTGGCGATGAGGAGGACGCGCATGCCAGCATCATAAAGAGAAAAGGGGATACGTTCTAATTGTGAGTATAGGAAGAATTGACCAAAATATATATGCTGTTATAATACTCCTATGAATATTGACCACAGAGAAGCACGAGAACAATCAGCAGAACATGCAAGGATCCAGTGTTGCATAACGAGGATCCTCCGCGATTCTCGGCTTTCGGCTGCGGCGCAAGCAGACAGCGTTTCCACATTCAGAAGGCTCGGTCTTTCCGAGGCGGATGCCGTGGAGCTTTTCAAGAAGATCCAGCAGGCATTCTGTGGACAGGGAGAATCGCAGAGCCTTGCTTCGATCGAAGAAGGTATTTTCGATGCATTCCAATCGACGCGTACCGGAACGCAAAGTCTCGTGCAGAAGCTCGATGAAGCATTGTCGCAGAGGGCGCAAATCATTGCAGGACAACTCTCTCCCAACCTGGAAAAGGAAAAGGGCATCTTCGATATGGGAACGGGTGATGGGGATGTGTCGTGCAATCTTCGGAAAGAAGGTTTCCGGATCGACGGCGCCGTTGATGTCATCGACTACAGGAAAGTACCGCCGCAGGGGCAGGATCTATTGCCATTCCGGACATACGACGGTGAACGTCTTCCGTATGAGGATGCGCAATTTGCGCAATCCATCATGACCAATGTTGCGCACCATGCGGGCGAAACGCAGGAAGATGGTCGTGAGACAAAAGGGAATGATGCCGTGTTGCGCGAAATCTGCAGGGTGACGCGCGATTCCATCGTGGTGATCGAGACGATTCCGGATCCAGCCCTCATCAAGCAAGATGGTTTGCACGCTGCCAGCGAACGCACGCGGTGGAATGACTATTTGTACAACAGGCTCTTCCACGCCTACGTTGGTGACGGCAAGCGGACGGATATTCCGGTTCCCGGACGCTATGAGACGGCGGGTGGATGGGTGGAGAGATTCCAGAGACACGGATGGAAGCTCCGGAAAATGATTCCTCTAGGGTATGACCAACCTACAATCAACGATTATCACATCCTCTACGTCTTTGTGCCTGCCGATGGAAGCGCGGTGACGCGGGGGACGAGGCAAGAAGTGCATCATGCACTGCAGCAGTAACCATCAGAGGATCGACAACGCCTTATTCGATTCGTCGTCTTCCTCCGCCATATGGTCGTCGCGGACCTTGTTGCGGTTGCAGCCGAGGTCGAGGAGGAGCTTGGGGGTCACTTCCGGCGTGGGGTAGCGGCTGTTGAAGCAGCCCGTGCAGAGGGTCTTGAGCTGTCGGTTGCCGATGCGGATGGACTTCACCAGATCCTCTGATGTTGCATAATACAAGCCGTCAGCGCCGATGTACTTGCGGATTTCCTCAATGGATTTCTGCGAACCGATGAGCTCGTCCCTCGTGGGGATGTCCACGCCGTAGGGGCAGGGATGCATGATGGGCGGGGAGGCGGAGGCAAAGTAGACTTTCTTGGCGCCGGCCTCGCGAGCCATCTCCACGATCTTGCGGCTGGGGTTGCCGCGGACGATGGAATCGTCCACCAGGAGGACGCTGTTGTTCTTGAACTCCAAATCGATGGGGTGGATCTTGAAGCGCAGGCTCCGCTGGCGGATTTTTTGCCCCGGCATAATGAACGTGCGGCCGATGTAGCGATTCTTCACGAAGCCCTCGCGATAGCGCACCCTTAGCTTGTCCGCCAAGCCCGCAGCTGATGCGCGGGAGGAATCGGGGATGGGAATCACGGAGTCGATGTGGATACCCGAAGCTTTGATCTGCTTGGCGAGGTACTCACCCATGCGCAGGCGCGCCTTGTACACCGAGACGTTGTCGAGGATGGAATCGGGCGCCGCGAGGTACACCCACTCAAACGCGCAGGGATTGAGGTGGCCCTTGCGGCAAACGCGCGCGTGAAAGTGGTTCTTCCGGTCGACGTAGATCGCTTCTCCTGGCTTCACGTCGCGCATGAATTCGTAGCCGAGCGGCTTCATGAGCGTGTTCTCGGAGCAGATGACGTACTCCTCCTTCATCCCGTACGTCCGCTTGCCGATCTGCAGTGGGCGGATGCCGTGCGGATCGCGGAACGCCACGATCCCGTGCCCCCCGATGAGCGCCACGGCCGAGTAACTGCCCTGGCAGCGGCGGTGCACGGTGCGCACGGCGCGGAAGATGATCTCCGGCGTCAGCTTGATGGGGCGCTGCCTCTGGAGGGCGAGCGCGAAGACGTTGAGGAGGATTTCGGAATCGGAGGAGGTGTTGAGGTGGCGAAAATCGGTGTGGAGGAGTTCATGTGCGAGCTGCTTGGCGTTGGTCAGGTTTCCGTTGTGCGCCAGAGAGATGCCGAAGGGCGAGTTGACGAAGAACGGCTGCGCCTCGAACTCCGAGGAACACCCCGCGGTGGGGTAGCGCACGTGGCCGATCCCCACGGGACCCGTGAGCCTTTGGAGTGACCGTGTGTGGAAGACGTCGCGCACCATCCCGTTGGCCTTCTTGAGGTGGAATTGGCTGTCGAACGTCACGATGCCCGCGGCATCCTGTCCGCGGTGCTGGAGGACGATCAGGCCGTCATACAGGTCGGAGATCGCGTCGCGGTAGCCGGAGACGGCCATGATGCCACACATATTAGGTTGTAGGTGGTAGGAGGTAGGTTGTAGCTGTAGCCCCACGGAGAACGCAAAACAGCGCCTTCCGCGGAATCGGGAAGGCCGAAAGGGGCGAAGAGAGGGTCTCCACGGATGCATTCTACAGAAAAACGTTCCCTATACAAGATGTGAGGGATTATTATCCTCGACGATTCTTCTGGATCTCCGCCGCCCGGACGCAATTCCGAATGAGCGAAGCGACGGTCATCGGCCCAACCCCCCCCGGCACGGGCGTAATGGCGGAGGCGATCTCCTTCACGGCGTCGAAGTCCACGTCGCCCCTGAGCCCCTCCGCCGTCCGCACGGTGCCGATGTCCACCACTACGGCGCCGGGTTTGACCATGTCCGCGGTGATCAACCCCGCCTTCCCCACGGCAGTGCAGAGGATATCCGCCTGCTTCGTGAACGACGCGAGGTCTTTAGTGTACTTGTGGCAGACCGTGACGGTTGCGTTGCGGTTGAGGAGCATGAGCGCGAGCGGCTTGCCCACGATGTTGGAATGTCCAACGATGACGGCGTGCTTCCCCTTCACGGGGATCTTGTAGTACTCGAGCATGAGGATTACGCCGGCAGGCGTCGCGGGGGGGAGATCCTCGAACAAGGGACCGAGGAACGTCGTCCCCACGTTGACGGAGTGGAAGCCGTCTACGTCCTTCATCGGGTCGATGGCGCGGATGACCTTGGCGACGGAATCTTTGAGATGTAGAGGGAGCGGGAGCTGCACGATGAAGCCCGTCACGTCCTGATCGCCGTTGAGCTCATCGATCACGCCCAGGAGTTCCTCCTCCGTCGTCTGCTCGGACAAGTGCCGGTGCTCGGAGCGGAGCCCCGCGTCGGCGCTACTCTTCATCTTCTGCTTGATGTAGCTCGTGCTGCCGGGATCGTCCCCTACTTGAACGACGACGAGCCTGGGGTCGAGCTTCTTCACGAGGGGGCGGAGGGACGCCAGCAGAGCGTCGGAGACTTCCTTCCCGGAGAGGATCGAGGCGGACATGGCTTTATTGTAGACGATTTTCGTCAAAACGGAGAGGGGCAATCGAAGGCTGCGAAGATCAACGAGCTAATGCTTTCCACACAGCTTCCGACGCCTCTTCCTTGCTGCTTTCCGTGTTTACAACGTCGATGGAGGGATCCGATTCCGCGAGCTTCCGGTAGGCGGCGTGGATGTGTTCCTGTAATTCACGTGATTCGAGGAAGTCGTGCTGTTCGCGGCGGCCGAGGCGTTCCAAGCACACCGCGAGCGGCGGCAGCGTGAAGATCACGGTATCCGGTTTGGGGAAGTTCCGATTTACATCCTCCAGCCAAGGGCCATCCAGGCCGAGCGCCATGCCGTACGCGACAGTGGAGAATGTGTAGCGGTCGCTGACCACGGTCTTGCCTGCCTGCAGCGCGGGAAGGATCACCTGCTCCACGTGCCACGCGCGGTCGGCCGTAAAGAGGAGCTGCAGCGTGGAGGACGAAACGGTTTTCTCCTTTAGGAGCGCGCGGATCCACCGCCCAACAGGACCGTCCGTGGGCTCCGTGGTGAGGAGGACGTCTTTCCCCTCCTTCCCCAGGCGCTCTGCCAAGAGACGGGAGTGGAGCGTGGTGCCTGCGGCATCGGGGCCGTCGATGACGATGAAGGTGCCCGTAGGGCGTAGTCTACAGCATAAGGCGTTACAGAAGCCATACAACGAAGGACGCCATCTCATGGCGTCCTTACCATACTGTGATATCGCGTACTGTTACTCGATGATCATCGGCGTCGTGCACGGTATGCCCCTGCCGCAGGGATAAACTTGGTCTGCCACAAAGTCATCGAACGTCACCGACCCTTCTTTCCGCAGGTCCGTGAGAGCAGAACTCTGCACGACGGCGTCGCTGACGGTGAGGAGGGACTGC
This sequence comes from uncultured Candidatus Peribacteria bacterium, assembly GCA_964502425.1. Lineage (GTDB taxonomy): Bacteria > Patescibacteriota > Gracilibacteria > Peribacterales > Peribacteraceae > CAIKAD01. Next base: position 7,203 of record CAZCWV010000009.1, on the reverse strand, counting down.
CCCAGGCGGACGATGCGTTGGATGTCATTCCCAAAGCTGTACCAGCGGTCACCCATCTTTTCCACCTGTTTCGGATCCGCGTGCGTGATCTTTCCTTTGAGCTGGAAGCCGTCCTTGAGCGTGAGGGTGTAGACGTACGCGCCCTGGAAGACGGGGGATCCGTAGCTGCTGGGATCATTCTTGGTTTTCTCCGAATCAGGGATCTCGTTGATCGTTACGGGGAAGGCGAGGAGGTTCTTGTCCTTCTCGAAGAGAAGCGCTTTGTGGTTGTGGAGGAGGGGGCTATCCGTTCCGCGGTCCCCGATGATTTCCTTATGGAGTTCCTTGGGGTTGGCGACGTCCGACACGTCGAACATCGCGATCTTCATGCCCTGATACCAGGCGAAGTCCGTCCGGTCCTTGGCCTCCGCCGTATCCTTCCCGAAGCCGATAATGTGGGTGTCGTCGTAGGGGTGGAGGTAATCGCTGTAGCCGGGAATCTTCAGCTGGCCCAGGATCTTGGGGTTGCGGGGGTCGCTCGTGTCGATGACGAAGAGGGGATCGGTATTGCGGAACGTGACCATGTACGCGCGGTCTCCCATGAAACGCACGGAGTAGATACGCTCGCTGGGCGCGATGTCCTCGATCTTTCCCGTGGCCTCGAGGTCGCGGTTGAGGAGATAGAGGTTGTTGGTGGCGGGCTTCTGATCGTTCCAGAGTTCGCCCTTGGTGGTGGCGATGCGGAACGTGTTCCCGTGCTCGTCCATGGAGAACTGGTTGAGGATGTGGCCGGGAACGGAGCCTTGCGCCTTGTATTCAATGCCGTCCGCGGTGAAGGCGAAGCGGTAGAGATTGGTTTTCTCTTCATTCTCCGCTTCCCCGCCCGATGGTCTCACGTCCCAGTGGTAGACCCATTGCGTGGCCGCCACGTAGAGGTTCTCCGTCGAACTGTAGACGTTCTGGGCGTTGCCGAGGATCGTTTCGCGCTTCACGTCCGTGTTCGGGGAAGAGGTATCAATCACGGCGACCGTCAAATACTGTGGCTGAGGAATGTGCGGGAGGATGCGTACGGAGGTGCAGCCTGTCACCGGCCTGCTATCCGTACCGAGCTTGGAATCTTCGAAGAGCGGGAGCACGTCTTCCGCTTTGGGCGCGTCAAGCGGCTGCTCAATCATGCGTATCGGCTGGTTGACGACGAAGTACAGCTTGTTCCCGATCATGCGCGAGGAAACGGAGGAGCCCTCGAAGGAGACTTTTCGTTCCAGGACGGGTGCCGTCTTGTCCGCGATGTTGTAGATGCGCACCTGCGTAAGGCCGGTGGAGTATGGGTACGGGTAGATCATGGTCCGCTCGCTCCCCATGATGTGGATGGGGCCCCCTTCCCGCCAGTTTGATCCGAGCACGATGAGGCGGTTGCCGCTCACGTAGAGAACCGAGGGGGAGAAGTTTGTATCCGTGTTCGTTATTGTCGCCATTTCCTTCATGGCGCTGCCCGGCACGGCTTTGACGATCCTCACCCTGCTGCTGGAGACGATGTAGAGGTACGTGCCGTCGGTCTTCACGATGTCCGCTTCGTCAACGCCTGCCACCTGCACGTTCGTCTGGGAGTAGTCGCCATCCCCGCCACCACCGACCCCCTGCGTGGTCGTATTGGCAGGCTCTGCTGCATCCAGTGCGGGCGGAGCCATGAGTGGAGCAGCGGATCCATCAACGCCGTTGCGCATCATCTTTGAGCCGCCGCGGTAACCTCCCGTATCTTTGGACTCCGTGGCGAAGGCTTGCAGGTCAACGCAGGAGGAGGCGACCTGCACCTTGTCAGACGCCAGGTTGACTTTGATGTCGTACTTTACGTTCATGTAGCCGAGGGACGGTTTGTCCGTGACACCGTTCCTAAGCCGCCACATCATCTCCGCCATCTCGCCGCGCGAGAGGTCCTTCACCAGGCCGTTGATCGTCGCAGGGATGGCCTGGGAGGATTCGAGCGCGCGAACATACGGGACGTACCAATCGCCACCTTCGTTCTGGATGCTCTGTTTGTACGCGAGAGAGAAGATCTTGCTCGCTTCGGCGAAGCTCACGGATTGCTCCGGCTTAAAGGTCCCGTCGGGATAGCCGGAGACGATGCCCTCGGTCTTGGCCGTGCAGACGTACTTGGCGAACCACTGTCCTTTGACGTCAGGGAAACAATTGCTGCCGGTTAATGTCCCGTCATCGCGCGCCTCCAGGATGATCTTGAGGAGTTCCGCGCGGTTGATGGACATCTCAGGTTTAAAGGTCCCGTCCGCATACCCTTCAAGGACGTTCTCCGCCCTCAGTTCCAAAATGGCCGTCCCATATGCGGAAGAAGCCGCTACGTCGGTAAATGCCCCCGCGGCATAGGCGGGAACGATGCCCGCGGATATTCCGAGGGCGATGGAAGCCAAAACGAGCCATGCCATGACGCTGCGCTTCATAGGGTGAGGGGGAAGTGAAGTGGAACGTTCCCGTTCCACATGATAGTACGTAATGGGGGGGTGGAAAGTTACAGTGATGGATTTGACAGGTCTGTACCTTTAGACACGCAGGCATGGTGTAACTTACGCATGTTGCACCCTGTTTCGATGGGCATCGGCGATCACCGCGCCGATGAAGGCGGGGATGGCGAGCACGATGCTGACGGCGGCGGCTATGTAGGCCATACGAGTGAATGGTGATGTATTCAATTGATAATACGATGAAAAAGAAGGTTTGTTACAGGAAAATGGATAAATCGGCGAGATACTTAGTACCTAATTATTGCTGGGATAGTTCTGGGGATGGAGAGAAGGGTCAAGCAATCTCTCCAGCTGTTCCACGTAGGCACGTACGGCAGGATCTGCTCGTATTGCTTCATCCACAGATTTGGCGATGGCAATTTCTTCCGGAGTTCCCGTCTTCGTCAAATGCATTTCCAGATACACTGCTACGTCATCAGGGTTCACATTCGGCGGAGTAGCAGGAGTGTTTGCTGTTTTCATGATAGGAGTATACATGGAAAGTTGGCTTTTGTCAGCGGATTTTGTCATTCTCTCCCATCGATGATCGTCGTACGTTCAAAAA
>CAZCWV010000009.1:0-4136 GCA_964502425.1 uncultured Candidatus Peribacteria bacterium | reverse complement strand
GCATGGAGTATACACGGGATTTTGGCTTTTGTCAGCGGATTTTGGATCCGCTTCGTCGATGATCGTCGTACGTTCAAAAAAAGCCCCGCCTCGTGGCAGGGCTTTCCATTGCGGCCTTAAAAATCCATACCGCCCATCTCGTCTCCGCCTCCCGGCATGGCGGGGGCTGCGGGTTTCTTCTCGGGGATCTCGGTGATGGCCACCTCGAGCGTGAGGAACATGGAGGCGACCGACGCGGCGTTCTCCAGCGCCGAGCGCGTGACCTTCTTGGGGTCGATGACCATTGCCTTCACGAGGTCCTCGTACTTCTGCGTCACGGCGTTGTAGCCCACGTTGCCCTTTTCGTTCTTCACGCGCTCCACCACCACCTTGCCCTCCGCGCCGGCATTTTGGGCGATGTGCTGCGTGGGGGCCGTGAGGGCGTTGCGGATGATCTCCACGCCGAGCTGCTCGTCCTCGCTTTGCATCTTCACCTTCTCCAACGCGTCCATGGCGCGGATGTACGCCGTGCCGCCGCCGGGAACAATGCCTTCCTCCGCGGCCGCGCGGGTGGCGGAGAGGGCGTCCTCCACGCGGTGTTGCTTCTCCTTCTGTTCGATCTCCGTGGCCGCGCCCACTTTGATCACGGCGACGCCGCCGGAGAGCTTGGCCAGGCGCTCCTGGAGCTTCTCGCGGTCGAAGTCGCTCTTGGTGGTCTCGACTTGCGATTTAATCTCCGCGATGCGCGCGTTGATGGCGCTCTTAGAACCGCCGCCGTCCACGATGAGCGTGTCGTCCTTCGTAGACACGATGCGGCGTGCAGAGCCGAGGTCGTCCATCGTCGCGTTCTCCAGCTTGAGGCCGACTTCTTCGGAGATCACGCGTCCGCCCGTGAGGATGGCGATGTCCTTGAGCATCTCCTTGCGACGGTCGCCGAAGGCGGGGGCCTTGACGGCGAGCGTGTTGAACGTGCCGCGGAGCTTGTTGACCACGAGCGTGGGGAGCGCCTCGCCCTCCACGTTCTCCGCGATGATCACCAGCTCCTTCTTGCCCTTCTGCGCCAGGCTCTCGAGGAGCGGGAGGATCTCTTGGATGGAGGAGATCTTCTTGTCCGTGATGAGGATCATCGGTTTCTCGTATACGGCCTTCATGGTGGCGGCGTCCGTGACGAAGTAGGCCGAAATGTAGCCTTGGTCGAACTGCATCCCCTCCACGAATTCCTTCTCCAGCCCGAGTGTCTGGCCGGCTTCCACGGTCACTACGCCGTCCTTGCCCACCTCGTCGATCACCTCGGCGATGGCGGAACCTACCTCCGCGTCCTGCGCGGAAATCGTTGCCACCGCGGCGAACTCCTCCTTCTTGGAGACGTTCTTTTTCATCTTCTCCAGCTCCTTCACGACCACCGCCACGGCCTTCATGATGCCGTTCTTGATGGAAATGGCGTTCTTGCCGGAGCCGAGATGCTTGAGGCCTTCCTGCATGATGGCGTACGCGAGGACGGTTGCGGTAGTGGTGCCGTCGCCCGCGGCGTCGTTGGTCTTTGTGGCCGCTTCTTTGACGAGCTGGGCGCCCATATTCTCAAAGGGGTCCGGAAGCTCGATTTCCTTGGCCACGGTCACGCCGTCCTTGGTGACGGTGGGGCCGCCATACTTCTTCTCGATGCAGGCGTTGCGGCCGAGGGGGCCGAGGGTCGCGGAGACGGCGCTCGCGAGCTTGCCCACGCCCTTGAGAAGCTTCTCGCGCGCTTCGTTCCCGAAGATGAGTTGTTTTCCTGGCATGGTAGAGAGGGGTAGAGAGGTGAGAGCTAAAAAGCAGGCATGCGTGCCCGCGGTCTATCACTTGATGATGCCGAGGACGCCGTCGAGGTGGAGGACTTTGACCTCCACGTCCTTGCCGGACATGTCCTTGAGCTTGATGTCATCACCGGCGTAACGGCCGTAGAGGACTTCGTCGCCCACTTTGAGGTACGTGGATGGATCCGGCGACTCTTTACCGATGCCGCCCTTGCCGAGGGCGAGGACCACGCCGCGCTGCGGCTTTTCGCCTTTGGCGGTATCGGGAATGACGATGCCGGAGGCCGTGGTTGTCTCCACTTCGAGGGGGAGCACCACCACGCGGTCGCCGATCGGCTGGATCGTGATCTGCAGTTTAGGGAGAACCTTCTTCGTTGCCATAAGAGAGGGGGAAGGGTTAGGGATGAGAGTTGGAAAGGACGAGGCCGCACGTCCGTTGTGCAGCCGCATTAGCAGTCCCTATTTTAGAGTGCTAAACCGTAGAGTCAAGACTCATCTCCCGGATTCCGAGAGCGAAATACTCCCTCATAAGAGAATGGGAGAGTAGTATCACCTGTCCTGCTTCAGACTATGACGACAAAGCGCCTCATCACCTTCGGCACGCTCCTCATATCCTTGGTGTTCCTCGCGGGATGCGCAAAACAGGACGAACGCGCTGGTCCGCCCGAAGCGGAGATACGGAACGTGATCGTCGAATCGCCGTCCGGGAATCAAGCGCAAGTGCGTGGAGAGGAATCATCCGTTGCCTCCATGGATCGCTTCTTTCAGGGGCGGTTCACGGGTCAACTCTACGATCCAACGTCCGATGCGGCGTCTCTTTCTTCGCAGGGGGGAGGTCAATCACAGTTTGGTACCGATCGTTCAACCGATGCCTCGGGAGGCTCGCAGCCGCGTGGCTCGGCAGGCGCCTACAGCGGTTTGGATAGCGACGGGAAGCGATACGATGTCGTCGTGGACGATGGCGGGGACGTTCAAGTGATTCCACGGGAGGGCAACGCGTCGTCAACCCAGGATGGCGTTCAATCGCACTCGAGCTCATCCGGCCCCACCGATGCATCGCTACGCTCGCAGATGCGAGGCTCCATACATGTCCTCCGCGGCCAAGATGGAAACGGGAAGAAGTATGACGTCGCCTTTTTCAGTGACGGGAGCGTGCGGGTTTTTCCACGAGGGGGTACTGCCGCATCGTCTTCGTCAATAAACAGCTCAGGACGGTCGGGCACAGAGAATGCTATGGATACCTCTGCGGTTTCTTCATTGCACACGCTGGATCGCGTCCTCAGCGGCGTCGATAGCAACGGGAAGCGATACAGTGTTCTCCTCTACAACGGTGGGTACGTGCAGGTGGTTCCTGGAGACAGTGATGCTGCATCGTCCTCTTCGCGCTCGTCGGACATGCTGGGGGGTACGCAGTCCGCCTCTTCGTGGTGGGGAAGTTCCTCCTCTTTATTTAGAGGCTTTCCCTCGACGCTGTGCGGAAAAGGATTTGTCTTCGGCCCCATCCTCCTGCAGGGAGAGGAGCCGCTGGCGATTTGTATCCTCTAGCAACGGATAGTGTGTGTGGCTACGGTTGGATGTTCTCTTGCCCGGTATCCTCTTCTGGCGTGTAGATCTTCACCCGCGAGAAGTGCGCGTAGCACACGGGAGCGTCCATGCCGCCTGAGAGCGGAAGCTTGGTGAGGGCAAGCGTGACGGGACGGATTTTGGTGGAGCGGAGGATCTGCTCTGAGAGGTCAGCTGGCAAGGTGGCGGAAACCCTTCCGTTGGCGTCGGAGTCGTTGATGTAGGCAATGGCGCCGCTCTGCGTTACGCAACCGAGACCGATGCTCTTCTCTCCGGCGTAGGCGTTCCCCTCATTCTGTGCGAGGAAGGTATCCAGAGCCCCACTCCCCGATGACAGGAGACGTAAAAAGACGTACTGGTACCGGAGGCAGTTCTTCTCACAGAACGGCTCTTCCTTGGCAATGATGCGCGTGTAGCCGCGGACGTACGTCGTGCCTTGCGCCTTGCCGCTTCCCTCGTCTATGCGAAACGTTCCTACGGGCAATGTCACGGGAGGAGCATTCATGTCTTGTATGGTCTGCGACGGAACGACGCAGGAGGAGAGGAGCAGTGCGCAGAGGAGTGGAATGAGGCGACGCATGGCTCGATTGTACTCCTTCATTCATGAACCCACACACTGTGGCAGAGGTTCCGATGTGATCTCCGTTGCGTAGTGGATGGTGAGGTAGTACTTCTTCTGCGCTTCGTCCACGGCGATGCCGAGACCGATCTGCTTGAAGTTCCCGTTCATGAAGCTGTTCCAGTGCGGCTTGTATTCCTTATTCCGTTCGGCGAGGTAGAAGCGGAACGTGGAACGGATGG
>CAZCWV010000008.1:16317-20063 GCA_964502425.1 uncultured Candidatus Peribacteria bacterium | reverse complement strand
GTGGTTCATGGACGTTCTTCCCTGCCATGGAACTTCCTTCAAGGCTTACATTCAACAAAAAAACGGATAACACGAAAAAAAATCTGTAAGAGAATCTGACAGGCAGTGATTGAGAAGGAAATACTGTCTTCGATGTTCTACACCTACGTCCTCCGCAGCCTCAAAGACGGCAAACGGTACATCGGTTTCACCCGTGATCTCCGGAGAAGATTCTGCGAGCATCAGAGAGGAGAAGTGACATCCACGCGACCGCGGCGACCGCTCGTATTAATCTTCTATGAGGCATTCCTGGACCGTGAACATGCACTGAAAAGAGAGCGGTACTTCAAGACGACGAAGGGGAAAATTGCTCTGAAGCGAATGTTGAGCTAAGAGAATCCATGGGCAGCTCCGCCACTCTCTCGTTACTTTCGCACTTCCACGATCCAGAACGCCGTTCCAAAGTTTGCAGTTTCCCAACGTTCCATTTGTTCCATTTGCCGAAGACGATTTTTCACGAGTTTAACAACGGCAGGATCATGTACTCGTAGGAGATGGTGGTTGTACACATTCCGCTCCTCAATGTACGCGTGCTTCCACTCTGTACTCCTCTCGTCAATTACCCGGATTACGCAATCCCCCCATCGCTCCAGCTTCTTTGTTGTCTCCGCCATGGAATACCATGTGTCTTTTCTTTTCCTCGCCTTTGGGAGGTAATACGCGTCATAGATGATGATATGACCGCCGCTCGTGACGCATTGCCGCAGCGCCTTCATTGCCTTATCCAATCCGCCCCATAGGTGCGGCGCGGAGAGCCAGAGAACGAGATCAACATCACGATAATTATCTGCTGCTTTTCGCACATCCATACACAGAAAGGCGCAGTGCTCAGTAACACCCTCCCGCGCTGCATACTTCTTCGCAGAATTGATGAAGAGGGGAATAACATCGATGCCCATGACGCGGCATTTGAAGCGCTGTGCTATGTCCACGGCAGTCCTCCCATTCCCACAAGCTAAATCCAGTACTCGGCTTATTCTGCCAATAGAAACTGCTTTCAAGACGTCACTCCAATCGCGGTAAGGCGGAAGAGCATAGTCATGGAAAGCCTCCGCGATAATCGTGGCCATCTTCTGAGTTGTACCGTAAATCTTCGCGATATCTCTCGTCTCTGCATGGGACAGCTGCTTCATGGCGACATAGTAGCCGACTGTAGTCATCTGTCCCTCAAGTTTGGACATGTTCGTTGCGAGCTCCACCTTATCAGGTCAAACAACATCCTCCCGATGTCCCCCATCAACCCCTTCCCACCCCTCACTCCAAATACAGCAGCGGATTTTTCTTCACGCCGTTCACGCGGACCTCGTAGTGGATGTGGATGCCCGTGGGGCCGTAGACGAGGCCGGAGTTGCCCATCCAGGCGACCTGTTGCCCGCGGGTGACGGTATCCCCCTCTTTGACATAGAGCTCCTTGTTGTGGCCGTAGAGCGTGATGAACCCGTCGCCGTGGTCGATCTCGATCACGTTCCCGTACCCGCCGTTCCACCCCGTATCCGCGCGGACCACCGTGCCGTCCTCGGAAGCGTAGATGGGGCCGCCGCCGCGCGTCTGCGCGTCGATGGCGAAGTGGCGGGAATTGAAGTACTGCGTGATGATGCAGTTCCCGCACGGCATCTGCAGCACGGTCTGGGTGATGGCCGCGCCCACCGCGGGGGCCGCCGCCGGTGGAATCTTGCCGCCGCCCGTCGACCGCACCTGCACCTGCACGTCCGTCGCGCTCACATCGTCGCCGAAGCGGAGGCCGTCGGTCACCACGGCCACGACCGAACCGCCGGCTGGGAGGGGTTTGCCATCGGGAATGATGAGCTGCTGCCCTACGGTAATGAGGCTCCCCCGGATACGGTTCTGATTGCGGATGTCCTCCAGCGGGACGTCGTAGAGCTGCGCGATCTTCAGGAGGTTCTGCCCGCGCCGCACGTTGTGGAGCACGCCGTCCACGGGGAGGATCACGAGCTCCTGGCCGGGTTGGATGGGTACCCCATTCTGGAGCGCATTGGCCCACTGGACGGTCTCCACCTCAATCTCGTACTCTTTGGAAATAGTCTGGAGCGTGTCTCCTTCCTGCACCTTGTGGATGATCCCCTCCCCGTACGCCAAGCGCGACCCCTGGGTGCCGATGGTGGACTGCTTCATGAGGAAACCGTCCTCCACGAAGAGGAACTGCTGCGAGACCACGGGAATATCATCGGAGGCCTGCGCGGTGCGGGGAACGTAGGGTGGGAGGAGCGCGATGCCCACGAACACCAGCGCGCACAGAATCCGGACGCGGAGCGACAGCCAGCGCAGCAGGGGGGAGCGCATGCTGTGTTAGAGGAGGAACATGAACCAAATCGCCGTATTCTTCATAGACAGGAGGGGGGCTTGCCATGAACCAGTCGCGACGTTACCCATGAGTGTCATCGGAGGACTCCGGTTCATGGTTAGAGGAACAGGGAAGGAAGTGTGGAGAGGACGGAGCGCATGTCGGTATAGCGCGCGCGGGAACCGAGCAGCACGACGATGAACTCCCGCTCTCCCTCGCGGACCAGGGAGAGGAGACACTGGCCCGCTGCATCCGTGGTGCCGGTCTTCCCCGCGAGCACCGGGCTGCCTTCGCCGATGAGGGCATGGGTGTTCGCGAAGGAGATGACACGCCCTTGCAGGGAACGGATCGAAGCGGCGGGAAGCGAGAGGCGCTGGCGCAGCACATCGTGGCGCAACGCGAATGCCGCCATCCACGCCAGGTCGCGCGGGGTGGAGTACTGCTCCGGATCATCGAGGCCGGAAGGATTGATGAAGGACGTGTGGCGCAGGCCGAGCGATGGAGCGCGCGCATTCATCTCCTGGACGAACGCCTCCACCGAGCCGCCGTGGAACACCGCCAGGGCGTCCGCGGCATCGTTGGCCGAGGGGACGAGGAGGGCCGTAAGCATGTCGCCGACGGTGTACTGCTCCCCGGGCGCCAGGTGGACCTTGCTCCCCGGCGTGGACAAGACCTCCCGAGAGACGGTGACGACTTCTTCGAGATCGTGGTGCTCCACGATGAGGAGCGCCGTCATGAGCTTGGTGAGGCTGGCGATGGGCCGCGCTTCCTCCGCGCGCCGGGCGTACACGCTCTGGCCGCTCGCCACATCCATCACCAGCGCACCGGACGCCGAGAGGCGTCGGGAGAGGGAGAGCAGCAGCGTCGAGGAGCTTTCCGTCAGGGGGAGCGGAGCCGCAAAAGACAGATTCTGCAGGGCCGCTTGGTCCGGAGAGGGAGAACCAGCCACGGGCAGCATGCCCATCAGAAGCACCGATAGGACAATACCGAACATCACCCCCAGTCTAGCTCCGACCCGTGCTTTTTTCCATGGTGGTTCCCCGAGAAAATGAACGCTGGTAGCCGCAAACCCGTCATTCGCGGTTCCGTTGTGCACTGCGGGCTCCCACCGGCTGTTGCGGATTATTTGGAAGTATGGTTTGAGATTTATATTTCAGGATATTTTGTCCTTTGAGAAGTTATTGGACTTGATGTCAATGTTTTGGACTCTTCGATGATCCACCCATGGAAAGTCTACTTTGTTAACCTCGCCAACATTTCCGCGCGTCTTCAGTTCGACTCAACAATACCAATTTGATGAGCCAAAAATCTCAAGAGTCTCCCCTCAACGACTACTGGACTCGATCCTCACCTTCCTCACCTTCCTCACCTTCCTCACCTTCCTCACCTTCCTCACCTTCCTCAC
>CAZCWV010000008.1:12570-16217 GCA_964502425.1 uncultured Candidatus Peribacteria bacterium | reverse complement strand
CCTTCCTCACCTTCCTCACCTTCCTCACCTTCCTCACCTTCCTCACCTTCCTCACCTTCCTCACTTATACACGATCTTCCCCACCAGCCGCAGGTCCACGTACTCCTTCACGTCCCGCGGCTGCACGTGCGTGAGGAAGAGTTTGTACCGCCGGAGCTGATCGTCGAGGGGACTGGCCATGTCGAGCCAGAGACTGTACGTCGTCGTCTGCACGTGGAATTCGCGCGCGCGGATGAACACCGCCCGGCCCTTGATGGTGAGCCCGAACTCATCACGCAACTGCGTCTCGGCATCCTGCAACCGCTTGAGGAACTCCCCGGAGAGAAGCGGAGCGGAGGGTACGGGGCGCACCGCCCAATCCACCACGCGGATGAGAGGGAGCGCGGTGGCAGATGCAGCCTCAGACGGAAGTGAAATGAAAAGCCCGTTGTCCGCGAGGTACTCGTAACGCTTCGCTGGTGACGCGCCCGTGCCGGCGGAAGGGGCGGGGGGGGTGGATGGAGGAGCGACGCCACCCTCTTCTTCAATCTCCAGGCGGGCGATGAGCGGATGGAGCGTGATGGTGAGGAAGAGCGTGGAAGGATACTGCTTGTCCACCTGCACATTCGACGCATCGGGCATGGCATCCTGCACGAGCACTTTGACATCGTGCGGCGGGAGGAAGAAGAGGTGCCTCCCGAACATGGGACGGAGGCTCCGCTGGATCTTCTCGCTGTCGAGCCGCGCGTCCGTCCGCTTGATCCGGATCTCCCGCACGTGGACCAACGGGGAGAAGAGCAGCACCGCGAACCCCAAAAGGAGGAGCGTAAAGATACTCAGGAGGAACCACTGCCGCAGGAAATCGACAGCCCAGCCGAGGAACCGCTGCGACCGCCGGTAAGTTCGCACCAACCGCTCATGCGAAGACCGTTGCCGCCGATGATGGCGCCGCGAGACGAACTCCGCCGTTCCCTTGCTCACGCGACGGTTGAACCGCCGCGGAAGGGGGCGCGTGGGACGCAGGAGCATCGGGGGCCATCATAGGGTTTTTTCGGGCTTGGTGGAATCGGAGAGAGCGGGCAGGCGGGATGCCGAGGTTGCCAAGGATGCCGAAGATGCCGACGAGATGCTGCCATCCTTCAAACAAATGACATCTGTGAGTTATTCCTCGGCATCGCCTGCCCGTCCGAAGCTCGCAAACGAAGGAGGGTCGGCATCGTCGGATTCTTCGGCATCCTCTATCATGCCCCCATGAACCTCGCCATCGTCGCGGATTGGCTCACGGTATTCGGCGGCGCCGAGCACGCCATCGCGGAGTTCCGCGCGGTGTGGCCGGAGGCGCCGATCTTCACCACGGTGGCACGGAAGGAGAACCTCGGTCCCCTCGCCTCCGCCGACATCCGGACCACGCCGCTCCAGCGGTGGTACCGGCTCGTGGGGAAACACCAGATCCTCCTCCCCTGGATGCCGCGCAACGTGGAGGACATGGATTTGCGCGGTTTCAACGTGGTCCTCAGTTCCTCGCACGCCGTTGCCAAGGGCATTGTCCCGCCGCCGGGGGCCCGGCACGTCTGCTACTGCCACACGCCGATGCGGTACGCGTGGGAGATGGAGGAGGAATATCTGGAGGACTTCAAAGTGCCGCGCCTTCTCCGCCCCGCGGTCCGGAAGCAACTCAAGCACCTACGCCGGTGGGATCTCCAGACGGCCAAGCGCGTGGACGCCTTCCTCGCCAATTCCACGGAAACCCAGAAGCGGATCCGCCGGATCTACGCGCGGGAAAGCACGGTCATTCCCCCGCCCGTGGACGACCGCTTCTTCGCCGCGCCCCTGCCACCCATGGCCGGACGCCGGGGATTCTTGGCCGTGGGCAGGTTGGTCCCGTACAAGAAATTCGATCTTCTCATCGCCGTGGCCAACGCGCTCAAGATCCCCCTGACCATCGCGGGGCGTGGACAGGATGAGAAGAGGCTGCGGGGCTTGGCCGGACCCACTGTGACCTTCCGCGGCTTCGTGCCGGACGGGGAACTCCCCTCCCTCTACGCGGAGGCCGCAGCCGTCCTCTTCCCCCAGTATGAGGATGCGGGCATCGTCCCCATGGAAGCGCAAGCGTGCGGCACGCCGGTGGTGGCCTACGGCGCGGGCGGGGCGCTCGACTCGGTGCAGGACGGCGTCACGGGGGTCTTCTTCAAGGAACAGGATGAGGCTTCCTTGACCGAAGCCCTCCGGCGCTTCGCCTCCGTGACATTTGACCCGGATGTGATCCGCGGCCACGCCAAGCGCTTCTCGGCCTCCCATTTTCGCAAAACCATCCGCGCAGCCGTGGAGGGGGAACAGCCGGTTGTATAGACAATGTATATACAATGTATAGACAGAGAACTACGGTCAATCATCACTGACACTTCCTCGGAATCCTCGGCAACCTCGGCTTCGCCTGCCCTTCCGAAGCTCGCAAGCGAAGGAAGGTCGGATTCTTCCCTGCACCAGTCGCCACACCCACTCCAAGTGCCATCCGAGAGCTCCGGTGCAGGGCAAGCGGCATCCTCAAATATCCCGTTCCCCTCCCATCTCCCCCACCAATTCCTCCAGGATTTCGTAGAGCGTCACGATACCGATGATCGCACCGCCATCGTCGCGAACCATGGCCAAATGCAGGCGCCGGTGGCGCAGGACTTCCAGGATGTCATCGGCGCGCATGGCAGCGGAAACCACCACCGGCGGATGGAGGATCTCCGTGATAAGGACGGCTTCACGACCCGTCGTCACCGCCTGCAGGATATCGCGGCTCATCACGAATCCGCGCACGTCGCCGGGGGCGGAGCCGAACACGGGGTAACGGTGGTGGAGCGCCTGGCCGGCGATGGTGGCCGCCTCCCGCACCGTCATCTGCGGCGTAAACGCCACGACGCGTTCGCGCGGGATCATGATGTCGGCGGCGGTACGGTCGTTGAGGAAGAACGTGCGCGCGATCATGCGCTGCTCGCTCTCCTCGATGAAGCCCCGCTTGGCGCCGATCTTCACGAGAGCGCGGATCTGCTCCTCCGTCCCAATGGGGCGATCGCCCTTGCGGAAGGGGCGGATGAGGAGCTCAATGGCGGCGATGAGAGGGGAGAATACGAGCGTGAGGGCGAAGAGCGCCGGGGCGCTGAAACGACCAACGGTAGGCGCGTGACGCGTTCCCACCGCCTTGGGAATGATTTCGGAGAAGAGAATGGTGAGGGCGGTGAGGACGGCGGTGAGAATACCCAGGATCTGGTTGCCGAAGAGCACCGCCGCGCGCACACCGATGATGATGGGGCCGAGGATGTTCACCGCGTTCGTGAGGATGACGAGGACGATCACCGACCGCATCCGGTGTTCCAAAAGCCGCCGCAGAGCCTTTCCTCCCCACAGCTTGCGCGCAATTACTTCCTCCGCTTCCGCCTGGTGCACACTGATGACGGCGGCATCGAGGAGCGAGAAGAGCCCGGATAGGGAGACGAAGACGATGATGAGGAGGACGATCTCAACCATAGAGAGACTCGATGATAGCAGAGGGGCGAAGCTGAAGATGCCGAAGAATCCGAGGATGCCGAGGATGCCGAGGATCGGTCGCATCCCAAACTTCGAAGTTCGTGGAATGTCATTTCCTCGGAATCCTCGGCATCGTCGGCAACCTCGGCATCCTC
>CAZCWV010000008.1:0-12470 GCA_964502425.1 uncultured Candidatus Peribacteria bacterium | reverse complement strand
GCATCCTCTATACTCTCCCCATGCAACGCGACCCCCATTCCCACAAAGGAGAGAACGGCAAGGTGGCCGTGATCGGAGGATCCACCACGATCCACGGCGCCCCCCTCCTCTCCGCGCTCGCGGCCGAAGCGGGCGGCGCGGATTTGGTCTTCGTCGCGCTCCCCCGCCTCCACCAGGCCGTGGCGCGGATGACGTCCTTGAACTTCCAGGTCCATCCCTTCGAGGGAGACGAGCTCGTTGCCGATGACGTTCCCGTCCTGCTCCAACTCCTGGCGACGATGGACGCGGCGGTCATCGGCCCCGGCCTCGCCCGGACCGGAGATGCCCTCGCCGCCCTCAAGGACCTGGTCACCGAAGCGCCATGCGCCCTCGTGCTCGATGCCTCCGCGCTCCAGCCGTGGACCGTGGACGCCGTGAAGGGGAAAAACGCGGTGCTCACGCCCCACCTGGGTGAACTGGAACGGATGGGGATCGGCGAGGGGGACATCGGCGCCACTGCCAAAGCGGCGGGCATCACCCTCTGCCTCAAGGGACCGGAGGACCGGATCGCCGACGTGGACGGGAACGTCTCCGCCGTCACGGGAGGGAACGCGGGGCTCACGGTGGGCGGGACGGGCGACGCACTGGCGGGGCTCATCGGCGGCCTCCTCGCGCAGCGCGTACCGGCGCCGGACGCCTGCCGCATCGCAAGCACGGTGATCAAGCGGGCAGGCGAAACGCTCTTTCGGGAATCCGGCTACGCCTACACGGCGGAGGACGTGATTGATCTGATACCGGAGCTGTTGCGGGCAACGGAGGAATCCTGAACAGCAATCCAAGGAAATCAAAGAATACAAGCTTTAAGACGTAAGCTGTAAGACTTAAGCCTTAAGTCTTACGGCTTATAGCTTACGGCTGAATAGTGAAGAACGAATTCCACCCAGCCCAAAAGACCCTATGATGACCGCTGATGATCGCACACCCATTCCGGATCCTGGAGCAATTCGAGAACATGCTGGACGTCGCCCTCTTCCGGAAAAAGGAAGACGGGACGGTGACGGATCCGGACGTGGGGGGGAAATTGGGCGCACATGCCGTCGCAAGCCTCCATCAAGTCCACGGGAACCGCGCCGTCGTCACGCGGGAAGGCGGACGGACGATGGAAGCAGACGCCCTTATGACGGACACCCCGCTCCTCGCCCTCACAATCCGCACCGCAGACTGCCAATCCTTCCTCGTGTACGAACCACGCGCGCACGTCGCCGGCTTGATCCACGCCGGATGGCGGGGGCTCCTCCACGGCATCATCCCCTCCGCGTTCGATCTCCTGTGGGACGAGTGGAACATCCGTCCGGAGGACACGTACGTGGCCGCGGGCCCCTCGCTCTGCCGGGAATGCAGCGGGTTCTCCAATCCCCAAGAGGAATTGCGGGGCATCGACTCCCGCTTCTTCCAGGGAAACCTGGTGGACTTGCGCGGCATCGCGGAGGACCAGCTGTGGAACCTCGGCGTACGGGAGGAGCGCTTCGAGCGTCAACCCGATTGCACGGCTTGCGACTGCGGGATCTACTGGACGTACCGGGGGGGTGACCGTGCTCCAGTAACAAAAGGTTCGAGTAATTTGCTGGCCTGTCGGCTGCTGCCATGGGTACGATGATCCCCGTCTCGACGACACGTCATGTGGCAGCAACGTTTCTTCTCTAGTAGCTTGTGAGGGAGGTCTAATCGCTCGGCGCTGTGGCGCCTGGCTGCGGCCACCCACCTGGACACGCCAGGGACAAGCGTCACTGCCCGACGGTCGTTGGGCGTAAGTAAATATATATCCCACTCCGAACAAATCTGGAATCACATATCTCGCCCCGCAGCGGCGCGAGACGGAAGATGTAAGCTATAAGCTTTAAGCCTTAAGTCTTACAGCTTAAAGCTTACAGCTCTATGGAGAAGCACGAATACACTGCCAACGGTGAAAATGAGAAATCCTTGCGTGCAAAAAGAACGGTATACTCTTTTCCCATGGCGTTCCCCTCACCCACCCTCTCCCCCCTCTCCGTCCCCTCCGCCGGAATGTTGGGGCGCGCGGCGGACGAGCCGGAGGACGCGACCCGCAATCCCTTCCAGCGCGACCGGGACCGCATCATCCACACGCAAGCGTTCCGGAGGTTGCAGGGGAAGACGCAGGTGTTCGTCGCCGGAGAGGGTGACCACTACCGCACACGCCTCACGCACACGATGGAAGTGGCGCAGATCAGCCGGGATATCGCGCGGACGCTGGGATTGAACGAAGACCTGGCGGAGTGCATTGCGCTCGCGCACGATCTCGGCCACCCGCCATTCGGGCACCGCGGGGAAGACGCCCTGAACGAGTGGATGACGACGCACGACCTCTCCTTTGAACACAACGCGCAGTCGGTGCGGATCGTGACGCTCTTGGAGCAGCATTCTCCGCTTGCGGCAGGGCTCAACTTGAATCGGGAGGTTGTGGAAGGGCTCCAGAAGCACCGCGAAGCATTCCTCAACGCTCCACCGGATTCCCCCCACCCGCCCCGCACCAATGGAGAGCAGCGAGATCCGGTGCGGGGTGCCCTCTCGCTGGAAGCACAGGCCGTGGACGCGGCGGACGAGATCGCCTACCTGGGACATGATTGCGACGACGGGCTGCGCGCGGGGCTCTTCTCGCTCAGCGACGCATCCGCCGTTCCCCTGGTACAACGCGCCAATGAGCGGCGGAACAAGCGCGGGACACAACTGCGCGGAGCGATCATCCACTTGCTCGTCTCGGACGTATACGAGGAGACGGCGCGGCGGCTGCGCGACAACGGCATCAAGTCCCTTGGGGATGTCTACGCTTCCCTCCTTCCGATCGTCTCCTTCTCCCAAAGAATGGAGGAGGATGTAAGGCTCCTGCGCGCGTTCCTCTGGACACGTATGTACGACCACCCGCGCGTGGCACAGGCGGGTGCGGAGGGTCAGGAGATCATCCGTACCCTATGCAATCGCTTCCTCGAAGAGCCATCGGAGAAAGTGTTGGAACTCCGCCGTGTTACCGCAAGCGCCCTTCCCGAAGCGGTGAAGGATTACGTGGCGGGGATGACGGATGGATTTGCGAGGTTGCAGGTTTCAGGTCCACAGGTTTCAGGATAGGCACGGCGAAGAACCTCTTGAAACCTGCAACCTGCAACAATCAGTCCGTGCTCTCCTGGGAAATAGTAGCGAGAGGGGGAAGATGTTCCATCGGATCCACGGCCACGCCGCCGTGGAAGACGCCGAAGTGCAGGTGCGGCCCGGTGGAGAGGCCTGCGCCCGGCGTGCCGGGGCGGCCGCCGGAGGAGCCGAGAGGATCGCCCGCACGGACGGCGTTACCGCTGCGGACGCGGAACGACGTAAGGTGGCCATAGAGGGTCACGGCGCCATTCGCGTGCCGGACTGTGATGTAACTGAAGCCCAAGCCGTGGTCCACGACGTCCTCCACCACGCCTTCCGCGGCGGCGGCGACCAGCGTCCCCTGCGGGACGGGAAGGTCGATGGCGTCATGGACAAACCCAAAGCGCTCCTCGTACGAGGGATCGTGGAACCCCGCGGAGACGCCGAGTGTGGGCTTCACCGGCCACGCGAGCGTGATCATCGGCCCCGCCTCGCCTTCCAACCCCAGTGCTTGCGCCCTCTCCTGCGCCTCACGCAACTGGCGCAGGGACGTGAGCAGGAAATCCTCCGAGCGGCGCTGGTCCTGGAGAAGCGCCTTGAGGATGCGCACGGCATTCTGGAACTGCAGCTCAAGCGCGGGATCCGCCTTCCCGTCCAACGCATTCTGCTCCGCCTCCAGTATCCTCAATTGGCCGCGCAGGATGTCGGCCTTGCGCCGCAAAAGCTCCTGCTCCTCCCGCGCCTGGCGAAGATCGGCCTCCGCGCCGCGGACGCCTCCTTCCTCCGCCACTCCGCTTCGCGTGATCCCTCCCCCTCCCTGTGCCCCCACTTCGTCGGCGTAATCCGCTGGACCCATTGTCCCGTCGGGACCATCCGCAGTGGCGACAGTAGCAGTCGGATTGGATGATGTCTCCGCTCCCCGCACATCGCCAACAGCATCAGAGGGGAAGAGCGCGTAGGCTCCCCAACCGATGGCCGCAAGGAGCCCCAGCGTGAGGAACGGGCGCGGCATGTGGATCTCTATCTGCATTTCCTCATATTGTAACACAAAAATCGAATCTCTTCACTCCTCGCTTCCGCTATCAGAGCGAAGTTATGGCTTTTGGCAAGTTTCGGAAAAGAACCAAGAACCAATCACCAAAGTCCTGTACTCCATACATGATCCATATGTTTGGCTTCGTCTTGGTGCTTGGTACTTGGTACTTAACACAAGGGCCATCCCCCAAAAGGTTAGGAAAGAAACCCCTTCCTCATATCCATCAGCGGTGATGTATCCTTCTTCTTCCCTCCCCGGAAGAGGGTGCACTGCCACGTGAGGTTCATGCCGGCCTTGAGGGTGGTATCGGACGTGAAATGGAAGAGGAGCGCGTCGCCGGCCTTGGCCGCAAGCGGCTTTGGGATGAAGAGAGCGATCTGTTCCCAGTGCGTGGGCTTGCCGTAGGGACTCGTGGAGAGAGTGATGCCCGGCGCGAGTTCCGCTTCCCACCACACGGCTACTCCGTGGACCGTCACGTCCGCCGCAAGCTTCCACTGTGCCGAGAGTTCGCGGCGGTTGTTGTTGGGCTCCGAAAAATCGACGGCATCGAGTTGCTGCACCGCGTCTTCACTCTGCATAAGATCCGCTGCTCGCACTGTCCGGACGTAGGCGTTGTGGAACGCCACCGCGCGCGCGGGGGAGAAATCCAGACCCATGCCCACGGCGCCCCACGTGTCGATCTCGCGGACAAGACGGTCGCTGACGATGGGGCAGCAGGACTGCGTGAGCTTCGCGGGGATGAGCGTGCCGCCGGGTTTGAGGAAGCGCTGGCGCGCGTCGTCCATCGTCTCCAGTATGCGTTCCTCCAGCGCGTAATTCCCCAGCGTTTCGGACACCACGATATCCGCCTGCACGGGATTCTTGACCAGTGTGGAGTGTCGGTGGATGAAGCGGCAATTGGTGATGCCGTTCTTCTCCGCGATACGCTTCCCCACGGACCATACGTCGCCCACCTCGTAGAGGTGGCACTCCCTCGCCCCCAACTTGCTCGCGACGAACCCCAAGTACCCTGTCCCCGCACCGATGTCCGCCACCACGGATTCCCCCAGTTTGACGGCGCGGCGCAGCGCCTCCGTGAACGCGGCATTACGCACCTCGTCGGCCAGCATCTTGCGGTGGAAGTCGATCATGGGAAAAACGGACGGCACCAGTGTGACACAATTGTCTCCTGTCTTCATCCTGTTCCGTCACGCCCCGGCCTCAACAGGCTCCTGCTCTGGTCTTTGAAGAATGTTCAAGATTGCATCACGCTCCGGCTCTGTAATATCCCCATACTGCTGGGCCTCAATGGTGCGTGCTTGCTGAGCTTTGATCACTTCCGGTCTTCCGCTCTGCATCGCTCTCCGTGCATCCACCGCCCATAACTCTGCTTCTACAGACATTTGTGACTTTGCCTCTTGTTCACAGAGTGACATCAACCTCGCACTTTACGCATCCCCGAGGACAACGCAAGCCCTATCCGCGGTAGAGCATCAATAGCCGCAGAGGAGAGCGAAATAAACGCTATCATCCCCCCCTTCCTCCCTCCTCTATACTTCATCCCATGGACTCCACCGCACTTTCCCGCGCACGGGCCATCCTCTCCGTCACCGCGCTCACCCTTGTCCTCGTCTTCCTCGCGTTCGGGCGCTCGCTCTGGCAGGGGTTCGCTCCGTTAGACGACGGATTCTTGATCGTTTGGAACCTTGCGGTGCGCGGGTTCACGCGGGAGAGCTTCCGCCTGGCCTTCACCACGTACGATCCGGAACTCTACATCCCGCTCACGCTCGTGAGCTTCCAGTTGAACTACGTGACCGCCGGATTGCAGCCATGGATGTATCACCTCACGAACCTGCTCCTGCACGCGGCCAACGCGCTGCTCGTGATGGGGCTGCTCCGGATGCTGCTGACGCATGACAGCAGCCGCACCCGCGAAGGGGCGCGGCTTGCGGTGATCCTCTGCGGCCTCCTCTTCGCCGTCCACCCCCTCCACACCGAAGCGGTGGTGTGGATCGCCGGGCGCAAGGACCTCCTCTCCACGTTCTTCGCCCTCCTCTCGTTCATTGCCTACCTCAGATACCGGAAAGGCTCGCGCCGCGCGTACGCCCTGAGCATCGTGACGTTCCTCCTCGCGCTCCTCGCCAAGGTCACTCCCCTCACGCTCCCCGTCGCGTTCCTGCTCGCGGATCTCCTCCTGGAACGGCGGAAGGACGGCTGGCGGATGCTGACGGATAAAATTCCCTTCCTCCTCCTCTCCACCATCTTCGGGCTCGTCGCCATGGGGGGGAAGGAGCGCGTCCTTACGGAGGAGGGATACGGCGGCGCGTTCCTCCTCGCCGGGAAGAGCATGATGTTCTACACGGAGAAACTTCTCCTTCCCCTGCGCCTCAACGTGTACCACCCGTACCGCGGCGCGATGTCCCTGACGGAACCCCGCCTCCTGATCCCCTCCCTCCTTCTCCTGGGGCTCCTCGGCCTCGGCCTCTACCTCTGGAAGCGTGATGCTGGGCGCGGGCGGCGCATCGCATTCGGCGTCCTCTTCTTCCTCCTCACACTCTCCCCCACCCTCCTGCACTTCCAACGGGGCGGCTCCATCTTCTTCGCCGTGGAACGGTACGCCTACCTGCCGTCACTGGGGTTCTTCTTCCTCCTGGCGCTCCTCCTCAGCCGTATCGTGGAACGGAGAGGGCGCTTGGGGGAGACATTCTGGATTCCGGTGACGGTCGTCCTCGCCGCGGCGGCGCTCCTCTCGTTCCAGCAGACGCGGACGTGGGATTCCCGCCGGGCAATGGATGAACGTACTCTCGCGCTCTACCCGGAGTCCCTGGAGGCGCGCCTTGACCTGGCATCCCTCCTGCGCGCGGAGGGGAAACAGCAAGAAGCCTTCGACATCCTGCGGGAAGGATTGCCGTACGGCGACGCGGCGCCGCTGCACGTGCATGCCGGGTACGTCTTCGCGGAGACGGGACAGGTGGCTGAGGCGCGGGAGCAGTTTGCGACGGCGCGGGAGATGGAACCGCGGAATCCGGATCCCCTCTTTGCGCTCGCGGAGCTGGACGAGCAGACCGGTTCCCCCGCGGCAGCGCTCGAACAGTACCGGGCCGTCGTCGCCATGGATCCTTCGTTCGTCATCGCGCGGGTCTCCCTTGCGCGGCTCCTGCGGGGAAGAGGGGAAGACGCGGAGGCCGAAGCACAGCTGCGCGTCGCGCTGGAGTGGAACCCCAGTTCCATCCAAGCCCACCTCGCCCTCGCGTCCCTCTTGGAAGACCAGAAGAAGAGGGATGAAGCAACGGAACACCTACAAGCCGTGCTGCGCGTGGATGCGGGGAACAGCGAGGCGGCGGAGATGCTGCGGAAATTGGATCAAGGTGAAGGAGGATGACCAACGGGAAGGAAGAAATCGCTTCACGGAAAATTGTTCCTCAGTCATTTGCCGGATGCTTCCCCGCCACCAACCGTTCCTTCCCCTCTTTCCGCCACTTCTTCACCTCCGCTTCCCTCTTCATGGCTTCAGCTAATGTAGGGAACTCTTCAGAGTAGACCATCCGGATCGGGCGACGTGACCGCGTGTACTTCGCACCCTTCCCGACATTGTGCGCCACCTCACGGGCAACGAGATCCTTGCACGATCCGCTGTAGAGGGAGGCATCGGAACAGCGGGCGAGGTAGAAGAAGGGCATGGTCGCAGTATAACTCTCCGACCCGGAAGGCGTTGACTCTGAAGCTTGTGTCCAAAAAGGTCTCGATGAATGTGCGGATCAGATGAGTGGAGAAGGCACCCTTCGGGCGATACATGGTTGCCATGCAACATCATCAAATTCTGTCGATTCAAAGTAAATTTGTATCCTTTCTTCATGGAAAGGACTATGCTAGCCGTTCAATCCCTCTTATTTCCGCTCCCACAATGATCATTAACGCGGAAACCCTCGTGCCGCATCTCAAGGAAAAAGTGCGCCTATCCCGGAGCGACTCCTCCCGGCACTTGATTTGCCCCCATTGCAAGATACGAACCAGGCTGAACACGCTGGGGGATGGACGCAAGAATTGCACCGCTTGCGGCAGGAAGTTCCGCATCCACAAAGTGACGAAGAAGAACAAACTGCAACAGTGTGCCGAGATTCTGCTCTGCTTCTGCCTCGACTTCTCGGCACACAGGACGACGCAGATTACGCATCACCGCTATCGTCTCGTCGCCGCCTTCTACGACCACTTCCGCAAACTCATTGCCAATACGAGTGTGCCACGGGAGAAGCTCCCCCTCCTCTCCGTACACAAAGCAAGCGTACAGGTGCTACAGGGCAAACCGCGGTGCAAGTACTGTAACAGCAGAATACGTCCCGGCGATGCGGAGGGAAAATCGCCTGCGTTCGGCGTGCAATTCCGGGACAGCGGCGAAGTCTACATCGACCCGCTCAAGGATGAAGAAGCGGTGCTCCACTTCCATACGTTCGGCTCCCATGAGGAAGTCCCGGGACGACGCGAGGGGTACGCAGGGATGATTTGCTGCGGCAAGTTCCACCGTTTTTCCAAGGATGAGCAGTCAAAGGAGAGTGTTGAGCAGGTATGGACGTGGATCCGTGAACGGATACGCAACCACCATGGCATCTGGAAGAAGAATACAGGCTTGTACCTCAAGGAATTGGAGTGGAAGTACAACCACAGGGCCCTCGATCCTGACGTACAGGCAAGGAAGATCATCGAGCTGATGCCGATGGATTTCCTCACCAGCTGGTCGTTATAAACAGGAGAAATCGAAAAAGTCCAAAAAGGTGCCTAGAGGGTCAATACCTGGCGACTTCGTGTGTGCGCAGCGGGTTGCGCAAAAACCGCACACATCTATTCTTGAATTTCCTTCCCCCCACACACAACTATGCGCACCCATCGTATCTACCATCATTCCTTCCAGAGCACCCGTCGGTTCTCCGGCATCCTGCGGTCATGGTTCCCTGCGATCCATCAGAGAACATTCTACGGAACGACCGGCGCCGGGATCATCCGGTCCGCGGTGCGGCGGACGGCGGACCACGTCTAGAGCCTCTTTTTTTCCTCCTCCTCACTTCCCCCCAACGCACATGCTAAAAAATCTCGTCATCCTCGGCCTGTCCGTCCTGTTCCTCGGCGCACTCGCCCCATCGGCAATGGCTGAATCCATCCCCACGATGAACCAACCTGACAACGGATTCTACGAGGGACCGAATCCCGAGTGGGCAATCCTTCACTCGACGGATATGCACGGAACGGCAGCTCACCGGCAGTACCACCGTGATGCGGTACAGACGCATATCCAGTGGCACCAAGAGCACCAAACGGGACAGGGTACCGTTGCCTACGACACCGAACATCGCCTCTACCATCAGGAGATGAACATGGAGCACCGCCATTTCCATTTTGAACCCACGAACCCATAGCCGTTGTCTCATTCCTTCAATACTCCTTCCTTTCCCGTTCAATGAATACCCTCTGGTTCGATACCTGTGCCGTCGCTGCCTTCCTGGGGGCCGCAAATCCCTCATGGTCAAAGCAGGTCATCCGCAAGATCTTCGACGGGAATCTTCGCGTGACAGCACCGGTAGAGACAGGAGGACTCAGCATCAATTGGGATGACGATGTCGCGGCATTCGATGACATCATGAACGACGCTATCGCAATGAGAAACACATCCTTCCGTGCACCGTTGAAACAATCTTCGAACTCCTGCTGAAGCCCACTATCAACTGTTTGATTACTTCCCCCCTATTCCTATGGACATCATCTGGTTCCTCATCATCGGCCTCGTCGCCGGCTGGCTTGCCGGGCAAATCATGAAAGGCGGCGGGTATGGCCTCGTCGGTAACATCATTGTCGGCATCATCGGTTCACTTGTCGGCGGCTTCTTGTTCCGCCTTATCGGAATAACTGCCTATGGGACATTGGGCGCCATCGTCATGGCAGTCATCGGCGCCGTCGTGCTCATTGCCCTGCTGCGCACGCTCAAACGCGCGTAATCCTCATCCCTTACCCCACACGATATGTCCGATGATCTCACACCCCTGCAATCCCGCATCTCTACGCTTGTGGGGGATGAGGAACGGCTCAACCGTAACCGGATGACGGGAATGAAATCCAAAAAGGACCACCGGGATGTTGAGAAGCGGACGGAAACGGCAAAGCTGGCGACGCTGGAAAAGGAGAAGGACCATCAGTTGGGAGTGAATGCCGAGAAGGAACGCAAGTTCCAGGAAGCCTTGCGGCAGGAAGGCGAGGAGCTGGTCAATGTCTCGAAGGAAATCCGCGATGATTACATCGCAGAGATCCGGCATCGTGAAGCTGCCAAGGGAAAACTGCAGACAAAAATCACCGCGCTCGAAACAAAGCTGCGCACTATTGAAGGGAGAAGACCGTGAGCGGGGCGAGATGGCCATGACACTGCCAAAGCAGGAATCTTTTCCGGACGGTGGACCAGGCGCTCCGGAAGCTCCTTGATCCCAAAAAGATTATGAAAATCGGGATGGGAAGGGCGACAAGGTACCGCAAGGCGGAAAAGAGTTGAGCAGGGCAACTCAGCTCAATATCCGTCCTTCAGCTGCTCGTTGACGGTATCGATGTCGAACTCATATTCCTGGAAAGTGGCAGGCCATGAACCAGGAGTTCGATGAAGTTTGTCCTTGTGAATGAGTGGCTCGCCATGAACCGAGCGAGCGGAGTGAGCCCTGG
Source organism: uncultured Candidatus Peribacteria bacterium (assembly GCA_964502425.1). GTDB lineage: Bacteria > Patescibacteriota > Gracilibacteria > Peribacterales > Peribacteraceae > CAIKAD01. The sequence goes on along the minus strand of CAZCWV010000008.1, from coordinate 1,642 downwards.
TTCATGGCAGGCTGTTTTTTAAACGTTATCAGGTCCCATTCCCCTGACCCCCTAGGAGTTTGTGTCCATGAATACCCGCTTTGCCATACTGAAATAGAATATTGCTTTATTTCAAAAATAGGAATAAAATTGAAATAAGAATATCCCCTATTTTCAATGCCTAAACATCTTGCCGGTATCTGGCGGCAGAGAAAGGATTACAGGTTCTTTCTCCCGGAAACCATCAATAAGCCGTTCGTGTGGCAGGACCGGCGGATTGATTTGATGGTGGAGGAAGCAAGCCGTTTACTCGGCGAGCTGAATGCTTATTCAACCATTGTGCCGAATGTGGATTTTTTCATTCGGATGCATGTGATCAAAGAAGCGACGGAATCGAGCAAAATCGAGGGGACGAAGGCCGATGTGACGGACGTCGTCTTGCCCGAACAGGAAGTTTCCATAGAGAAGCGTGACGACTGGAAAGAAGTACAGCGATACATTGAAGCAATGAATTTCTCCATCGATGAGCTCAAACGGCTGCCTCTCAGCATGCGTTTGCTCAGAGATGCGCATCGCATCCTTCTCACGGATGTCCGGGGAAAGCATCGGCAGCCCGGTGACGTACGTCAGAGCCAGAAATGGATACGCGGTACGAGTCCGAAGGACGCTGTGTTCGTCCCGCCCTCGCATGAGGAAGTTCCGGCACTCCTCGATGATTTGCAGAAATTTTGGCATAACAAAGATCTTTCGATTCCGGTTCTGCTCAAGATCGCACTCGGCCATTACCAATTCGAAACGATCCACCCTTTCCTTGACGGCAATGGCCGCATCGGCCGTCTTCTCATCACCCTTCAGCTTGTTGAAGCCGATTTATTGGATAAACCGACATTGTATCTTTCCGCATTCTTCGAGAAGAGACGAGCGCTGTATGAAGATGGACTGATGCTTGTACGCGAGAAAGGGGAATTCGAACGATGGATCCTTTTCTTCCTGGAAGGCGTCGCGACAACGGCGACGAATGGCATCGATACGTTCCGGAAGATCATGGCACTCCGCAAGAAATACGATGACGTTATATTCTCGCTCGGCAGTAAGGCACGCAATGGAAATGCGTTGCTTCTCCATCTCTTCTCCGCACCTGTCATTGATGTAAAACAAGCGGCGGAAGCATGTGACGTTTCATTTAATACCGCCAATACGCTTTTGCTCCAATTGACGGAGAACAAGATACTTCGGGAAATGACGGGCTCATCGAGGAATCGGCTATTTGCCCTCTGGGAATATCTCGATCTCTTCCGGTAACTGCATAGGTTCAGATACATCTTGCACTCCCGCGCGTACAATGATTCCGTGAACCCGTCTCTCGCTTTCAAAGCTCTCCTCTTCGACGCTGACGGTACGCTGTACAATAGCTCTCCTTTGCATTTTGAGGCGTACCGGAAAACAAGCCGGAAACTGTACGACTTCGACTTCACGCTGAAACTGTTCAAGGAAGAATGCATCGGCAAGTACAAGAAACCGACGCAAGTGCTCCGGGAGCATGGAGTTCCTTGTATCGATGCTGATTTCCGCGCGATGAAAGGACCCATATACACGGCTCTCGCCACCGAGAAGCTCATGACGACGAAGGGGCTTGTGGAGCTGCTTGAGGATGCGTCGAAAC
>CAZCWV010000007.1:0-23573 GCA_964502425.1 uncultured Candidatus Peribacteria bacterium | reverse complement strand
GTATTCTCTTCCCACTGCAAACGCCTGGGTGTTCAGCTTCCAGCTTGAATTCGGGAAAATATGATGAATTGATAATGGGGAATGGATACGGGATAATGCTTCTGTATGCAGAAGCCAACGATCGCCGTCGTGTCGTTCCCGGGCAATAATTGTGAATTTGAGTCGCTACGCGCCATAGCGCAGAGCGGTATGACGCCATTGTACTTCCGTTGGAACGACGATCGGGCGAAACTGGCGGACGTAGACGGCTATTTTCTCGTCGGTGGATTCTCGTATGAGGACCGCGGCCGCGCGGGCATGGTGGCGGGCAGGGACACGCTGATGGACTTCATCGGCCAGGAAGCGGAAGCGGGGAAGGTGGTGATCGGCAACTGTAACGGCGCGCAGGTGCTCGTAGAGAGCGGGCTGATACCGTTGGATCGAGAGTTGAAGATGTGCTTGGCGCGCAATGTGATCACGACGAAGGAAGGTCATGAGGCAACGGGATTCCTGAGCGAGTGGGTGTGGATCACGCCGACGTGCAAAAATGAACGATGTGCGACGAGTGATTGGCAGGGGGCCATGCACCTTCCCATCGCGCATGGCGAGGGACGGTTTATCACGACTGATCCGGACGTTATCAGGGAATTAAAGAAGAATGACCAGATCACTTTCTCCTACTGCGATGCGAATGGTGCAACTTCAGACAGTATGCCGATAACGCCCAATGGCGCGCAGTTCGGCGCCGCGGGCATCTGCAACCCCGCGGGGAACGTCATCGCGCTCATGCCGCACCCGGAACGGACGCCGAACGGCAAGCCCTACTTCGATTCCCTGATGAAGTGGATGGAACGGAACGGGAAGGTGCAACAGGCTTCCGGGAAAGCCGTATCCGACACGACGGTGGATCTCGAGAGCCTCAAACCGGAAGGGACGGAGATCTTCATTGAAACGATCATCGTCAATAACGAGGAGCGGACTGTGGAACAGACTGCCAGGAGATATGCTCCGTCGCTCTCGTTGAAGCAGTGGAAATACTTCAGAGTACAACAGTCATTGAAGGAGAAAATACTCAACGACCTCGCGATCTTCAATCCCAATAAGGAGCGTGCGTACATCCGGAGGGACGGGAAGGTGTATCGCTGGAACAATGCCGCGAGGAATGAAGATGAATTGGAATCCGCACAAGCGACCAAGATCCTTAGCGGCTCCTTATTTTTGCGTCGTGATCTTCCCGATACGGTTGCGGAGTCCTTCGGTAAAGGGGTGCTTACAGGCATTTGCTACGGCGTGAACGGGGTAGGGGATACTGCACTGGCTTCCCGCAAGCTCCTCGAGGTGTTGTACAACCCCCACGCGAGCGAGCTGAAGATTCTGCGATGATATGAAGAGACACATTCGTTTCTTGGCCTACAACGTTCGTTCTCTTTGGAATGTGGGATCGTTCTTCCGCACATGCGATGCGTTCGATGTTGAGAAAATCTATCTCACGGGATACACGGGCTTTCCGCCGCGCAAGGAGATCACCAAGACCGCGCTCGGTGCGGAGGAGTTTGTTGCGTGGGAATCGCAGAAGGATCCATTACCTGTTCTTCAGCAGCTGAAGGACGAAGGCTGGCACCTTCTGGCGCTCGAAATCACGCCTGATGCCGTTGCGCTAGCAGATGTCATTGTCCCCGACAGGGTCTGTCTCATCGTCGGCCACGAGCTCGCCGGAGTCCCCCCAGAGATTCTCTTGCTCTGTGATCAGGTGACAAAAATACCGATGCTCGGGAAGAAGGAATCGCTGAACGTGGCCGTGGCCGCGGGGATTGCCCTCTACTGTCTGCGGCTAGACAACTGTGTAGTCTAGTGTACGATTACATTGTTATGAGAGTGACTCCAGATCCACTTACGCAAGAAATCTGTGTCTATTTAAAAGTTGGAGAGGCTAAATTCATGCTTACTCAAGAGGGAGCTGATGCGTATGGCGAATTGTTTCTGCCACCCGCTCCACACGGCATCAAGCTCAACGAAATACTTCGTGCCGCTGGGATATATTTTCAGGATTCATATGACATCGATAAGGCAAGAAAGATATTGTCAGACAAGGTCATGGGTGCGGGATACATTGGATACAAGAGTGGACGGACATTGCAGGCTACGTGGGATTCTACGGACTGTCGAAGCTATTTGGGCAGGGATAAACCCGAAGATCCGGCTTTTGCAGATCAACTCTTGGCAAATTTGGTATCTGAGGTGAGCCGGATGTACCGATCATTCATGGAGCAACTTTAGAGTGTCTCCATCGGATCCACGTCGATAACCACGCCCTCAAGATCCAAGTGCGGTAACAAGGCCTTTGGAGAAAGGCCGCGGAGAAGGACATGCCACTCCTTGTTGCCGCCGAAGAACGTGGGGGCTACGTACGCTTTAATGTCGGCCCGTTCTTCCAGAATGGTTTTCTGCACTTCCGTAAAGAGCTTCTTGGCCTTCTTTTCGGCTTCCAGACCACGGATAATGAAGCGGAGCATTTGCGTCGCGGGGGGATATCCGCCGTAGATCCGCAGCTTGAGTTCGTCGTTGAGATACTTCTCCGTCTCGTGGTTGGCGGCCGCCATCACTTCCGCGGCATCCGGCCGGAACGTTTGGATGATCACTTCACCGGGCTTAGCTCTCCCCGAGCGTCCCGTGAGCTGCGTGAGGAGCTGGAACACGCGTTCACCTGCGCGGAAGTGCGGGAGCGAGAGGCCAAGATCGGCGAGGATCACTACGGCAAGCGTCACCTGCGGCAGGTCCAGTCCTTTGACCACGGACTGTGTGCCGAGGAGGATATCCGCCTCGCGCGATTGCATTTTGCGGAGAATGCCGCGCATTTCCTCGGGGTTCTGCATCGTGTCGCGGTCCGCCCGTATCACGCGGGCCGTTGGGAAGAGGGACGATAGAAGGGCTTCTACTTTCTGCGTTCCGGCGCCCACGGGCCGGAGCTCCGCGCTCTGGCAGTGCGGACAAGTCGCGGGAACTTCCGCAATCAGGCCCGTGGAATGGTCCAGGAGGTACGGTCGCCCCTGCGACGTGTGGTGGACGGTGAAGGGCAGCTGGGATTCCGTACAGACAACGCGGCGGCGGCACTTCAAACAGAGGAGGGCGCTCGCCATGCCGCGGCGGTTGAGGAAGAGGACGCACTGTTCCTTGCGCTGCAGACGTTCGCGGATGGAATCAATGAGGAGCGGCGAGAAGGGATAGAGTCTGCCGAATTTCGTCTCCACCAGGTCCACCACCCGGACGGTCGGGAGCGGTCGTTCTTCGTAGCGCGTGGGAAGACGCACGAGGTTGTACGTTCCGCTCTTCGCGCGCGCCCAGGATTCCAGTGATGGCGTCGCGCTTCCCAGTACCAAACGCGCACCGCTGTGACGTGCGAGGGCTTCGGCCGTCTCCCGCGCGTGGTAGCGCGGCATCTGCTCGTTCTTGTACGTCCACTCGTGCTCCTCGTCGATGACGATGAGCCCCAAATTCCGTAGAGGGGAGAAGAGGGCGCTCCGCGACCCGATGACGAGCGTCACCTCGCCGCCGCGAATCCGCTTCCACTCCTCGCGCCGTTCCCGTTCCGTCAGCTTGCTGTGAACAATGGAGATGGCATCCCTCTTCATGAGTCGTTCAAACCGCGCAATGGAGTGCTCCGTGAGGAGGATCTCGGGAACGAGAAGGATGGATTGCTTTCCTTCTCTGGCTGCATCAGCGATGAGTTGTGCGTAGATTTCCGTCTTGCCGCTGGATGTGATACCGAAGAGAAGGGAGGGCTTGGGATCGCGTTTGATGAGTTCATAGGCAGCTTCCTGCGCGGGCGTAAGTGTCGGTAATTCGACGACCGGTGCATCAGGAGCCGTGACCCCCGCTTCTTCCCGTCTCGTCTCTTCCATAATCAGCCCTTTCTTCTTCAGTGTGCGCAATATGTCCGGCGTTGCGCCAACGGCGCGCCGCAGTTCCTCCTGTGGGACCCACTCCTTCCCGAGGAGATATTCCACGATGAGGCTTTGCTTCTTCCCGAGCGGCATCTGCGCATGACGTTCCGCCAGCGTGTATCCAGCGATTTCTCGCGGAAGAAGATGCGACCAGGGCGGGGGAGGGAGCCACACGCCCAGAGCCTGCCGGAGCGTAGTGACGTAGTGCTCCGCCATCCACTGCGCCGTCTTCATCTGTGCTTCCATGAGGATAGGTTGTGCATCAAGAATCTCCTTGATTTTGCGCAGGTCGTACTCTTCTTGCTTCTTCGCTTCCTGTACGGTAATCACAATGCCTTCCACGATGCCGTTCCGGAGTGGAACGCGTACGGCAGACCCCACGACTTCCGTCCCTTGCCCCTCGTACGTCAAGCCGTTGCCAATGCCGCTCGAGCGCGAAGAAGTGACCACGGTGCAGTACATGCGAGGAGTATGCTCCATCTTCAAAACAGTGTACAGGAGTACACCTGCCATTCTTGAGGAAAGCATTCCCGCGTAAACCTTGGTCGGGGCGGCGCGACTCGAACGCGCGACCTCCTGCTCCCAAAGCAGGCACTCTAGCCAACTGAGCTACGCCCCGATGGGCTGAGTATACTCACTATCCCAAGAAGAAGCACCTCACGTACACTGTATTCATGAAACCCTACCGCTTCTACGACCTCGTCATGGCCGCGTTCGTCGCGGTGCTCCTTGCGAGCAACATCGCCTCGTCGGCGAAAATCGTGGATTGGGGCGTGTCGCTTCTTGGTTTGAGGCTCTCCTTTGACGGAGGAACGCTCCTTTTCCCGCTGAGCTACATCTTCGGGGACATCCTCACAGAAGTGTACGGCTTCAAGCGGGCGCGCAGGGTCATCTGGGCGGGTTTTGCTGCATCGGCCATGCTCTTCGCGTTCCTTTGGATCCTCGCGTGGCTTCCGGGGGAAGCGCAGTGGCGGCAGTACGCAGGGGATGCAGCATTCACCGCCATCCTCGGCGGCGTGAGCGGCGGCGGGATCATCGTCGCGAGCCTTTGCGCCTACCTGCTCGGCGAGTTCAGCAACTCCGTCATCCTCGCGAAGATGAAGGTATGGACGGCGGGACGGTACCTGTGGACACGCACCATCGGCTCAACGCTCGTGGGGCAGGGGATTGATACGCTGGTGTTCATCGCACTCGCGACGTTTTTCGGCGTATTCCCGTGGTCGCTCTTCTGGAGTCTCGTGATCGCCAATTACATCTTCAAGGTGGTGATCGAAGTTCTCCTTACGCCTGTGACGTACCGCATGGTTGCCATCCTTAAGCGCACGGAGCACGAAGACGCGTACGACCGTACGACGACGTTCAATCCATTCTCGCTCTCCGCGTGACAGAAGCCATGACGTTCCAAACATCATACGGACATCGCCAGGAGAGCATATTTGCTGTACAGTAACGATACAAAGAACCTCTATAGTTCTCCATATTCTTCCTCCATTCTTCCTGTCTTGAACGGTGCTACGGTGGACAGGTCGCGCACTCCTACATATGGAAATCCGCAACTTCTGCATCATCGCGCATATCGATCATGGGAAGTCGACGTTGTCCGATCGTATGATCGAACTGACGGGGACCGTGCAGAGGCGCGAGATGAAGGAACAACATCTGGACATGATGGATTTGGAACGCGAGCGCGGCATCACCATCAAGCTCCAGCCGGTGCGGATGCAGTACAAAGGACATGAGATGAATCTCATCGATACGCCGGGCCACACGGACTTCCGTTACGAGGTGAGCAGGTCCCTCGCCGCCTGTGAGGGTGCCATCCTCCTCGTGGACGCCACGCAGGGCATACAAGCGCAAACGCTCGCTGTGCTGTACATGGCCATGGAACATCATCTCACACTCATACCCGTCCTCAATAAGATTGACCTTCCCGCGGCGGATCCCGTGCTGGTGGGCGAGGAAGTCATGAAGCTTCTCGGATGCAAGCAGGAAGACATTCTGCTCATTTCCGCGAAGGAGGGGAGTGGCGTGCGTGAGGTTCTTGATGCCGTTATTTCAAGAATCCCTCCTCCTGGAAGCGGCCAGCGGTCAGTGGCCAGTGGTCAGGACTCGCGAGCGTTAATTTTCGATGCAATCATGGATACGTACCGTGGCGCTGTGGGCTACGTCCGCGTGATGGAAGGGGAGTTCCGGAAGGGGCAGAAGGTCCACTGTCTGCAGACGAAGACGCCGTTTGAAGTGCTGGATGTTGGGCATTTCACGCCCCGCTACGCTTCCGACTCTGCTCTTTCTGCGGGGCAAATCGGCTACATTGTCAGCGGGCTGAAGGACGTCAATCAGCTTCACGTGGGGGATACCATTGCGTCCTCAAGCGAACTGCAGGCGTTGCCGGGATACAAGCACGTGCAGCCGATGGTCTTCGCGGGGCTCTATCCCACCGAAGCGGATGACTACGCAAAGCTGCGGGAAGCGCTGGAGAAGCTCTCTCTCAACGATGCTGCGTTGCAGATGGAGCCGGAGCGCAACACGGCGTTGGGGAACGGATTCCGCTGCGGCTTCCTCGGTCTCCTCCACATGGACATCATCCAGGAACGGCTCGAACGCGAATATAGCTGTAACTTGGTGATCACGGCTCCCAGTGTGCTGTACGAGGTCAGGCTACATGCGAAGAATCCTGCGGAATACGTGCGCGCGAGCCTCATAAAGCCAGATGCGCCGGACACCGCTGCTATCAGCAACCCCGCTGACCTTCCCGATCCAGCGGTCATAGACGAAATCCGCGAGCCGTGGGTGAAGATGGAGATCGTGTGCCGCAAGGAAGACATTGGCCCGTGCATGACGCTTGCCGGAGACAGGCGCGGCGTGTACCTGAACACGGAGTACATCGAAGACCGCGCGCTCCTGCACTTTGAAATACCGCTCCAGAGCATCGTCCTGGATTTCTTTGACCGCATGAAATCCGCTACGGCAGGCTACGCGTCTTTGAGCTACGAACCCATCGGCTACCGCGCCGGCGACCTCGTGAAGCTGCAGATCCTCCTCATGGGGGATCCCGCGGAAGCCCTCTCCACCGTCGTCCACCGGTCGGAAGCGCACGCCGTGGGCAATGTCATCTGCAAGCAGCTGAAGGAAGTGGTGCCCAAGCAGCAGTTTCCCATCCCCATCCAGGCGGCGATCGGCGGCAAGATCGTGGCGCGCGAAACGGTCTCCGCCTACCGCAAGGACGTGACGGGCTACCTCTACGGCGGCGACGTGAGCCGCAAGAAAAAGCTCCTGGAGAAGCAGAAGAAAGGCAAGAAGCGGATGAAACAGATGGGGAAGGTCGCGCTTACGCAGGAGGCGTTCCTTGCTGTATTAAAGAGGTAATAGTCTTATTCCTCGCATGTGTCTCTTGGATCATTCTACGATTCTGAGCCAACTGTTCTACAATGGATGCTGTAGCGGAAAAACCAGGTACCTTCTCATGCTGTTGTTTGAACGAGCGTGTTTCGGGAGAGTCAACTCCATGCTGAGATAAAATATTCTGATACTGAACACGAGGTGGTGCCACGTGGTTGTCACTCATCTCGATACTCTCTTGATGATTAGCCATAGAAGCGCATTATAGAATTACGCTAAATATGATGCAGCATGTTCCATTCCCGTTACATTCCACATTCCTCGCCATTCCCCTGGAAGGGAAGGCAAAATGGCTCTTCCAGGCGCTCCAGGAAGAGCTGAAGGAATGGGAAGACATCCTCTCGTTCCAGAACCCGCAGACGCCCCACCTCACGCTGCAATTCTGGCCAAGCGTGATGGAGATTGAGTACGGTGCCATCGTAGAACAATCCCGGATGATCGCGGGAAACACCGCGTCGTTCCCGCTTAGGATCCAGGGCGCCTCGACGTTTGGGTCCCGCGGGGAAGACCGTGTGCTCTTTCTGCAAGTACCCTTCTCCGAAGAACTCGCGCGTCTCAGGAAGTCCTGCCCGTGGCCGTCCCGTCTGCCATTTTCACCACACATCACACTCGCGCGCATCCGCCATCCGCAGAAGTTCCATGTTGTGAAGAAGATCGTTATGAAGAAAGTGGCAGATGCGGACTTTGCGATGGACATCCATCACCTACGGCTGTACGCGGATCTGAATGAAACGAAGCAGACACCGCTTGAAGATTTCAAGTTTATGGGACATTACTGATCCTCATCCTCCTCATCCGGAACCTCAGGGGTCTGCATCTCAATGGCATCCATAAATGGTTCAAACACCGTTTGGAGGATGCTCGCCGTGAGGGAGTGGAGCTTTTCGAAGGGGATGCCCCCGCCTTTCGAATCCCCGAAGAAATCCTGCATGACGAACGTGGCCAGCTGGAGGACGGTTCCGTCGATATTACGCCCGTCCACTATCAGCCTCCGAAGAATGGGGACGGTTTCCATGGAGAGGACCATCTGCATGCGCGTGATCCATTCCACGAGAGCGGCATGGGAGCCGGCATCCAACTCCTTCCCCTTCGTGAGGCGCATGGATTCACTGACGGTCTCCCGGTCGGACTTCTGCCCCAATTCCTTGAGGTATTCCTGTATCACCGCGCGGGACTCGTCACTGATGAGCGAGAGGATGGAGAGGATGAACACTGAAGGGCAATCCCGAGCGACGAGGCGGGAAATGAGGACGAAGAGGTGGGTGTAACGGTCGTCATTGAGAAATTGAATAATGGTCTTCGCAACACGATCGTCGCGCTTACGGCTGCGTTTCTCCTCTTTTCGTATTGCACGCATGGCAGCCGCTGCCGCTGCAAATCGTTGCTTAGCCTCCTCACTCAGCTCCTCGGGGGCTCTTCCGCCGCCTTCGCCTGGCGCAAATGATTCTGGTCCGAAATCAGACATGGTGGAATCATACAATACTTTTGATTGGCTAAAAAATACACTTCATGGACGTGTGTTCTGCCCCGTATCAGATGCTCGCTGGCTCTCATCGGTACAAGACATGTCCCAGGGCATTCTTGGTTGTACTATTACGAGCGCCGCAAACAGACTTCGAAAAGGCCCCTCGAGGGGGCCTGCGGTGCTTTGATACATGGTTGCGGGGGCTGGATTTGAACCAGCGACCTCGAGGTTATGAGCCTCGCGAGCTACCAGGCTGCTCCACCCCGCGGTAAGAGTGCTTTTATCCTACTTTAGAACCCTTGCGCACGCAAGGAATGCGGGTAAAATACGCCAGCTATGGCACACAAGAAAGCCGGCGGGTCTACGCAGAACGGCAGAGATAGCGTTGCGAAACGTCGAGGCGTCAAGCGCTTCGGCGGCCATCGTGTCAACGCTGGGGAAATCCTCATCCGTCAGAAAGGGTACTGGTTTCGACCGGGCCGAAACACGCACGTAGGGAAGGATTGGACCATCCATGCGTCACTGGCAGGCATTGTCCGATTTGCACAGAAGCGTGTGGAGAAATTCAACGGCAACAGGGAGAGATGCACCGTGGTGTTCGTGGAACCGTCGAAGATAGAAGTCGCTGCCTAGAGAGATTGCTTCAGTCCTTCGATCTTCTCTCTGTGGAAGAGGAATAATCTCCAGTGTTCCAGAACGGGGGTTTGGCGTAAGACTTCTTCAAAAGCCCATTCCTGCCTGTCCGTTGCGGTCGTGTTTCCCTGTGCGTCATACACGGGTTCAGGAATCTCTTCTTTAATGATAATGGCCTTCTCTCCAGGGCGGACTTTCCCAAGATTCTCCTTCGCATACTTGTCTTTGTACTGCGCTGAGCGGTAGTACTCCAAATCCGCAAGCCTTCCTGCGTTGTTTCTCCGGAGCTTCAAATTCTCCTCTTGAATGTTCTCCAGCGTCACTTCGAAGAGGATATTTCTGTAGAAAGACAGCGTGAGCCCGAAGGCCATGAATCCTACGACCGTCAGTCCCACGATAATCGTGAGCTGCTTAGAAACTGGTTCGAGGTCGCTATAGGACACGAAGGCTAGAATACCATCTAGGCTACGGTCTGTCGCGTCCGCCTGTCCGCTGCTTTCATGCATGTCCATCGCCTTCTATACTGGGTACAACATGAAGATCTTCTGCTCCGGCATCGGCGGAATTGGGCTCAGTGCGTATTCGTCCTTGCAGAAATGCGCGGGACATAATGTGTGCGGAAGTGACAAGTCACAGAGCGCTCTCCTGGACGACTTGGCTTCACAAGGAATACGTGTGTCTCTCTTGCAGGATGGATCGGCCGTTACGGATGATATTGATCTTTTCGTGTATTCCGAAGCCATCCCGCAAGACGCGCAGGAACGGAAGAGGGCGGAGGCATTGCACATACCGCAGAAGTCCTATCCGCAGGCATTAGGGGAACTTCTCAAGGACTACAAGGTCATCGCCGTGTGCGGCACGCATGGAAAGTCTTCCACGACGGCCATGGCAGGAAGGCTGCTCTTGGAGGCGGGTCTGGACCCTACCATCATTGTCGGGACGAAAATGAAGGAGTTGAACGGCCGCAATTGGCGTCTGGGGAACAGCGATCTCTTTGTCGTGGAAGCGTGCGAGTACCGCAAGTCCTTCCACTCCTACAAACCGGATATCACGCTCTTCACCAACTGCGATGGCGACCACTTCGACTTTTATCCAACTCTTAAAGAGTACCACGCAGCATTCCTGGAATTCTTCCGTTGTATGCCGGAGAACGGAGCGGTCATCACGCACGGCAAGGATCTCGCCTGCCGCTCGCTTGCGGAACAGAGTGAAAAGGAAATCATCGACGCAGACACCTTTCCTCTCATCCCGCTCCAGACGCCCGGGGTGCATATGCAGCAAAATGCCGCGCTCGTTCTCGCGCTCGCTGACGTATTGGGTATTCCGCAAGCCAAAGCCATTAAATCGTTATCCGGTTACGCAGGTTCCTGGCGTCGCCAGGAGATCAAGGGGGAGGAAGACGGCGTACTCGTCATTGACGATTACGCCCACCATCCCGTGGAAATTCGCGCGACGATCGACGCCATCAAGTCTGCATACCCCAAGCGTCGTCTCGTTGTCGTCTTCCAACCGCACACGCACCACCGCACGCGCAGTCTGTACAAGGATTTCATCGGGTCATTCGTCAAAGCCGATCTTCTTGTCATCCCGGATATCTACGTTGCACGTGCCGACATCGAAATGGAGAAAGTAGATATCGATGCATTCGTTATGGACGCAGGTAAGGCGAGCGGGATTCCTTCGATTAACGGAAAGTCCATCGCCGCGACAGAAACACTCCTGCGTTCGGATATTCTCCAATCCGGAGACGTTCTCCTTTGCATGGGGGCGGGATCCATTGCTAGTCTGCCTGACCGCATGTTGGAAATGCTCAAGACACGGCGGTGAATATTAATTGGCAGTCTGCAGCTTGTACTTCTCCATGGCTTTCGTGACGATCTTAGCTAGTTCCGCGCGATTAATGGAAGCCGACGGCTCGAAGACCGTACCGCCCGTTCCGGTCTTCCCGGAAACAATCCCATCCCCTGCCGCAGTCTCAACGGCGGCAGCGTACAAAGTGCGGCGTGAGACGTCCGAGAATAACTTCCCCGTTGGCCACTTAAGCGGGATATCCAATGCTTGGAGCATGGTTTGCAGAACTTCAGCGCGCGTCGCCGGTCTATTGACCTCAACGGACGTGTCTACATAAACGACCCAATCCCTCCCCTCTGCGGAAGCAATGAAGTTTGATGCCCAGCCTACCGCACTCGTGTTGAGGGCACCTGCTGCACTATGCACTTCTTCGATACCTGCGAGACGGTGCATGATCTTGGCGACTTCCGCGAGTGTCACGGGGTTTTCGGGCCCGAATTTGTCGGAAGGCGTCCCGTCTACATTCTTGTAGCCGGACATGATGCCCCTCCTGGCAACGGAAGAGACGTACACGGCAAACCATGACGTGACAGGAACGTCATGCAGGACTACCTCTTGTCCATTAACGGTGGTAGTGACGTACTGAGAAGACTCCTTCTTCTGTTCTACGATATGCTGCAGTGCAGCGCACTGTAACGTGATGGAAAAATCCACTCGGCCTTCATAAATGAGCTCATCGGATTTCGGCGGCGTTGCTCCACATCCTTCAGGGGAATACCGAACGCTGTATTGCCCGATGGGCATCGAATCATACGACTTTGGCGTGACATCATTGAGTACAATGCCGTTGGGGCCGCGCAACTCGTAGGGAATGCCTGTCGGCGTGCTGACCACATTCACTTGGCCGGCATAGGTTAGTGCAAAGTGTACGAAGATCCGCAATGCTTTCGTTCCATCGTATGTGAAGGAGATCTGTGGACTGTCAGCGGTCTTCACAAGTTCCAAGCCATCGTAGATACGTACTTCGGTCGTATAACCATCCGGTTGGTCAATGAAGAACGTGTAGGAACCGGCCGGTATGTTGACCTCCTTCGACCTGTCATGTCCTTTGAAATCTTGATGTTCCGCATTGATGAGGGTCCAGCCGTATAATTGCCCCGTAGGATGCTCCTGTTCGATCACGATTTTCCCGAGTGAAATCGTGTCCCCGGACGCTGCGCGCAAAGGAAGGGGGAGGGAGGGGATGAGAAACGCGGCAACGGAGAGGATGGCCGCAACTCGTGTGAACGTAGTGTGGTGCATAGGTGCATTTTCCCTTGTCCGACGCACCGCGCAAGAACGCATCGCGAAATTCACATGCGGGATCGTCCATAGTCGTATGCAATAGCCATTCTATGCCCATGCGTGCTTCAGCCCGTTCTCCCACAATGGCAGGAATGCTTCCAGCGAAGCAGTGATGACGGGCGTTTTCGACCTGTGCACGGTGAGCGTGGCATCACCCGTGGCCTTTCCTAGTACGGTAAAGGGGATTCCCTGCTTGTCGCACACTCGCGTCACAACATCCGCGTTGGCGAGGGGAACCTCAATGATAAAGCCCGGCGTCTGCGAGAAAAGCAGCTTGTCCGTTGGTAAGGATGACGAGAAGGAATCGAGATCGACGTGTACGCCGATGCCGCGCGCAACGTTCCGCTGCGGAACCATCATTTCAAACAGCGCCAGGAGAACGCCTCCTTCGCTCACGTCATGGCTCGCGAGAATAAAGCGCTGTGCAGTGAGTTGGTGCATTGTATCCATCAGCTTCCTTAGCTCACCAAAATCCGGCTTGGGGACATTCTTCCCCAGGAACGCATCGCGCGGCGCACTTGCCATACTTTCCAGAATTTCGTAGTAGGCAGACCCGCCACATTCATCCTTCGGTGCGCCAAGAAAGTACAGGAGTGATCCTTCATTCTTCAGCTGCATGGTGACGGCCGTCCCAACATCTTCCAGCACACCGATGCAGCAAACGACGGCAGAGGGTGGAATGGGCCCGCCGTCAGGGGTGTCGTTGTAGAGGCTCACGTTACCGGAAATGATCGGGACGGGATTGCCATCGATGGCGACGCCACGCGCCGCATCCGCAATACCTTGGACACCGTCTTCCAGCGCTCCAAGTTCCTCGGGTTTCTCGGGATTCCCGTAGTTGAGGCAATCCGTGAGGGCGCGCGGGACGGCTCCCGTGGCGGCGACGTTACACATGCTTTCCAGCGCTGCGTGTGCACCCTGCCAGTACGCCGAAATGCGTCCGTAACGGGGGTTCCCGTCCGAGGAGAAAGCGGCGCCACGCTTCCGATCCTCATCCGGAACGTCCCAACCGGGATGCTCTCCTGCTTGCGCATAGTGTAAAACGTCCGCAATGGGCACGATGACGCCGGCATCGGCCTCTCCGGCTTCCACGGCCGTGCTCCCGATGACGGTCTTGTCGTAGTGGAGGATGGCGGGCGCGCGGCTGCAGTAGTTGGGGTGTTGGATCATCGTCCTGAAGACATCCTCGACCGTCGTGTGGAACGTTTTTCCTTCGTGTGTAACGGCAATGCGCGTATCGGAACAGGAAAGCATCGGTTCATCGCGTACAAGCTCTTTCCGGGACGTGGGACGGTTATACTGGAGTCCTGAGGTGATATCCACGGACTTCGCTTCACATACGACGTTCCCTCGATGCCGGACGCGGTACATGCCGTCCTTCGTCACTTTGCCGATCACGCTTGCACCAGCCCTCTCCGCGATAGCCGGCAGATCCCAATCTACATTGTAGTGCCGAAGGATCTTCTCCGTGAGATTTGGATGACAAACCCAACAGAAACGTTCCTGCGTCTCCGCACAGGAGATTACTTCTGAGGGGAGGTTGTCCATGGCCACGTGCAGCTTGTCCAAATCAATCGAGGCCCCAAATCCCCTCGGAGCAACCTGTTCGACGGACGCACATACCACGCCTCCTGCGCCGAGATCCTTGTAACTGACGCGGTGCAAGTTTCCCGATGCCGCAAGCCAATCGAAAAGTGCGTTTGTAGAAGCCAAAAGGTGCCGTTCCAGGAAAGGATTCGGCTCCTGAACCGCGCCCGTGTTCTGATCCTTTTTCTCCTCCTCGATGGAGACGCTTGCAAAGGAAGCGCCGCCGAATCCGCTGCGGTCCGTCGGCTTCCCAACAATAATGATGTCGTACCCCGCATCTGCGGCCTCTTCGGGGACGTAGCTATGGATGATTTCGTCCTCGCGGACGAGACCGACCGCGATGGCGTTGACGAGGCAGTTGGTGTTATAGGATGCATCGAACACGATGTCTCCCCCCAAATTGGGAATGCCGAGGGGATTCCCGTATCCGGCGATACCGCGAACGACCTCCTTGGCAATCGTCTTCGATTCCTGGGATTGAAGGTCCCCAAGCCTCAGGGAATCGAGTGCGCCGAGCACGCGCGCGCCCATGCACGACACGTCGCGTACCGTACCGCCAATCCCCGTCGCCGCCCCCTCGTAGGGGACGATCTGCGAGGGGTGGTTGTGCGACTCGTGGCTGATGACGATGCCCCATCGCTTCCCCGCCGGCCCGTCCGTGAGCGCCACGATGCCGCTATCTTCCTTGGGCCCCAGAATGACGTGTTTTCCTTCGGTGGGGAGCGTTTTGAGGAATCTGCGGCTGGATTTGTAGCTGCAGTGTTCGCTTCCCTGTATACCCCAAATCACGGCCTCCACGACCGTCGGAGGCCTTCCCAGCATCTCCTGGACCTTCCGCGCCTCCTCCACCGTGAGACCGATCTGATGGTCTTTGAGGGCATTCTTCACTTCCTCGTCCGACAGGGACGAGAAGGGGATCGTGGGGACTTGAGAAGGCTTGCCCATGCAGTGATTCTACGGAGATATAGGTGGTGGAGCAAATACAGGGTGCTTCCAAAAAAAAGGAGGAGACAGCGTCCATGCTGCTCCTCCCCTCTACACGGAGAGAAGTATGGAAGAGAGAGAAAGCGCATTCTCAGCTGCATCGCAGCCCGCCTATGGGATGGCGATCTCTTCTCATCCCCCATCAGGAATCTCGTTTCCTTGCGGATGGAGACTCTAGAGAGGAGGGCTTCCCTCCTGATTTGTGGCAACTAACGAAGCTGCCTCATACGTATCTTT
The DNA here is from genome assembly GCA_964502425.1 of uncultured Candidatus Peribacteria bacterium. Classification (GTDB taxonomy): domain Bacteria; phylum Patescibacteriota; class Gracilibacteria; order Peribacterales; family Peribacteraceae; genus CAIKAD01. Next base: position 8,213 of record CAZCWV010000007.1, on the reverse strand, counting down.
GTATGTGTTAGATGATCTGTCAAGTCTCGCTTGCCTATGGTTATTCCGCTATCGTCAGCCCATGCGACTACGTAGACGATACCTCTCATCGCTTTACCGTGTACTGTGCGGCCATCGTATCGCGAGCGGTGTTGCCATTCTCGCGCTCACGCAGTTTCTCGCTTCCTTGGCCGGACTCATTCGCGACCGTTTTCTTGCCGCCACATTTGCCGACAACCTCGGCGTGGTCGATGTCTACATCGCAGCATTCCGCCCCTCGGATCTTCTCTTCCAAACGACCATAATGTCCGCGGTAGGCACGGTGCTCGTTCCTGTCCTCGCGCGGTACTACGCAAAGGGGGAAAAAGAGGAGATGGCCCGCGTCCTCAACGGGACAGTAGGCATTGCCGCGATGCTGTTCGGCTTGCTCGCCCTTGTCCTTGCGGTGTTTTTTCCCCTGATTGCTCCGGCTCTCGTACATTTCCAAGGAGAACAATTAGATCTCTACATGAGGTTCGGCCGCCTCGCGCTCCTCAGTAACTTCCTCTTCGTCTTCGGCATTACGTACGGGCAGTACCTCATTACGATACAGCGATATTGGATCTATGGCCTTACGCCCGTGATCTACACGATAGGGACGATTATCGGGACGGTGTTTTTCACTCCTTTCATCGGCCCGTACGGCCCCATGGCAGGCACGCTCCTGGGCGCGCTCTTCTACACCCTCCTCAGATTCGGTGCGGTCCTGTGGAACGGTACGAACTTCCACGTGTCCTTCTGGCACCCCGATCTCATGGAAATCGGCCGATTGATGCTGCCGCGGATCCTCTCCCTGGGCGCCTTCCAGATTCAGCTTCTCTTTCTCGACCGCATCGCCTCGGGTTTCCCCGCGGGCGCCGTGACGATCAACGCATACGCGCGGAACTTCCAATCCCTCCTCGTAGGAATTGTGGGCATCGCCATAGCGCAGTCCGTGTATTCCATCCTCAGCCAGGCCTCGGCCAGGAACGATGAACCGCGCTTCTCGCTGTACTTTCGCAAGGGACAGCTTCTCGTGCTTGCTCTGACGATCCCCGGCGCCGTCGTGCTCGTCCTCCTCTCGCCTGTCGCGGCGTGGCTCGTGCATCTCTCCAGTGTCCTCCGTGCCTTTTCGCTGATGCTTCTTGTCTACGCCGTGAGCATTCCGTTCGAGAGCCTCAACCACCTCCAGTTGCGCGCGTACTACGCCCTCCGCGATACGCTCATTCCCGCAGTCTTTGGCATTGCCGGAGGCCTCTGTGCAATAGCTGTGGCGTCCGTTGCCGCACAGCGTTATGGAATCTATGGGATTGCAGCGGGCTACTCTGCCGGAGTCGTCGTCCAAACGATCGGTCTATGGTTAGTTCTCCCCTGGAGGAAGAAACGAATGCTGAGAGCACCAGAATCACTGCAAAGCACCATCAATCTTTGATGCTGAAGTCATCATATTTGCCCACGTGGGCATCCGTACTCACCATGTGCTCCACTTGCGCGGCAGGTGGGCCCTCTCTGCACCACTTTTCCATCTCCAGTACCTTCTCCGGCGAGCCCTGGACGTGCAGTTCCACGCATCCATCCTCGCAATTCTTCACCCAGCCTCTCAGCTCCAACACATCGGCCTTTTGCTTCGCATGGACACGGAAGAACACCCCCTGGACGCGGCCTTTGACGACAATGCGCTTGGCGGTCATGGAACTATGACGAAGACACATCACTTCTTCTTCACTTGAGTAAAGTCGAGCTCAACAGGCGTCTCGCGGTCGAAGATCAGGACGAGGACGTTCAGCTTCCCCTTGTTGACGTCCACGCTCTCCACGGCGCCCTCGTAGTTCTTGAATGGGCCGTCCACGATCACCACGAGGTCACCAACCTGGAAATCGCTCTTGAACTTCGCTTCCTGCTCGCCCACCCTGCGTTCAATGACTCCGTACTCTTCCGGCGTAACGGGGACAGGGATGTTCCCGGAACCGACGAACCCCGTGACGTTGGGGGTATTACGGACTACGTACCAACTATCATCTGTTACGACCATATCCACGAGTACATACCCCGGGAAGAGCTTCCGTTCCTCTTCGACAGGCTCGCCTTTCTTGAAGACAAGCTGTTTCTCCTTCGGAACCACGACCTGAAAAATATGGTCATGCATACCCAAGGATTCGATACGCTGTTCGAGTGCCTGCTTGACGCTGTCCTCGTACCCGGCATAGGTATGCAGTACATACCAATTCCTGCCGGCACGAGGATCTTGCTTTGACATAGTTCAGCTGGGAAGGATGGCAGAAACGGCTTCCGAAAGGACAAAGTCCATAACACCGAAAGCGGCGGCACATGCCACAGTGAAGCCGAGTACAATAACGGAGAGCTTCACGGCCTGCTGACGCGTTGGCCAACGGACGTGGTGCAACTCCTCGATGGATTCCTGGATGTAGGAGACAGGTGAGTACATAGATTGTTTCGGAAAAAAGCCCTCTCGGACAGAGTTATGCTAGCGTATGACGACACGTGCGCAAGGGCATTTTGAAGAAATTAACCCGACATCTAGCCCCCACTCCACAGAAAGACGGAGCTCACAAACGTCGGTATTACTCATAGGAAGGCGGTTCCAATGCATGAATCCGCGTTACGGGAAGGGCGATGAACCATACTCTACCCTTGATATCCTGCTTCGAAACGTACGGAGTAGGCTCGGCCTCCACCATGAAACTCCTCGAATCCAAACTTCCTTGGCGGTTATCGCCAAGAAGGAAGTATTGACCCTCCGGGACCTCATACTCAATGGCAGAACGGTCGCCGCTGCTCGGTGGATGGCGGAACGTCCTTCCTTCGTTACTCTGAGTGAGATACTCCTCTTCGTCGAGCTCCTTCACCTCTGTCCCTCCTGGCTGTTGAACGTAGACGTTGCCGTCCTTGATGACCACCAAATCCCCGGGCTCGCCGATTATGCGCTTGACGTAGTACTTCCGATGGTCGTTGGGAGGACGGAACACCACCACATCTCCGCGCTTGGGTTCACCTAAAAGGTATGCGAGTTTATTGATGATGATGTATTCCCTGTCCTCGAGGGTATCCACCATGGAGTTCCCCTCCACTTGGAAAGGGGAGACGAGAAACGTACGGATGCCCGCGACGATAGCCACGATCACGACGATATTGAGAAAGACGTCGAGGAAGTGGAACCAGAAACCGTGTTTTTGCTCAGTCATCTTTCCAAGTGTAATCCATCTGTCGGTCTAAGTACAGCCAAGAACCGCACAATGATGTGAGAATAGGACCGAAGCGGCAAACGGGATTCTCCCCGCCATCCCATCTATCCTGTACACTGTTCCCATGCTTGATACGTACCTATTCAAGAAGCATCTGGATGATGATGAAGTGGTCAGCCAGTACGTGCATAAGTACTGGGGCGTAGCATCAAGCGCACTCTTCTGGCCTAGTGTATCACTCATTGCCGGGATCGCCTTTCTCATCATCGCACCCGTTCGGACCGTGCTGTACATCGTGATTATTTGGAGTTTGATTATGACACAATGGTGGCTTCGTAATTTTCTCGATTACTTCCTCGATGTCTGGATCATCACGGACCAGGGGGTGATCGCCCTAGCGTGGGAGGGTTGGTTTCACCGTACATCGATGCGGACCCTCTATTCGGATATCCAGGGCGTAAGTTACGAAATCAATGGCATCATGGGGACGCTCAACGGCTACGGTACGCTGTCCATGGAGAAAATTTCCACGGGTGGAAAAGTTTCCCTCTCTCATGTCCGTTATCCACGCAAGATACAGGCACTCATTCTCCAGAATATGGAATCATATCTGCACAAAAAGAACCTCAAGAACGCCAAACACGTGCAGGACCTCCTCGCGGAATTCGTTGCGGAGAAGATCCAATTATCAGACATACAGGGGACAGAGAAGCATTCCGCAAAGGAGCAGACATCAGGTATCATCATACGCAAAGTATGACGTCAGTCGATTGGATCATTCTCACCGGCGTCGCCGTAGCTTTCATTACTGCAGTTGTTGCGTACATCCAGTACTCCTGGACAAGGCATAAATTGAAAGGTGAAGCAAAACGGAATGTCCTGGAGCAGTGGGCACGTCTTCAGGGTGAAAAAGAACTGCACCGGAAACTCCTTGGCGCGGATGCGGTTCTCGACGTTGCCCTTGCTGCCTTGGGATACAGGGGGACATTGGGAGACAAGCTCAAGCGAGCCGGCTCCTTCATTCCTGATGTGAATGCAGTCTGGAAAGCCCACAAGATACGCAACCGTATCGCGCATGAGGCGAACGTGAACATCAACGAGCGCCAGTTGGAGGAAGCAATCGCCGCGCTCGAACGGACCATCCACCATTTCTGCTCGTGAAACCCTCACTCGTCGTCATCGGTTTGGGGAACCCCGGCAGTGCTTACGCACGCACGCGCCATAATGCTGGATTCCAGGCTTTGGATGCCCTTTCCGCAGCTTTTGGCCAGGGGGAATGGAAGGATAGCCAGAAACTCCTATCGGTTACCCAAGAGGCTAGGATTGTCACAGCACCCGTCCTTCTGATGAAGCCGCAGACGTTCATGAATCTCTCCGGTGACGCCGTACGGAAGATTGTCGGCTTCTACAGGCTCGATCCTGCAAAGCAGATTCTCATACTCTGCGATGACGTCGACATCCCATTGGGCGAAACGCGCCTCAAGCCTTCGGGCGGACCTGGGACCCATAACGGCCTCAAATCCATTGTCGCTACGTTCGGCGAAGCTTTCCCGCGCCTGCGCATCGGCCTTGGGCCGCAGCCAACAGGCGTGGATCTCGCCGCGTGGGTTCTCAGCACACCCGGAGACGAAGAGGCAAAGCGTCTTGAGCACGTATTCACCTCATTGCCGGATATCGTGCGAAAATATGTTCTCGAATGACCATACGTGCAACGACGTCTAACCGTTGCGATATACAAAACCTCCGCCGAAGCGGAGGTTTGTACTTGATGTACTGTAGTGCCTTACAGGAAACGACGCGTGAATATTCCACCGGCTGCCGTTCCCATTGTGATGATCGTGGCGAAGAGCGTCAGAACACCCTGTCCAACGGTATTCTGCAAGGGGCTGATGAATCGCTCTTCCGATGGCAGCGAAGCCAACGTACCGGTTTGGGGCATGACCTTCACGACGTAAACCTGGTTGTAAGCGTACTTCTCCCTTACGTCATCTGCCCTCGCCTTCGTCATGTTGTAGATCACGTCACCATGAGCGACGTTATCCGTTACGCGTACGCTATAGCGGAACGTCAAGAACTCCGAAGCATTGAGTGACCGGACGTTCCACCGGATCCCTTGCCCCGTCATCATGCCTCCGCCGATATCCACGATGCTGAGCCGCGTGAAGTCCAATACGTCATCGACTTCCAGGAAATTCAGGGTCTTCGTGGATGTGTTCCTCACAACAATCCTGTAGGAGTACACGTCCCCGCTCTGCACTTCGGAACGGTCTGCGTACTTCTCCACTTGGAGGTCTGCCGGATCGACATCCCGCTTCACGTAGCGGTTACTGTCGAGAATGATCTTCACGATGTCCACGCCATGTCTGTGGCTGCCTCTCGTGCTTCCCCCTCCACCTCCTCCTCCGCCCCCTCCACAATTATTTCCACAACCTTGGGATGATGAAGCTGCCGTACTGGATGACGACGTCGATGAAACAGAGCTGGAGCTTACGGAACTGGAGGAGCTAGACGAAGATATGACGCTTGAGGAGCTTGAACTGGAAGATACATCGCTGCTCGATGAACTTGAACTGGAGGAACTCACTTCCGAAGAGCTTGAACTCGACGAACTGGAACTCGATGGAGTGGAAGAACTCGACGAAGATGAACTGATGACCTGCCAGTTCTGGAATGTTACGAGGGCACACTGGCTGCCGGTGCCCACCGTCACGGTTCCGTTTGCCGGCAAGACGGCAAATTGTCTCCAGGTACTCGGCAGTACTTCGGTCACCGTATGCACACCCACGGGAACGCCCGTGTACTGCGTGTATCCGCTTCCGTCGTTGCGCTTCTCCGTCAAGTCATCAAGCTTGAAGGTGAACTGAGCGACCGGGTAGAGGGGATTACCAGACGTATCGAAAGTCTGCTTGATCACATCAATGCAGCCCGTGGGCGCCACGGAACTGCTGGAACTTGAACTGGAGCTTGATGGCCCCGACGAACTTGATGAGGACGAATCGCTGCTGGACGAACTGGATGAAGTCGCCACAATTTGCTTGTTCTTAAAGTAGATGGCTTCACACTGGCTACCGCCCTGCACCAGGACGCTGCCACCCGCCGGTGTCACAGAAAGCTGCTCCCAGGAACTGGGAACGACTTCCGATACGATATGCAATCCTAGTGGGACGTCCGCAAACGTTGCGACACCACTCCCATCGTTCAGCCTTTCCGTTACGCCATCAAGCTTGAAGGTGAACTGAGCGACCGGCGTGAGAGGATTGCCCGCCGTATCGAAGGTTTCCTTTACAACCGTGATGCATCCCGTGGGCGTAGAGGAACTCGATGAGCTCTCTGTCGACGAACTGGAACTGGAGGAGCTCGATTCCGTCGATGAGCTGCTACTTGAGCTGGAGGAAGAAACTTCGCTAGAGGAGGAACTACTCGACGAACTGGAAGGAGCACTGCTGGAGGACGAAGCGGCATTCGTTTCATCATTGTCCTGATTGGTATCACAGCCGGGATCATGGGGGAAATCCGTCAGTCCGTCCCCATCGTTATCCACTCCATCCTGGCACTGAGCCTTGGGGTTGGCTTCATCATTATCACGATCATTGTGTCCGCAGCTGAAGTCATCAAGGTAATCCGTCGCACCGTCCCCGTCGTTGTCGATACCGTCAGAGCACTGGTACACGTTATATTCATCATTGTCCTGCGCACTATCACAGCCGGGATCTGCTGGGTAATCGACGTAGGCATCTCCATCGTTATCCGCACCATCCTGGCATTGCGCCTGGGGGTAATTTTCGTCATCGTCCGTGGGTGAGGTACAACCGAAGTCCGCAGGATAGTCCGTTGCACCATCGTTGTCGTTATCAATGCTATCGGAGCACTGGTAGACCGTCGGACATGTCAACTGTGTCGTAACGACATTGCTCTGGTTATTCGCAGGATTCGCGTCCACGGACGAGGTGCTCACCGTTGCCTGGTTCTGTATCGTCTCGATCTGGCAATTGGCTACCAAGGGCACATTGAAGGCGATGTTCACCGACTTGTTTGCACCAGTGGAGAGGCTGAAATTGTTGCATAGAACGGAGTTCTGGCCTCCATTGAGGACGCATATGCTATCCGAGAAGGCGGCGTTGAATGTCAGTCCCGACGGGATGACATCCGCAATCACAACGTTCTCTGCTGTATTCGGCCCCTGGTTCGTGGCGGTCACATTGTAGATCATCACACCGCCACGCTGGAACGTCGGCGGACCGGACTTGGTGACCGAGAGATCCACGAGGGACGTGGAAGATGATGAAGAGGAAGAACTATGAGGGGTACAGGATGACAGACATTGTGGGAGTGTTCCATAAACGCAATCGCCGCCCATGGATATGAAGCATTGCTGGCACTGATCCATACTACAGCGATACCCAATGATGTCTGCAGAAGAACTCGAGGAACTCGAGCTCGATGCGGGGCAAGTGACTTGCGTCGTCACCGTCCCGCTCGTGTTGTTGGAGGCATTGGAATCGTTGGACGTGCTGACCGTCGCGACGTTCTGGATTGTCGTCGGTGTACAAGTAGAAACTGTCGGGAGTAAAAATGAAATTTGGAACGTCCTGTTCGCACCGGGATTGAGCGTGAAGTTGTTGCAGAGAACGGATGTCTGGCTCCCGTTGAGGACGCAGTTCGCGCTCGAGTTGAGGGCGGAGAAAGTTGTCCCTGCCGGTATCACGTCCCCAATAGTGACATTCGTCGAAGCTGCACCACCAATGTTTTGCACTTCCACGGAATATGTAAGGAGAGTTTCCCCGTTCACCGTCCTCTGGACGCTCGACGGCCCCGTTTTCAATATGGCGATATCGGAAGTAGTCGATGCATTGTACTCATCGTTATCCTGCAAACTGGAACATCCCGGGTCTTGTGGGTAATCGATTATACCGTCCCCATCATTGTCGTACCCATCCTGGCACTGTGATTGGGGCAATCGCTCATCATCGTCCGTGGATGAGGAACAGCTGAAGTCCGCGGGATAGTCCGTGG
>CAZCWV010000006.1:0-23864 GCA_964502425.1 uncultured Candidatus Peribacteria bacterium | reverse complement strand
ATGAGCCTTCAGCGGGTTGGGGAATGCAGACAACGCGCGACCCTTCGGCTCACCCTCGCTATCGCTCGGGTTCGCTCAGGGCAAGCGGATGGCGCTTGCCCTGAGGTGAGCGAAGCGAACCGAAGGGTCGCCCAGAAAAGAAAAGTAGGGATGATTATATTCTCCCCACATACCACTCCACCGTTTTCCTCAATCCCTCTTCAAAACCCACCAACGGCTTCCAGCCAAGACGACGGGTTTCCGAGGAATCCAGCGCGTACCGCCAATCGTGGCCGGGACGGTCGGGGACGGATTGGAGCAGGCTCTCCGGTTTGCCGAGGATGGAAAGTACCGCCTTGGCGACTGCAATGTTCTCCCGCTCCTCGTCCGCCGACACGGTGAAAACCCGTCCGTCGCCCTCCTTTTGGTGCAACAGCAATTCAATGGCGTCGCAGTGGTCCGTCACGTAGAGCCAATCGCGCTTGTTCTTCCCCGCAGCATAGATGGGAACGGGCTCATTCTTGAGCGCGTGGCGGATGACCGTGGGAATGAATTTCTCCCCCGCCTGGTGCGGGCCGTAGTTGTTGGTACAGCGGGAGATGCGCGTGCGGAGTCCGAACGTCCGCGCCGCCGCCCTGAGAAGGAGATCGCCGGACGCCTTGCTGGCGGCATAGGGGGAACTGGGGCGGAGGGGATCTTCTGGCTGTCGCGGCGCCTCGTCGTCCTGCAGGTCACCGTAGACTTCGTCGGTCGAGATGTGGAAGAGGAGGATGTCCGGGTGCGTCCTGCACGCCTCGATGAGGCTCTGCACCCCGAGAACGTTGGCGTGAAGAAAGGGGACGGCGTTTTTGATGCTCCGATCCACGTGCGTCTCCGCCGCAAAGTTGACGATGCTCTCGATGGCGTAGCGCTGGAGGAGTTGCGCCACGAGCTCAAAATCCACGATGTCCCCCTGCACGAAGCGGATGCGGTTGAGGACGGGTTCGAGGAACGCCTTGTTCCCCGCATACGTCAGTTTGTCGAGCACGATCACGGTATCCTCGGGATACTTCTCGATGTGCCGCAGGACGAAGTGCGAGCCGATGAAGCCCGCCCCGCCGGTTACTAGAAGATTCATCGGACATATGGTAGCAGAACTGAGGATGCCGAGGTTGCCGACGATTCCGAAGATTCCGAGGAAATAACCTACGACAGCTCCTATCGAAGAATAGCTTCATATCCTCGGCATCATCGGCATCCTCGGAATCTTCGGAATCTTCAGTATCCTTCCCCAGCTGCAAGAAAAGTGTACCATCGCTCCGATCATGAAGGGCGTCCTCATCTGCGGCGGCACCGGCTCCAGGCTCAAGCCCCTCACGGACGTGACGAATAAGAGCCTTCTCCCCGTCTACGACCGGCCGCTCATCCACGAGCCGCTCGACGTGATGCTGCGCGCAGGGATCAAGGAGATCGCGGTGATCACCGGAACGGAGCACATGGACCAGATCGCCAAGTACTTGGGGTCGGGTTCCACGTTCGGATGCTCGTTCGCCTTCGTGGTGCAGGAGAAGCCCGGAGGGATCGCGCAGGCATTGGCCCTCGCGGAAGAATTCGTCGATGGCGATGCCCTGTGCGCCATCCTCGGCGACAACATCTTCTTCGACGACCTCACGCCGGCCATCACGTCATTTGAAAAGGGGGGGCATGTATTCTTGAAACAAGTAGACGATCCGGAACGCTTCGGTGTTGCGGGAATCGAGATAACGAATCAACGAATCAACGAAATAACAGTCACTTCGATCGAGGAGAAGCCCGTACAACCCAAGAGCAATTATGCCGTAACGGGATGCTACGTTTACGATAACACGTGCTTTGACATCATCCGGAACATGAAACCATCGGAGCGTGGAGAGCTGGAAATCACCGACGTAAGCAGGGAATATCTGAAACAAGGGAATCTCCATGCGACCGTACTGAAGGATGATTGGATCGATGCGGGGACGTTTGAGAGTTTGTTCAGGGCGACGGAACTCGTCCGAAGTCACCGGAGAAGATCCTGATACACCTCCCCATACCTCGCCGCGATCGTACCCCAATCGTAGTGGCCCGCATTCTCCACCCCCGCCGCCGCCAGTTTCTGACGTAACGCGGGGTCGTGGAGGAGCTTGCCGATGGCGTCTGCGGCCGCAGAGGGAGAATCCGGCGGGACGAGGATCCCTGTGACGCCGTCTTGGACCACATCCGGAATACCGCCGACATTCGTCGCCACCACGGCGCACCCGGCAGCCTGCGCTTCCAGGAACACGTTCCCCAGCGCCTCACTGCGCGAGAGGCCGACGAAGATCTCCGCCTCCGCGTACTCCTGATGGATGTCCGGAAAGGGGATGAACCCGCGGAAGCTTCCCTCGAGGAGGAAGGAGCGCGACTGCATCTCGAGCAGGCGTCGCAAGCTCCCGTCACCGACGATGTGGACATCGAGGGGCGTCGTGGAGGTGAGGAGGTGGAGAGCTTGGAGAAGCGTATCCACCCCCTTCATCGGTTCCAGCCGCCCCGCGAAGAGGATGCGGCCGGGAATCTTGGCGGTGCGGCCGCAGGTTTCCCGTATCGCCGCGTACGGCACGCCGTTCGGGATCAGGGTCACGTCCCTCCGCCCGAATTGCTCCGAGCGTGAGACGAGCGTTCGGCTGATCGCGGTGAGCGCGTGAGCATGACGGTACATCAGCGAGAGAAGGAGCGACGTGTTCGTGCTCTGCTGCGTGAGGAGACGCTTGGCACGGGGGCAGAGGAAGCGGCAGAGGACGAGCGCCAGCCCCGCGTAGGACTCCAGGACGGCATGGATGATATCGGGCTTCAGCCTGCGGACGGCGAGGGGCGCGAGGATCGGGAAGAGCCACTTGTCGAGAGGGCGTCCGATGCCGACGCGGACCACCGGGACACCGCCAATGCTATCCCGCTTCGGCAGGTCCCTCCGCAGCCGCGCCGTGACGATGGTGAAGTTGAACCGGTCCTTGAGCGCCTGCGGCACCTCTTCCGCGCACGCCTCCGCCCCGCTGCGGAACGGGGTGGCGAATGTTGAGAGGACGACGATGCGTGCCATTCAGTATTGAGTATTGGGTATGGAGTATTGGGGAACAAGGGAAAATGTGCCCTCAATACACAATACTCATCCCTCAATACTCTCCAAGAGCTGTCGATACTGCCTCCCCACAACGTCCCAACTGAACGTCTGCCTGATGCGCTCCTGCGCCGCGCCTCCCATGGCCTGTCGTTTGGCAGGATCGCTAAGGAGCCGGCGGATGTGTGCGGCTAATGCCTCGCGGTCCCCCGCGGGGAACAGGAGCCCCGAGACGCCGTTCTGGATGAGGAAGCGGTTGCCCCCAACCTCGCTCGCGATGCACGCGCAGCCGGCAGCCATCGCTTCCATGAGCGCATTGGAGAGCCCCTCGCTGTAGCTCGGCAGCACGAAGATATCCGTGGCAGCGAGGATGGCGGGGATGTCCTCGCGCAACCCGGTGAACTCCACGCTGTTCCCGTACTGCGTCACGAGAGGATGACCATCCTTGAACCAACCGACGACTTGGATTCGAAGGGCGGGATCATCCAGCTTCACGGATGCGGCGGCGGCGAGGAAGTCATCCACACCCTTCACGGATTCGAGCCTGCCAACATACGTCACGGTGACTTGGTTATTGGTGCTTGGTACTTGATGCTTGGTGCTTCCGAAAGGAAGGGGATCTATCCCCGTCGGAATCACCTCCGTCTTCCGCGCAATGCCCAACCTCCGAAGGAGAGGCTTCGGCTGCGGATGGAACGTCACCACCCGGTCCGCGAGGAAGAGGATGAGCCATCCCAGCGTCCATGCATAGAGGAATGCGCAAACCTTGGGCAGCCACCCGCGCGGCCACCACGTCATCCCCACGAGCGCGTCCGTGAGGAGCAGGAACCTGTGCCCGGTGAGCCGGAGGCGGATGCCCGCGAGCGACGTCCAGAAGAGGAGCTTGTTGATAACAATGTGATCCGGCTCCTCCTCGCGCACGATCTTCATCACGAACCCCGCGAAACCGAAGGCAATCCCGTAATTCCAGGGATCCTTGAGAAATAAATCACGAAGCCTGTAGATGGCGAGCGTATCGGATACTCTCTCCACGCCTGATCGACCTACAACCTCGCCCCCCCTTTCTCCCCCGGCCTGCCCGTCCGTAGCTCCGGTAGAGCGAAGGCGGGAGGAAGGGGGACGGGGGGATGGAGGGACCCCCATACAAACAACGACCACCCTGTAGCCAAGCCTCTGCCAGAGATCGGCAAGCTTGTACGAGCTCACCATCCAGCGGTGCTGCTCCTTCCAATATGGTGAAATGAGGAGAATCGTTTTCACCCCCCTATAGTAGAACAATTATTCCTGCAGCGCTGGGGGATCTCCCTTCTCCGTAAGAGGAATGGAACCGTCCTCAAGACGCCTGAGAGCATCATGAAAATCTTTCCGGGCAATTGCGGTGAGCACTCCAGGCCTCTGCGGCTTGAAGAACGTATGTAGCGCAAGCGCCGCCTCCAGGGCGGCATCCACGTCTGATTCACGTTCGGTATCGTTCATGAGGGAATCATACCGCTTCCATCTTTCCGTTCAACATTGTTCCTCGCCTCCAACCCCGCCTCCCGCAACGCCAAGGCCCGCACGATCTTGGCATGTTTCTGCTCCAATTCCTCCAGCCGGATGACGAGGTAGAACACCATGAAGAACAGAACCCCCACGAACGTCACGATCACCGCGCTCTCCTGGTTCTCGATACCCGTAAGGTCGGAGAGGTACGAAACGATGTTGGGGCGCAACGCCACCACCGTCACGGATCCCCAGAAAATGGTCCACAGTATCGCCTCGAGCACGGACTTCTTACGGCGCACCGCCAAGTTCCACGCGTAGAAGACCGCAATGAGCGAGATGAACGGGGCGACGATCTGGTAGGGAGTGAGGCGCATGACTCCATACTAGCGGAGAACGACCTTCTTGCCAGGCTTCTCTGCATCCTGAGGAATGAAGAAATGGAAAATGTGAAATGCAAAATTCTGCCAGTTAGGAAGATCTTGAGCGTCATTTCTCATTTCAAATTTTGCATTTTGCATTGGTCCTCACCTCAAAAACGAACGGAGAAGAATCTTGAGGGCAGTCTTCACGCCGTTGGCGAATGATTGCCCCTTGGCCATCGTGTACTCGGAGTAGATCACTTTGGACGGGATCTCGGCGATGCGCCACCGTCTCTGCGCCGCCTCGCGGACGATCTCCGTGCAGAACTCAAACCCGCTCATCCGCAGGTCCACCTCCGCGAGCGACCGCGGCCCGAACACCTTGAACCCGCACTGGCTGTCGCTCACCCACTTGCCCGCCGCGAGCAGCGTGAGGACGTTGCCCACCGCGTTGAAGAGGCGGCGGATGAAGGGGATGCTGTTGCGGCGCCCGAACCGGTTGGCGAAGACGATGTCCGCGCGGCCGTCTTTGATCGGCGCCAGGAGGAGGGGGATGTCACTCGCATCGTGCTGTCCGTCGGCGTCGAGCGTAATGACGGTGTCGGCGCCCATGCGCCGCGCCGCCTCGATGCCCGTCATGGTGGCGGCTCCCGGGCCCGCGTTCTCCAGGTGCCGCACGACCGTGGCCCCCGCCTCCCGCGCCACGTCGCCCGTCCGGTCCGTGGACCCGTCGTCCACCACGAGCACAACGTCCGCGTACGCGCGCGCGTCTACGACAACCTTTGCCACGCGTTTTTCTTCGTTATAGGCCGGAATGACGACGATGATCATCGTAGAGAGCGTAGCAGGTGTTTCCCCTCTAAGGAACTTTTGGGAGAGAATGCCAAAGAAAGACAGCAACACGCTCCGAGGCCCCAAAGCGACCGCCCTTCGGCTTCTCCTGCCCGTCCGAAGCTCGCAAGCGAAGGAGGGTCGGTTTCCTCGGATTCCTCCCCCCGCTCTCTTGTCACCCCCACCCACTCAGGTGATCAAGGAATGAGGATGAACGCCACCCCATGGTCCGCATCGCTCACCACGATCTCCAAGCCGAGCGCGGGATTGTTGAGGAAATCCACGAAGACTTGCGCCTTCTGATGGAGCGTCCCGTTCACGTCCTTCTCGATCGTCGCGGTGTTCGTATCGAAGATGATGCTGTTGAAGCCCAGCGCCTTGAGCCGCCGGAGGGTAAGCTCCGCATCGCGTTCCTGGTAGAGGCAATTGAACTGGTCCAGCTGGTGGTCCGTCATGCCGATGACCTCCAGGTTCTTGGGGATGAAGTACGTGATGAACGTCCCCACGCGGTAGAGGTACGGCCGATCGGGCATCGTCTGGCTGCGCTCCACCACCGCCTGACGGATCATATCGTAATAGGGGATGGTCCGGATGCGCAGTGCCTCCGCGGTGACCTTCCCAAAGGAATACTCAAAGAGGTTGCGTTGCTGCTCAAATTGCCAGAAGCGCATGGCAAACGCGACGAAGAGCGACAGGATGATGAGCGTGCTGACGGCGATCTTGTTCGCCATGTCGGGCGCGCGCGCCACGAGCGTTTCCAGCGCTATGACGAGCCCGAGGAACATCCCCATGCCATACCACGGGATGCCGTTGGCGGCGAACATCCACTCCACAATGATCAGCCCCGTGAGCAGGAAGAGCCATCGCACCCACCGCTCCTTCTTGAGCCAGAAGAACGGCAGAAAGAGGAGGAGTGGGAAGAGGAGGAACGCGGGGATGGTCGTGACGTAGTACCCGGCGGAGTCGATGTTCATCACCATGCGCCAGGGCAGCGTGAGATAGTGGACCCATCCCTGGCGGAACCCCCAGTAACGGTCCATCTCTTCGGTACTGCCCGTCGCGCGGCAGTTGGGATGCTCGGGATCCACCCGGAGGTCCGCGGGGAGCTTGCGGACGCGTCCCCCCTCGGGGAGCCCCGTGGCGTCCAGGTAATCGATCACCGGCGAGATCGTGTTCGCCATGCCCAATTCCAGACGGGGAATGATGCGGCCTTGCGCGAGGTTATTGTGTTCGACCCAGGGGAACACCGTGATGGCGACGCCGACGGCGAAGAGTGCGAGCCCGGCGGCCGCGGGAAGCACGGAGCGTCGGCGGCGCACCCCGGCAAGGGCCATGAACCCAACGGCAATGAGGAACAGGACGCCGAGCACCGCCCCGCGGGACACGGGCGTCATCCCCAAACGTTCCGCCACCTTGGTAACGTCAACGCCCTGCGTGGCGAGCACGGTCGCCGCCAGGAATATCCCCCCGACCAACCCTCCCCAGTGCACCGTGCCGATGATCGCTGCAATAACCGCGAGGAAGACCATGGCAGCCGTGATCTTGACGGCCAGCGCGAAGCCCATGAACAAGCCGCTCAGAAGGAACCACTCCCAACGGGGAGGAAGGTATTTTCGCCACCCGGAAATATGGGCCGGAGCCGTTTCATCAGCGGGCACGAAGAGCGCCACAAAGATTGCGTAGAGCGCCAGGGTGCCCAACGCAAACACGGCGTTATCCACCTTCATGTCGGCGAAGGAGAAGTGACCGACCAGCGGGAGACTGTAGTAGAGGAGCCCCGCGAGGAGTCCCCGTCCGTTGCCCAGAAAGCTCCGCGTGAACAGGATCACCGCGAGGACGGCGAGGACGCCAGCCGTCCAGTTGACCATCATGGAGGCGATGGCGCCGAATACGCTGTCGTACCCGAAGAGGAGGTACCCCAGCGACGTGAGGTACTCCCACTGGAACGGCGCCATGGAAGGGATGAAGTGCCCGTAGCTCACGAGGAGGCGCGGGCGATTGAGGTAGCTCCCGAGATCATCCCATCCGATGGGGAAGGGGCGGATGACCGTGAGGTAATTGAGGGCAAAGTAACTGATGAGGAGCCAGAAGAGGAGGACCGTCGCGCTCTGCCAGGGGACATCCGTCTCGGAGGATCCCCGCACGAACTTGAGGATCCAGTAGCGGCTGTGCCGGAACAGCAGGATGGGGAGGAAGATCGCGAGCGTCCATCCGAGTTCAAAGGTGAACATGCCGAACACGGCGAGGAACCAAAGAAGCGCGATCCATGTGCCAGCCCCCAGCCCCATACTGAGCACGGTTTCTTCCAGGTCCCCGCGCGGGCGCACGCGGATGAGCATGAGGAGGAACCGCCCGAGCACGAGGAATTCGAAGAGAAGGATGATGATGAAGAGGAGTGGCGGCACCACCTTCGTGAAGAAGGATTGCTGCACGCAGATGCCGCGCATCCTGTAGATCTTCACGCCGCTATCCGATTCGCCGAGGAGCGTGAGGCATCCCTTCCCCTGCAGTGCGTCGAAATTTTTCTGGAGCGCATCGAGCTGGTTCTTGCTGATCTCCCCGTACACCGCCGGGGAAGGTTCCACTACCTGCAGGACGGGAGTGCCGTCCGAGATGCCCATGCTGAGGACCGTGAAGAGGAGCCACACGCACGCCGTAAAGAGGGCGATGACGTGCCAGGGCCTCCAACTGATGCGGACACGAAATTCCCCCGTCTGCACGCCCTGCCACCCCACGAAGAGGAGGTACGCCACAAGGGAGAGGATGACGTACCAGAAAAAGGGAGCCGCACGCTGGATGGTGTAGGTGAGGAAGGGGAAGAGACCCTGTATCCCGCGGCACAGGACGTTGCCATCAACACAGTGGGCGCTCACTTCCTGCTGCACCGCATCGGTGAATAGCACCATGCCGTGCACCGGTATTCCCACGTACGAGAGGAGCGCATAGCCGCCCCAGAGCAGGAGACCGAGGAAGAGCGCGACCGAAAGAATCTGCACCGTACGATGCTTCATAAGCGGAGGGGAGCGTAGCAGGGGGAAGAGAACGCGAGAAGCCAATCTCAAATAATTCTTCACCTATCACACTGTTCCATTGCTGCATTGCTGCATTGTTTGCCAAGCAAGTGGTGAGTTATCTATCAGATCACGTATGTGACGCACGCGAACAATGAAACAATGGAACAATACAACAATGGGATAAACTATTCTGGTATCCTATCAGCAGACAATGAGCCTGCCCCTGAAGCAAATTCGACGGCAATTTCCCATTCTCTCAGAGCAGCCGGGAGGAAAACCCCTCGTGTACCTGGATAACGCGGCCACGGCGCAGAAACCGCAGGCTGTCCTGGACGCGATGGACGATTTTTACAGAACGAGTAACGCCAACCCCCACCGCGGCATGCACATCCTGGCTGGACGCGCCACGGATGCCATGGAGCGCGCCCGGCAGGCAGTCGCCTCTTTCATCCACGCGGCGCACCCTTGGGAGATCGTCTTCACGAAGAACGCCACCGAAGGCATCAACATCGTGATGCACGGGTTCCGCCGGACGTGGGGAAAAGGGGACGCGGTGGTATTGAACCCCCTCGAGCACCACTCGAACATCGTACCGTGGCTGCAGCTGAAGGAAGAACGGGGCATTGATGTCGCGTGGATGGATATCGACAACGAGGGGCATGTGGACCTCGCGTCCCTGGATCGCCTCCTCGCCCGGGGGAACGTCCGCCTCGTGGGCGTGACGGCGTTGAGCAACGTGTTCGGCGTGCGTCCCCCTCTGGAGGAAATCATCCGACGCGCGCACGCAGCGGGCGCATTGGTCCTTGTGGATGCCGCGCAGTCCATCACACACTTCCCAACGGACGTCGCCGCCCTCGATTGCGACTTCCTCGTCTTCTCCGGCCACAAGCTCTACGGCCCCACGGGCATCGGCGCGCTGTACGGGAAAGCCGACCTCCTCTCTACCCTCCCCCCACTCCTCGGCGGCGGCATGATGATCCGGGAGGTGACGGAGAAAGCGTTTACCCCGGCCGACATCCCCGCCCGTTTTGAAGGAGGGACGCTGCCCGTCGCGGAAGCCGTGGGACTCCACGCGGCCATCACCTGGCTCGCGCAATATCCTTGGAAGGACATCGGGGCGCACGAGCGCTCCCTCCTCGCGCTCGCGCAGGAGGAACTCTCCGCCATCCCCGGCCTCCGTATACTGGGACCCGCGGATATCACGGAGCGGTGGGGCACCCTCTGCTTCACGGTGGAGAACATCCACCCCCACGACCTCACGGAAATCCTGGGAAGGGAAGGCATTTGCCTCCGCGCCGGCCACCACTGCGCGCAACCGCTCCACGACCGCTTCCATCTCCCTGCCACCACGCGCCTCTCCGTAGCCGTCTACAACACCCCCGACGAGATCCGCGCCGTGGCCCCGGCCATGCGTGCCGCCCTGACCTTGATGCAATGATTCGTTCCCTTCCGATCGTTGATTCGTTATTTTGTTCCTTCGTTATTTCGTTCACCCACCTCAGGCGATCAGCATCCCCATACAAAGTAACGAGATAACGAAATAACGTTTCCATCTGTTATGACCGACACCCTCTACGCCGAAAACATCCTCGAGCACTACCGGCACCCGCTCCACAAACATCCCCTCGCGGCTGCGACGGTAACGCATGAGGAGAAAAACGTGAGCTGCGGGGACACGATCGCACTGCAACTGGAACTCAAGGACGGGAGCGTGACGGGCGTGGGCTGGGACGGTACCGGCTGCGCCATCTCGCAGGCATCCATGTCCCTGCTCTCCGAAGAACTCATCGGGAAGAAGGAGGCGGAGCTGGATGCCATAGACCCCGCCGCCATCCGCGCGCTCCTTGGGATCGACGTGGGGCCGCAGCGCCTCAAGTGCGCCCTCCTCCCGCTCCACGCGCTCAAGAACGCGCTGCGGAAGATACACGGAACGGAACCGCAGGGGTGGCAGGCAACCATGGGGGATATCACGGCGTAGCTCCCGCAGGAGCGAAGCCGGATGGAGGGAGACGATGAAGGAGATCTGAATGTCGTACTTGGATGGAGCCCTCTATTGAAGCTTATGAGGACCTCGATATGTTGAGCATTGTTTCATCAAGCCCTCCTCCGCACTTGATGGCCTGCCATCCGTAGCGCAGCCGTTTGGTGGGAGTATTACTTCCACAGAGCTCAAGTGCTACGGAGGGCATCCTTCGCTGCGCGAAGGATGGAGCCGCCCACGGGAATTGAACCCGTGACCCCTTCCTTACCATGGAAGTGCTCTACCTCTGAGCTAGGGCGGCTGGGGAATGGAACGATCGACGCCCTAGTGTCGTGTCCTTTTGCAGATCGGTCAAGTCTCTCCCATTCAACCACGCACTATCTCCGTTGGGAAGGAGGGGTGGCGCGCCACTCTTGTGCTCGGTTTGGACAATACCGCCCCCCGATGCACTCTCAACTGAGAAGAAGGGGGAGGGGTGTCCCGCCGCCATGGGGGGTGTTGGGGCGTCGCGCGTTCCAGGGTACGAGAACCCCATGAGCCTTCACCGGATTGGGGAATGCAGACAACGCACGACGGGATGGATGTTGGTGGCGGGTGCGTTTCCCATTCGGGCCTGAGAGGCCCTCAGGGCCTTCGAACGGCTTTTGCTACTTTTCTTTTCGCCCAGAAAAGAAAAGTAGGGATAACCCTCTGCGTGAGTATCATGCATCTTCCACCTTCCACATCACCCACTTCTCCCCCCGCGCCGCTTCGGTGAGGGGAAGCGCGGAAACATCCACGAACCAATCCTGCGCCTGTACCTGATTCCAGAGCACGTACTCTATGCCGTACTTCTGCAGATAGGCGGCGGGATCGGCGCGGACGCGCGTGCAGGCTTCGGTGACCATCTGCGCCTCACGGCTGCGCATCTCTGGTGAATCGAGCACGCGGTTGTACTGGTTATAAACGGCGCGGCGGGGATCGGGGAATTTCTTCTGGAACATCTCCGACACGCAGAACCGCTCCGCCATTGCCGCGTCCGGCAGGATGAGGAACCGCATGTGCGTGGCGTACACGACGCCGCCGTCCGTCCAACTCGTGACGTACCGCCCCGTTACGGCGTCGGTGAGGACGACGGGGCGCTCTTCCTGCCTGAGGAACGTGATGGCATCGGCGAGGTTCTGGTCGCGGTAACTGCCCTCCCACGGCACCAGGAACTTGTATCCCTTGTACGCGATCATGTAGTCCCGGAACCCTGCCGCGAGAAAGATGGCGGCGATGCCCACCACGGCCACGCGGGAAACGATCCACGCCTGCCGTGTAAAGCCTCCCACCACCGCCTTCGGCGCATGGCGTGGAGTGCGGGTGATGACCCATGCGGCTGCCACGAGCGTGGAAATCAGGAGCTGGGGATAGAAGTGCGAGGAGAACATCAGCACGCGCCCGTGAATGAAGTTCTGGTGCATCGCCAACGTAATGCCCGCGAGCATCGCCAGCGCCGCACGGTACGTCCAGTCGCGCCGGTACGCGGGAAAGAGAAGCAGGAGAAACCCGAGCTGCAGAAAGAGGAGGACCGTACGGGGGATGGATTCCACGGAGCGCTGGAAGAGGAAGTCGCTGCGAACGGAGACCTCGTGGGAAAGCGGATGGGAGGAGAACGCGAGCATGTCGCGGAAGAACGGCGCGGCCACCAGGAGCGTGACGGCTCCCAAAAGAAGGAGCAGCGCGGGTCTACGACCCGCAAACGGAAACCTTCGCGTCATGGCGTCCCCGCGCCGGTCCCCGATGAAGCTGATGAGAACGGCCATCGCCACGATGGCCCACACGTAACACCAGCTGAAGAAATAGAGGTAGGGGAGAATGCCGAGGAGAACGCCCGCGAGGAGCGCCGTACCCGCGCGCGGTTTCTTCCAGAACAAGAGGAAAACAATGAGCGCGCCAATCGCAGGCACAAAGCTCCACCCCGGATGCATCATGCGCGTGAGCACGTTGCTGTAGAGGACGATGTAGAGGACGATCTCCATCACAAAAGCGTCGCGGCGGGAGAAGCCGAGCGCGACGAACAGGGCGAAGAAGAGGAGGAAGAGGACGGGCGTGAGGATGCCGGTGACGACCACGGAGAGCGTGGGCGCGGGCAGCCGCATCCACCCGAACAGCGTCGCGACCAGGATCTCCATCCCGCCCCCCTGCATGCCCTCGATGCCGGAGCCGATGGGCGTTATCCCGTTATCCGCCTCATCCGGATGCCCCGTGAGCACGCGCTCCAGGCGGCTGTAGTAGTTGCCGTAGTCTTTGTCGCGAATGACCGTGAATCCCGGACGGTACTCCGGCGAGAACGTATGCAGCGCGTACGGCAGAACCGACACCGCACCGAGGATCACGGCGCAGAGGATGAGGAGGGACCGGCCCGGTTCAAAGCGTCCCCACGCGGCGAGGAGCGTGCGCATGGGGGGAGTATAGCGCATGCATCAACGCGCGGGCCTGTACCTTCGGCAGGGCCTCTTGGAGAACCCCGCCTGCCACAGCTGGATGTTGCGCGCGCGGAACGAGCCCGCGCATCCGAGTAGGTAGTAGCGCCACATGCGGTGGAAGCGCTCGCCGTACCGCTCCCGGAACCGCGGCCAGGACGCCTCGAAGTTGCGGTGCCACGCGAGGAGCGTGCGGTCGTACGACGTGCCGAAGTTGTGCCAGTCTTCCAGTACGAAGAGTCCTTCCGTGGCGCGCAAGATCTGGGACGCCGCGGGGAGCTTACCGTTGGGGAAGATGTACGCGTGGAGCCACGGGTCCAATCCCACGGACGGACGGTTGGCGCCGATCGTGTGGAGGAGGAACAGGCCTTCCTCGCGCAAGTTTCCGTGCACCGCCTTCATGAACGCGCGATAGTTGCGCGGACCCACGTGCTCGAACATCCCCACGGACACCGCCTTGTCGTACGTCCCCCGGATATCGCGGTAATCCTGGTGGAGGATCTCCACGGGCAACCCCTTGCAGGACTTCCGCGCATACGCGATCTGCTCGCGGGAAATGCTGATGCCGGTCACGCGGCAGCCGGTCTGCGCCGCCAGGAACGTCGCGAGGCCTCCCCATCCGCACCCGATGTCGAGGATATGGTCTTCCGGCTGCACGTCGAGCTTGCGCCGGATGAGGTCCATCTTCCGCCGCTGCGCCTCCGCCAAGTCGTCCGTCTCGGCAGCGGCACCGTCCGTTCCTTCGAAGTACGCGCAGGAATACTGCATGGAAGGGCCGAGGAACGCCTCGTAGAAATCGTTCCCCAGATCGTAGTGGCGCTCGGCCACTTGTGATGAACGCGCGCGGCTCTGCAGGTTGAACCCGAGGGAGAGCAGCGCGAGGGAGAGCGTGCGCAGATTGAACGGCAAGTGCTCCCCCGCCCCCGCGCGCAACAGGCGATGGATGAGTTCATCGATTTGCCCGCACTCCCACCACCCGTCCATGTACCCCTCGCCCAGCCCCAGCGTGCCCGTGGAGAGCACGCGCCCATAGAGCCGCCTGTCCCGCACGTCCATATCCCAGGGGCGCGATCCGTCCAAGCGGACATCCGCGCGTTCCAGGAGTGGCCCGAAAGTCCTGAGGAACGCGGGGGGAATACCGATGGAAGGAACCGCGGAGAGGGCGGAGAGGGATGGCATGCCTGTTCCCTGACGGAAGCGTACGCGATTCATGTCATACGGTTACGATTCGGTGAACGACGCCAGGCTACAACCACCCGAACAGCAAATCCAATAGCGATAGGACTGTGCCCATGATCCACTCTATCCACCCCGAGAGGAACGGGAAGCCGAGGAAACTCTCCGCAAGGAGGAGAAAGAGGAGGATGTACGGGCCGCGCCGCATGAACTGCTCGTACGCGTCCTCGTACCGGTAGGGGATGAAGGGGTGGAGGATCTTGGAGCCGTCGAGCGGCGCCACGGGGAGCAGATTGAACGCCATCAGCGCGAGGTTGATGAAGAGCAGGTTGCCAAGGAGTTGTCCAAGGAACTGCACGCCCACCGAACCCTCCGTGGCGGAAGAGAGGAGGGAACCCACGGAACCGGGCAATGTGCGCGAGAGGAGGGCGAGCGCGACGAATGAAAGGATGGCAAGGAGGAGGTTGCTCGCCGGGCCCGCGAGGGAGACGAGCGCGCTATCCCGCTTGGGGTGGCGGAAGTTGTAGGGGTTCACGGGAACGGGCTTCCCCCACCCGAAGCCGACGAAGAGGAAGAGGATGGCGCCGAGCGGGTCGATGTGCGCGATGGGGTTGAGCGTCACGCGGCCGGCCATCTCCGCCGTGGGATCCCCCAGCCGCTTGGCGATATACCCGTGCGCCGCCTCATGCACCGAGAGGGCGATGAGGATGGCGATGATGAAGATGGGGTTGAAGAAAGGGGTCATGTGTTGGAGCATCGTAGTGATTTCTCAACCATAAGTGAACCTGATGGAATGGAAAATTGGAAATGCAAAATGAGAAATGAATGGGAAAGACATCTCTCATTTCTCATTTTGCATTTTGCATTCTTTCATTCATAGAAGGGATGTTGACGATAAGCCAAAACATCCGTACACTCCCACAGCTCTATGGCCAGACGCTGCGTCCGCACCGGCAAACAGACCGCTTTCGGGAACACCCGCAGCCACTCGTTGCGCCACACCCGCAGGACGTGGAGGGCCAACATCCAGAAGAAGCGCGTCTTCGACCCTAAGACGGGGGAGTACAAAACCATCAAAGTCGCCGCGAGCTACCTGAGGACGTTGGCGAAGAGGATGCAGGAAGGAAAGGCGGCGTACTGAGACCATCAAAGATCGTATGCTCTCCCTTCTTCAAGAATGAGGAAGTGGATTCCCTGCGGCTCCAACGCCGATGAAGGGACCCGATGGGTGCTTCCGGGTGTCTTCAATATCCCTTCATGGACGGGAAAGCAGCATTGGGGATGGAGGGAGAACGCGTACTGGATTGCCTCGGAAAGTTTCATCCATGGTCCAGCGACGGGTAGAGCGAGAAGATCTACCTCCCTCCGCGGATCCGTGAAGGCATCGCCGGGAAAGAATAACCGACCCGCAATGAAGTATCCCGTGTTCTGCTGCGGTGGCAGCGAAGGATCAATCGTCGCGTGCTCCGTCCCCACGCCCTTGGCAAGAGTTTATTATAAGCATTGGGGTATTTATTTTCAAAGAAACAGGATGTGCCGTACCGTCAGTGACGTTCAATGCTATCTGACGTCTTCTCTGGAATATTTATGCGTCCTTCCATTAGGGCATTTAAAAACTCTTCCTCTGGAGAAACCACTTTAAACTGTAAAAGAATTTCTTCCTTTGACTTTCTTTCTGTTTCAGAAAGTACATCCACACAAAAATTGATCTCTTCTTCGGTTAGTATTTTTTGCTTCTTTATTTCTGAAAAAGTTTTACCAGATGTCCGCCTATCCTCCTGAAGTTTGCGTAGTAGATGTTCGCAGAGTAATTTTCTCCTTCTGTGATATACGTTTACCCAGTGGAATGTATTCAGTTCTTTTCGATATGTATCTAGATTCACAAATAGTGAAGTGGCTGCAAGTGATTTGGAACTTTGCCCAGAAGTTTTGGGGAGGCTACGAATCCTTGCCGAGAGACAGGGGTGGGTAGAATGTGAGTCTTCAGTTTGATGCAATGCTTCTTCTTCAAATTTTTTTATGGTAGGTAACATGCTTTTGAGATTTCTCTCAAACTCGCTAAAGAAATCCCTATCTCTTTTGAGTTCATGAGCAAACGCTTCCTCGTGCAGGAAAGTGCTGAACGTTGGTGAGTAGGAAACAATTTTCTTCAACGCTGTTTCCATTACTTCCCCGCTTACAATACTCGCGGCAATAAAATCGGATCGAAGCTCTCTCTGTCTTGAAATTGAAATATTCAAATTATTGAAAATGTGAACGAATTTGGAAAGAAACCACGAAGGAAACCAGAGGGGAATTGACATAATTGCAGCGTTATCCGATGATGAAGATGTGACACTTTTCATGATAGAAATAGCATTTAAGGTGCTTCGATAAACTGGCTGTATTATTGTGCTATACAACGTGTCATTGCCATGAAAGTGCGCAAATTCATGAGCAAGAATTGCACTAAGTTCATTAGTAGAAAGAATGGGAAGCAACGGCAGTCCAATTGCTAATACTCTTCCTCTCGCAGTGCCGCTGATGGTTATTCTTTTTCCCTGTGACACGTAGAACTCAGGTAGAGAATGTAGCAAGACAACTTGGGGTGCTTTTGTGCCAACTTTATTTGCAATCTCCTCAATAAACTCTTTGAGTTTCGGCTCTTGATCCAGATTAACCCTGATTGCAGGTTCAAAGGGAGTCTGTGAAATAAATGCTTTTAACAGTCCATAAAATTGTGCAAGGATACCTATGACGACACCAGCCCCAAGGAGAAAAATAATTCCTACGGGCATTCTGTCGGCATAACCTGAAAATTCTAACAATAACCAAATTAATCCTGCTCCGATTCCAAAGGTTATAATCATTGAGAGAATGATTACCACTGGGACTCCAAGCACAAAACTAAGCGCAACCGCGAGCTTCAGAGCAGAAAGTTTCAGCCTTTTTGGAAGAACGATTGTGTTCATGCCGCCATTTGAGATTGTGCAGTGTGATGATGCACACAGCAATAACAGTTACGTGTTGATTCTAGCCTAGGTTATCAAAACATGCATAGGTAAGCTGGCAACCAATCGTAGGGAATCGATGAATAATGAACAAATTGTCACCCCGAGCGGTGTCGAGGGGCGACAATTGTCTCCTGTCTATGGTTCGACTCCGCTCACCATGACAGGAGCAACGTTATTCATCGGCTCCGTAGGTTAGTGGGTCACCCCAGAACCACAGCTTCGCCAATGCATGTGGGTCCATTATGCCCAAAACATGATGGCGGAGAGGGAGGGATTCGAACCCTCGAGACCCTTGCGGATCTACACGCTTTCCAAGCGTGCGCACTAGGCCACTATGCGACCTCTCCGTATTGCGTACTTTGCCATAAGACCGAACATAAGGAAACCCTCAATACGCACTGTTCCCCCATCATCAATTCCCCCTCCCCTGTTCTTGTTTCAACTCTTCGATTGGCGACGAGGGTGCAACCTCTCGTGCTCGAGGAATACCTCATCCCACCCAACGGTAAGTTCATTCTTCTCCTCCTTTATGGCTTTCATGTCCTCCAATTCTTCACATGCTTCAACGAGCATTTTGAGTTCCTTCAGAGGGACAATGGCAACTTTCACTTTAGAATTGATGACGAGGTACACCACCCTGTCGTCAGGAATGGCCTTGGCTCCGCACAACTTGATATCCTGCAAAGTAATGGTATCCATAAACGAAATTCACTGCTTCACCTGCAGCACCCCCTGCAACATCCGCAACACATGCTCTTCACCTGTTTGAAGAACAGCGTGAGAGCGACTGCGAAGGCGATGACGGAGAGGGAGGCACCGGACGTGCCGAAGACGAGGCCGCTCTGGAGGACGTGCGCGAGCACCAGGTCCATCGCCGACACGATCGTGGCGAGGAGGAGAAGGATGGCAACCACAACCTGACCTACGAAGCAGGAGAGGGAGCATGCGCTGCCGTATCGCTCCGGAGGAGCACTCTTGGAACCGTTTTTCTTTGCGATCATGGTCAAAGCGGGGAAAGAACGGAAGACAGCGTACCGATTCTTCCCCTGCCCCCACAAGGAACGACGACGCACTGGACTCGACACTGAAGAGTATTGAGTATTAAGTATTGAGGAATGCGCATCGGATACGGAAGAGTACGCAGCCTGTTCGTACGCGTGGAGCATCATACTCAATACCCAATACTCCATACTGTATACTCTCCGTATGAATATCTCCCTCAACTGGCTCTCCGACTTCATCACTCTCAAGGAAACAGACCCCGAGGCCGTTGCCCGCGTGGTGACGGAACGCATCGCGGAGGTGGATGAGGTGGAGGTGCAAGGCGCCCTCCTCGCGGACGTGGTGGTGGGGAAGATCCTCACGCTCAGCAAGCACCCCAACGCCGACCGGCTCTCGCTCTGCGACGTGCAGACGGACCGCGGAACGAAGAAAGTGGTCTGCGGCGGATCGAACCTGCGGGGAGGGATGCGCGTAGCGTTCGCCCACGTGGGCGCCCGCGTGCGCTGGCACGGCACGGAGATGGTCACGCTGGAGAAGGCCAAGGTGCGCGGGGAGGAGAGCGAGGGGATGATCTGCGCCGCGGAAGAACTGGATCTCACGGCGCGGTTCCCGGACGCCGTGGACCGCACGATCATCGACCTGGAGGACGGGAATGGAGACGTGGGGAAGCCGCTGAAGCAGTACCTGGGGCTCGATGACGTCGTCCTCCACGTGGACAACCACGCCATCACGCACCGCCCGGACCTGTTCTCCCACGTGGGCTTTGCGCGGGAGCTCGTGGCCGTTGGGCTGGCGGAGTGGAAGGAGTGGCCCAAGGGACCGGATGTGAATTTTCCGGCAACGCCGTTCCCGTTCGCCGTCACCGCGGAGAGCCTCAAGCTTGTGCCACGGTACGAAGCGGCGCTGGTGGAGATCGACGGCACGGGGGAGACGCCGGAGTGGATGGCGCGCCGCCTCCAGGCCACGGGCTGGCGGTCCATCAGCCTGCCCATCGACATCACCAACTACGTGATGATGGAAACGGGGATGCCGCTCCATAGCTTCGACGCAGCGGACATCAAGGGCCCTGTCTCCATGCGCCGCGCCAAGAAAGGGGAGAAGATCCAAACCCTCGACGGGGAGGAACGCGCGCTCTCCAAGGGAGCGCTCGTGATGGAGGATCAGGAGGGAATCTTCGACCTCCTCGGCATCATGGGGGGGATGCGGGGAATGACGAAGGAAACGACGCGGAAGGTATGGCTCCACGCCGCGGTGGTGGATCCCCTCAACACCCGGCAAACCGCCATCGCCATGGGGCACCGCACGGACGCCGCGACGGTGTATGAGAAGGGCGTACCGTTCGTTGCGGCGCGCGCCGGCCTGCTCCGCGCCATCGAACTCTTCCTGCAGCACGTTCCCGGCGCACGGCTGGCCTCCGCCCCGCTCTCCTGGGGCCAAGAGCCCGGACCCAAACCCATCACCCTCAAATGGAACCGCCTCTGCGACACGCTGGGGATGGACGTGCCCGCGGAGCGCGCGACGAAGATCCTCACGGATCTCGGATGCGAAGTGGAGGCTTCTCCCCGCGACGCGAAGGTGACCCCCCCGCCCTGGCGGCTGGGCGATCTCCACGGCAGCCATGACCTCATCGAGGAAGTGGGACGCATGATCGGCTACAACGACATCGCCCCCGTGATGCCCGCGGCGTCCGTCGCGCCGCCGCCCCGCGATCCGCGCATGCATAGGATCCGCGACAGCCTCAAGGAATCCAGCTTCACGGAAATCCTCCCCCTCTCACTCGTCGGCGAAGCCCTCCTCACGAAAGCGGGGATGGATGCGGCCAAGGCGGTGGCGCTTCAGAATCCCCTCGGCGAGGAGACGCGCCTCCTCCACACATCCACGCTCCCCGGATTGCTGGAACACGCGCAGAGGAATCTCCTCGAAGCGGGGAAGGAACTGAAGACGTTCTCCGCCACCCACGTGTTCAAGAAAACGGGGGAAGAGTGGCCGGAGCTCGGTCTCCTGTACGCCGATCTGGACGGATCCGGCAACGGGGACCTCAAGCATGATCCCTTCCTCCTCCTCAAACAGGATATCGCATGCGCCCTGCAGTCCGTGGGACTCACGACCGCGTGGAAGAAGCAGGAGGATCCCCCGCGCGCCGCCCACCCCGGACGGGCCGCGAGGATCATCGTCAACAACCCTTCGACAAGCTCAGGGTCGCCTCAGGGCAACGATGTCGGCTACCTCTCGGAAGTGCACCCGGACGTTCGCGCCGCGTTTGATCTGCCCCACCGCGCCGCCGTCGCCGCGCTCGACCTTTCGAAGGTGCTCGTACGGACAACTGCGCCCGTCGTGCCAGAGCCTCTCTCCGCCTTCCCCGCCGTTACGTACGACGTCACGGTCCCGCGCACACAGGAACAACATACGGAAGAGCTCCTCGCCAAACTGCACAACGCCTCCCCCCTCCTCGAGCGCGTGGAGATCGTGGATCTCTACGGCAGCGGCCAAACATTCAACCTCACCCTCCGCTTCACCTACCGGGCAAAGGACCGGACGCTCACGGAAGAGGAAGCGCGGAAGGAGCAGGAGCGCGTAGTGAAGGTGATGGAGAACGCGTGAACGGTGCCCCGGAACCCTCGTTTTTCTGTTCCCAGAGTGGTAGTCCTTCATCCCCTTTGACAGGCATCCCCGGGAAGAAGACAATATCGTCCTTTTTCACCATCCCCCATGAACAATCCCGAACAGAAAGCCCTGAAAAAATTGGCGTCTCTATCCCTCTACGATCTTCAAACGGAAGCCCGCCGCCTGGAGGAGGCTGCAACCGCGGTTCCCAAGGGCAGGCTTGCGCATGGCATGCGCACCCACCGGCAGCGGGTCTCGCGAGTCCTGGATCGGAAGCTCGAACAGAAGCACTACCGCCAAGAGAAGGACATCCAACGACATTTGCATCAACAGGAATCCCCCCAGGCGCTGTACGACGAAGGATACGACCAAGGCAACTACGACTATCGGCACATTGGTAAATATTCTGAAGGAATACTCAAAAATCGAATACAGAGAGAAGGATATCACGATGGATACTTCGGCAAGGACCGAAAGCGTTTCTAAAGAGTCTTCTTTATGGCAACACCCTCGCGGGCTTTATCTCGTCCGTCCTGAAGCGGGTCTTCCGGTCCGCCTTTACGGGAGAATCTTCTGCAGGCTTGTCTCATCCGTCATCATGATCCGCGGGATCCTGAGGAAGTCATCCTTCTCCGTCGCCCGGCGGGGATCCATGAGCGTGCCCGTGACGTACCCGGCCGCCGCCGCGCGTTCCCGCACGAGCGCGTTCTGCATGGTGGCGGGATAGGCGACGTGCCGCACGGGCTTGCCCGTCAGTTCCTCCAAGATCCGCCGGCTCTCGGCAAGTTCCCAATCCAATTCTTTCTGCGTGAGCCTCGTGAGTTGCAGGTGGTTGAGGGTGTGGGATTGGATATCCATTCCCCGCGCCGCAAGATCCTTCGCCATCTCCGTGTTGATGGCCGCCGATGACGCCAGGGACTTGGTGATGAGGTAGAACACCGCCGTAAACCGGTGCTCCTCCAGGATGGGGAGCGCGACGTCGTACTGGCTGCGGTTGCTGTCGTCGAACGTGATGACTACGGGCTTCTCGGGACCGAGAATCTCACCATTCGCGATGCGGAGGAACGTATCGAGCGTGACGGGCGTGTACCGGTGGTCCGCCAGCCACTGCATCTGCGCCGCGAACACCTTGGGCGAGACGGACATCTTCCAGCTCCACGTGGATTTGTCGTACCCGGCCGTCGGCCGGATGTGGTGGTAGACGAGGAGGGGGATGGCGTAGTGAAGATCCTGTTTGTTGATTATTGGAGTTTTGATGGATGCCGAGGAAACCGAAGATGCCGAAGATGCCGCTTGCCCTGAACCCGAGCGAAGCGAGTGGCTCAGGGAGGAAATCTGCTGTCGGCGCGCCAGGCGTTCCGCGCGCCTCTCCTGCACCGTCTTCGCGGAAACCGTGACCGTCAAACCCAGCGCGAGGATTATGGCAATGAAGGCGAGGGGACGGCGCATGCAAGAAGCCTATCACAACTCCCTCCGCAACAGCTCTACCTCATCTCTCAAGTCCGCCGCTTTTTCGAACTCCAGGTTCTGCGCCGCCAGCTCCATCTGCTGCTCCAGTTCCTCCATGAGCCGCTTCTTCTCGTCCTTGGGAATCTTCGTGTGGTCGTACTTGGGACGGCGCAGTTCCAGCTTGCGGCCCTCCTCCGCGATGTCCCGCACGGCTTTGACGATGGTCTGGGGCGTGATGCCGTGCTTCGTGTTGTATGCCTCCTGGATCGCGCGGCGGCGCTCCGTCTCGCCGAGGGCGGCCTTCATGGCGTCCGTCATCTTGTCGGCGTAGAGCGTCACGTGGCCGCTCACGTTGCGCGCCGCGCGGCCGATGGTCTGGATGAGCGCGTCCCGGGAGCGGAGGAAGCCCTGCTTATCAGCGTCGAGGATGGCAATGAAGCTCACTTCGGGGAGATCCAGGCCTTCGCGCAGGAGGTTGATCCCCACGAGGATGTCGATCTCGCCCGTGCGCAGCTGCCGCAGTATTTCGATGCGCTCCATCGTCTCCACGTCGCTGTGGAGGTAACGGACCTTCTGTCCCGCGTCCTTGAGGTACTGCGTGAGGTCCTCGGCGCTCTTCTTGGTGAGCGTGGTGATGAGGACGCGCTCCTTCCGTTTGAGCGTCTGCTGCACCTCCTCGAAGATGTCATCAATCTGGTTCTTGCTCGGCTTCACCGTGACGACGGGATCCAGCAGCCCCGTGGGCCGGATGATCTGCTCCACGAGCCGTTCCTGCGGCGTATGGGCGAACTCGTACTTCCCCGGCGTGGCGGAGACGTAGATGCGCTGGCCCACGCGGGTCTCGAACTCGTCGAACCGGAGCGGCCGGTTGTCGTGCGCGGAGGGAAGGCGGAAGCCGTAGTCCACCAGCGTCTGCTTGCGGCTGTGGTTCCCCTCGTGCATACCGCCCACCTGCGGGATGGTGATGTGCGATTCGTCCACGATGAGGAGGAAGTCATCCGGGAAGTAGTCGAGGAGGGTGGAAGGCGGGGTGCCCGGAGCGGAATCATTCAAGTACCGCACGTAGTTCTCGATGCCCGAGCAGTAGCCCGTCTCCTTGAGCATTTCGATGTCGTACTCGGTCCGCGTGCGGATGCGCTCGGCCTTCACCAGCTCCCCCTTGTCGTGGAGTTCCTTCTCGCGCACGTCCAGATCCTTCTTGATGTCCTCAATGGCGCGGTCGATCTTGTCCTTGGTGGTCACGTTGTGCGCGGCGGGGAAGATGGTGACATCCTGCAGGTCCTTGAGAACCTCGCCCGTGAAGCTGTCCACCTCCTGGATCACCTCGATCTCGTCGAAGGGCAGCTCCATGCGGATGGCCGTGTCGCCGCTCGGCGGGAAGATCTCCACGGTATCGCCGAGCACGTGGAACATCCCCTGCTTAAAGTCCAAGCCGGAGCGGCGGTACTGG
>CAZCWV010000005.1:23181-27884 GCA_964502425.1 uncultured Candidatus Peribacteria bacterium | reverse complement strand
CACTGCGCGAAGGAGTATCGGGAGTGATGTTGTTGTGTGTTGTTTCCTCTCCCCCTAGCCCCCTCTCCGGAGGAGAGGGGGGATGTGCGTTGTTCTGTTGCTGTTTGTTTTTGAGTGTTGTGTTCCCAAGACAGGCTCTGGTGTATAAAAACACAACATTGTCCTGCTCAAGCACGAGAAACGTTTGAAGCGCTTCTATGAACGTTGCCATGGCATGTACTGCGCCCCTTTCCCTTCCGGGGAAAGGGGTTGGGGGATAGAGGGAACAGAAACAAAAAACAAATGAAGGAGGATCTTCCGGTTCTTTGCTAGGATGGTTGCATGCCGTCCGTCCCATCAAAAGCCCCAAAAAACCTGCGGAAGACCAAAGCTGCCGACGTGTCGGTTCTGAGCTCGATCTTCGAGAGCGAGTTCAACAAGCTCAATCCCGAGCAGCGGAAGGCCGTGGAAACCGTGGAGGGCCCCGTGATGGTCATTGCCGGGCCGGGGACGGGGAAGACGCAGACCGTGGCCATGCGCGTCGCGAACATCCTCCGCAAGACGCATGCGAGGCCGGGGAATATCCTCTGTCTCACGTTCTCGACCAGCGGCGCCACCGCGATGCGGGAACGGCTGCGCCTCCTCATTGGGCCGGACGCGTACGGCGTCACCGTGTCGACGATCCACAAGTTTTGCGCCGATGTCATTGCGGGGCATCCGGCGCTCTTCGATGATTGGGCGGCGCAGAGGCAGATCAGCGATATCGAGCAGCTCCGGGAGATGAACAAAATCATCGACCAGCAGCTTCCTGATATGGCTCTCGTGAACCTCAAATGCCCGCATGCCAGGACCAAGGACATCCTGAGCCGGATCAGCCAGGTGAAGAAGGAGGGGAAGAGCCTTGAAGATTTGCGGAGGGTGGCGGCAGCCTATGAACAGGAAATGGCGGGTAAGAGCAGGCCGGACACGAAGGCCCACCAGAAGAACCTGCTTGCCGCCCGCAAGTTCAAGGAGTTTACGGAGCTGTTCGCCGCGTACAGGGGGATGCAGGAGACGACGGGGCGTTACGACTATGATGACATGATCCTCTTTATGGTGGCCGCACTCGAACGGGAGGATTGGCTGCTCGCCGGCCTTCAGGAGCGTTACCTGTACATCCTCGTGGATGAGTTTCAGGACACGAACGGGTCGCAGTATCGGCTCATAGAACTGCTGACGCGTCCCGTATCGCCGGAAGACCGCCCCAACCTCTTCGTCGTGGGGGATGACGACCAGGCGATTTACCGTTTCCAGGGGGCGAACCTCCGCAACATCCTGTCATTCCATGAGCGCTTTCCGGATGCAGCCGTCATCACGCTCACGACGAGTTACCGCTCCACGCAGGCGATCCTCAACGCCGCCGGGAGATTGATTGCGCACAATACGGAACGGCTGGTTGGCAGGATCCCCGGCCTGCAAAAGCAACTCTGTGCCGCTTCGAAGGCAACGGGCGCAGAGCCGATCCTCCTCCGGCCGCCGAGTGACGCCGCCGAACCATGGATGATCGGGGACATCGTGGAAGAACGTTTGAAGGCAGGGTTGAAGCCGACGGAGATTGCCGTCATCGTCCAAACCAACAGGGAATTGCGGCCGCTCTATGACGTGCTTGCGGGGAGGAATATACCCGTCCGGCTCACCGGGAAGAACGACCTCCTCGCGCATCCGCTCGTCCTGCAGGCGCTTGCCATCCTGCGTGCGGTTCTGAGTATCGACGCGAGTGCGGAACTGGCCGGCGCCATTTCGGCAGCGTGCTTCGGCCTCCATCCGGCCGATCTTGGGCAGTTGTTCCTTCTGCGCCGCGAGGCAAAAGGTTCGCTCATGGATCTTTTGCGCCGACTCGACCAACCGGATTCGCCCGCCATGGCCGTGCGCTTCCGCGATCTGCCGGGGATTCTTGCAGTCCGGGACCTTCTTGAGGATTTGCATGCGAAGGCGGCGACGCGGACCATTCCCGATACGTTGGAGCGCGTTCTCAGGGAGTCCGGTTTGATCCGTTCCGGGAAAGATCTGCACCCGCTCGATCTCGTCGCACTGCAGGCGTTCTTCGACCGCGCCCATGAGCGGACAGCGGAGCACCCCAACCTTTCGCTCCGCCATTTTCTGGAGGAGATCGATTTCTACGCCGATCCGGAGAACGGTTTGCGTATGAGCTACGATTTCCCGCACCTCGTCACGGAAGGCATACAGCTCCTCACGGCGCATCAGAGCAAAGGCCTCGAATTCGAAACGGTCATTCTCGCGAACTTCCGGGAGGGACTCTGGGACGCGCACAGGAACCCGGGTGGTGTCGCGCTTCCCGAGGACCTCCTCTTCGGCTGGGAGAAGGAACAGAAGAAATTCGAGAAGAACCAGGATGAGCGGAGAGTGACGTTTGTGGCCATGACCAGGGCTAAACGTGAACTGATCCTCTCCTGCTCCAAGGAGCTGACGGTTGGGGACAAGACGAAGTCGGTGTCGCCGTCCGCCTTCGCCGCCGAGGCCGGCCCCCTCCCGGAAGAGGAGCGGGGGATTGCGGATCCTGACCATGCGAGTGTCCTGCTTCTGCAACCCAAACAGGACTTCGACGCCGACATGCGGGAGTTTCTCCTCGAACGCATCAGGCACTTCACGCTCTCCGCGAGCGCGCTCAACCATTTCCTCGAGGATCCGCAGATGTTCCTGCAAGTGGATCTCCTGCGCGTCCCCGAGTCACCCAAGGGCGTCTTCACGTACGGACACGCGGTCCACCAGGCTTTGCGGCACTGGGCGCAGGGAAAAATGGACGGCAAGCCCGTGGACAGGGAGGGTTTTCTCGCGGAGTTCCTGCGGTATATGGAGGACAGGGAAGTGTTGGCGGAACAGGAACGGAAGCTTTTCTCCCATCTCGGATTGCAGACGCTCCCGCGTTACTTTGATGAGCGTCTGTCGATCTGCACCAGTCATGTCGATTCCGTGGAGCGCGCGTTCAATGCGAGGCTCGGGAACCCTTCGGATTCTCTCAGGGCGAGCCCTTCGGATCTTCTCGGGACAGGTATCCCCCTCAAGGGAACCATTGATCGCATCGACCGGGACAGTCCAAAGTCGGCGTCCGGGACTGTTATCGATTACAAGACCGGACGACCCCAGACGGAGTCGCAGATACGGGAAGGGGATTACCTCCGCCAGCTCCAGTTCTATGCCGTTCTTTTGGAGCTCGCGTATCCGTCACTGGAACCTCGCTCATTCATCCTCGAATTCATCGGTGACCGCGAGGAGCATCCCGTGAGCCGCGCGTTCACGATCACGTCCGAAGAGAAGGAAGCGATGCGCATGCTGATCCGCGAGGTGTGGGCGAAGATCACGGCGCTGGATTTCTCGCCGCTGCATGTTTAAGATAGTGCACGTCTTCTTCCTTATTCCCCCATGCGCAACAGTCCACGCGTTCGACACAGTGTAGTGGCTGATACTGTTGATGTATTTGGCATCCATGAGAAAGATCAACCATCAAGCGGAGGTGTGGTGTCTTTGTTACGGGAGTGGCGAGAGAGAAGGAGTGTTATTCGCGACGGATGTGACGTGAATGGGCTGGTTAAAGATCGAACACTTTCAGAAGGTGCTGAGCGCTTGCTCGGTTTACAGGAGCAGTATGATGACACTCGTGCGGATGTTCTTTCGGTTATGGGAAAGCCGGATGGTCAGCAAATTATCTGAAAGTGACGTGCTTCAAAGCTGCGGTTCGAGGAATTTCCTGAACGACATTGCAGCGTTCGATTATTCGCCGCTGCGATAGTCGATCAAGCGATTCTCAATACTGTCTGCTCGGTGATGCATTGCTGTGCTGTCCGTGACGATGCCGCGCAGGTGCGGACCGCTGATGAGTAATTGATCTCCCGCTTGACGAAAGAGACTGATGACTTGATCCACGAGGTCATGGGGTTGCTTTTCGGGCCGGCCCAGTATGAATCTGATATGCCGTGCAGTTCTCTTGAGTTTATCCGATACCTCCTTGATCTCTTCGGCATCGTCAAGATTCGCGAGAAGGTTGGTTAGTGCCCGGAAGTTTGGCAGCAATTCATTGCTGAGGGTTCTGAGATGCCGGTCCTTAACGGGGAGATCGCTGCCGTCCTGATCAGGGGAATCCATAGGCTACAGAGTATCCCTGAGGAAGTTCCGGAACGAAAGTGCTGCTCTCCCCCTATGGCTCGAACTATTTTTTTGTTCAATCGTGAGGGCTGAGAATACACGATCAAAGCCCTTTGGCCGGAAGCATGCGGAGATCGGCAGTCCCGGCAAGTAGTCGGCTTCAAGGTCATCGGTGATGGACCCTTCACACGTTCCATCGAAAAGATGGATCTTTCCCCCTGCATCCACGTGCGCCAGGTGGCAGACGAACCGCGCGCGCTTGTTTTTCTCGCGCTTCATCCGGTCCAGGAAGTAACGGATCCACTCCTCATCAGATGCGGCGGGCCCCGCGCCCCAGCGCCGCGTGTGGAGCCCGAGTTCTCCTTTGAGTGCGTCCACTTCGATCCCCGAATCATCCGCGAGCGTCGGGAGCTTCGACTTCCCGAAGTAGTAGAGGGCTTTCTGCGCAGCGTTCTCGGCGAAGGTCGTCCCCGTCTCCGCGGGATCACTGCTGATTCCCATGGCATCCGGTGTCACGATCGTCACGGGGAGACCGTTAAGGACTTCGCCGATTTCGATCACTTTGCCTTTGTTGTTGGTCCCGA
>CAZCWV010000005.1:0-23081 GCA_964502425.1 uncultured Candidatus Peribacteria bacterium | reverse complement strand
TTTCGTTGTCGTGGTGGAGCATAGTTGTTTGTGTGAAATCTGAATATTATACCACAAATGGTATAGCTGAATAAGTCCTCTTCTTGGCTCTACCAAGCCTTAAGACTCTACCCCGGCACTCTGGACGTAGACTTTCCGGGGCTTGGCGCCGTCCACGGGACCGATGAGGCCTTTCTCCTCCATGATGTCCAGGAGGCGAGCGGCGCGGGCGTAGCCCACTTTCAATTGCCGCTGCAGGAGCGAGGCTGAAGCCTTGTTACATTCCTGGACCACCCGGACGGCATCGAAGAAGAGCTCATCGCCGCCATTGTCATCGGCATCCAGGTTGATGCGCGCCGTGGTGGCCGTGACGCCCTCGTCGTTGTTTCCCGCTTCGCCCTCCTCCTCGCCGACCAAGCCGATCTCTTCGGTGATCTTGCCGCCGCCCGCGATCTTCACCGCGTTGACGATGCGCTCCACTTCCTTGATGGACGTGTAGATGCCCTGGACGCGGACGGGGTTGGGGGTGCGTGCGTCCATGAAGAGCATGTCGCCCTGGCCGAGCAGGTCTTCCGCGCCGATGCCATCCAAAATCGTCCGCGAGTCCACCGAACTCACCGTGCGGAAGGCGATGCGCGTGGGGATGTTGGCCTTAATGAGCCCCGTGATGACGTCCACGGAAGGGCGCTGCGTGGCGATGATCAAGTGCATCCCAACGGCGCGGGCCATCTGGGCGATGCGCGCGATCATGGTCTCCGTGTCGCGGCGGTACTGGCGCATCATGAGGTCAGCGAGTTCGTCTATCACTACCACGATGCGCGGGAGCATGTACTGTTCCTCCTTTTGCTTGGCGTTGTACTCCTCGATGTTGCGCGCGCCTTGCTCGGAGAAACGGTGGAGGCGCCGCTGCAGTTCGGCCACGGCCCACCGCAATGCTTGGAGCGCGCGTTCGGCCTCAGCGATCACGGGCGTGAGGAGGTGCGGGATGCCGTCGTAGGGCATCAACTCCACGCGCTTGGGGTCCACGAGAATGAACTTGAGCTCATGCGGAGCGTTCTGGAAGAGGAGCGAGGTGAGGAACGTGTTCATGCACACGGACTTCCCCGAGCCTGTGGCGCCGGCGATGAGGAGGTGGGGCATGTTCTCCAGGTTCGCGATCACGGCCTCGCCGGAGACGTCGCGGCCGAGCGGCAGGGTGAGG
Source organism: uncultured Candidatus Peribacteria bacterium (assembly GCA_964502425.1). Taxonomy (GTDB): domain Bacteria; phylum Patescibacteriota; class Gracilibacteria; order Peribacterales; family Peribacteraceae; genus CAIKAD01. The sequence continues at coordinate 21,901 of CAZCWV010000005.1, read as the reverse complement.
GAGGAGCCGCTCTGTACGAAGGCCGGGCTCTCCAAAATCTCGCGCAGGTGGACGGTGGAACGCGTGATGTTGGGCATCTCAATGCCCACGAGCGACTTGCCGGGGATGGGGGCCTCGATGCGCAGGCTGGGCGCGGCGAGGGCCAGGGCGAGGTCATCCTTGAGGGCGGCGATCTTGCTCAGGCGAATCCCCTCGGCGGGTTCCAGCGTGAACTGCGTGACGGTGGGTCCCGGACGGGCGTCCTTCATGGTCACATCGACCTCAAACTCCCGGAGTTTCTCCTCGATGCGCTGAGCTTGCCTCTTCAGTTCCTCGTCCTTCACGGTCAGCTGGCTCACGGCGTCGTCCAGCATGTCGTAGCTCGGGAAGGTCCACTCCTCAAACCGCGTGTCCTTCATTTCAATCATGTCGCGCTTCCTGAGCTTTTCCTTGATGAGCTTGTTCGCTTTGGCCGTAACCGCTGAACGGGCGAAGGCCGGCCGCACGATATTGAGTTCCGAGACCGTGGATCCTTCTTCCTCAAGATCCTCTTCGTCCGCGTCCTCCTCCGCGCGCGCGTGCCGACGGGGAAGCCGTTCCTCCTCCTCTTCCTCCTCAAGCAGATCAGCGGCTCGCAGGGGGGGGTGGAGGCTGCGGCGGGGTTCCTTCCCGGTGCTGAAGAACAGTTCCTTGGTGCTCTGGAAGAGCGCGCCGAGATCCGGTTCGAACGTGATGAGGAGGCCGATGAGGAAGGCTGCTCCCAGCACCGTGTACCCGGCCGACCGACTGAGGAATGTGAGGAAGGGGAGGCTCATCATGAAGCCAATGGCCCCCGCTAATTCGTCGCGGCGCGTGCCGATTTCCTCCAGCGGCGCACCGATGTGCATGAAGCCGAGGAAGGCGAGGAGGCAGAGAATGAGACCGGTGGAGCGCTTGATCTCGATGCGCCTGCTGGGGGCGATCCAGTGGAGAAGGCCGGAGCAGACGAGAAAGATCGGGAAAATGATTCCCCAGGACCCGAAGAGGAACGTGAGGATCCTCTGGATGATGGCGCCCGCTTTCCCCGCGCTGTCGCGCAGCGCCAGGAAGAGGAGGATGCCGATGCTGATTTGGATGAGTCCGCCCACGGCCGCGCGGGTCGTGGATTTGAGGTCCATCCGGTCGAGTCTTGCCTGCCGTTTAACCTTGCGCCGGGCACGGGGCATCGGCTCTCAGTATAGACAGCTTCCCGGGCGGGTGGAAGCGGAAGATTCCGCGTGGGGGAGCGGTTATCCTTTTGGTATTTGTGGTGTATGGCAATGGGCGAACGGCGAGTGGTCGGCTGCATCCGGGATCGCGAAGATCAAGGCCGGAAGGTGTAGACCATGACATCATGTGACCGCTCACGCATGTCCTCAATGCGCTCTTCCAGGTTGAATATCAGTCTGCCGTGTTTCTGGAACACCGCTTCCATGCATGCCGCCGTTTCCCTCATGAGGGCAATCAGATCATATGCCAGGAGATCCGGGAGCGCAGGAGAGCTCAGGAAGAAGATTTCCCTGGCGTGCTCTTCGCTGTCTTTGCACGTGCGTACAAAATTTGCTTTCTCGCGACTGTTCAGGGTGTTCTTGGTAGCGAGTTCCCGTAAGAACGCATTGTCTTCAAACATGGATTCCACATGTTCTTGCATCGACAAAGGGACAACGGGGAAGGCCGTTTGTTGGAGCGTGGCACGGAGACGATTCTCGAGGTCGGATTCCATAAAGGACACATATGGAAGCGGAAGAGGGGGGTGACTGTAAAGTGGAATGATGACGGGGGGTTCCGATGTTGCCTGGGAGGAGAGGTGCTTGTGCATTATCATAACGGCGATGAAGTTCCTGATTTTCGGTTCCGGCGGCTATCTCGGCTCACAGTTCAAGACGCTCTATCCGGGCGCCAGTACGCCTTCCGTAGACATAGCGGACCAGGCCGTGGTTGCGTCGGTACTGGATCGGGAGAAGCCCGACATCGTCATTAACGCAGCGGGGAAGACGGGTCGTCCCAACGTGGACTGGTGCGAGACGCACCGGGAGGAGACGTTCCAGAGCAACGTCACGGGCCCCGCCATCCTCCTCGCGGAATGCGGCAAGCGCGGCATGTACTGGGTGCATCTGGGGTCCGGTTGCATTTACCAAGGGGATAACGAAGGGAAAGGGTATACGGAAGAGGATCCGCCGAACTTTACGGGTTCCTTCTACTCCTGGACCAAGAACGTCAGTGACCAGATGCTCACGCGGTTTGCCGAGGGGTGGAACGGCGAGGGCGGCGTGCTCAACCTCCGCCTGCGGATGCCGTTTGATGCAACCGTGAATCCACGCAATCTCATCACGAAGCTGAAGGGATACGCCCGCGTCCTGGACACACCCAATTCCATCACGTGCATCCCGGAGTTCCTCTCCGCGGCGCGAATGCTCATCGAGAGGCGCAAGACCGGCACGTTCAACATGGTCAACGCAGGGGGGATTTCGCCGTATCGCATCATGGAGCTCTATCGGGAGATTGTGGATCCTTCACACCGCTTCGAGCGGCTGGCGATCGGGGAACTGCCTGGCGTCGTCACGGCGACGCGGAGCAATTGCATCATCTCTCCTGCAAAACTGCAGGGGGAGGGGATTGCGATGAAGGATGCGGAGGAGGCGGTGCGGGAGGCGTTGACGACGATGGGGAAGGGGAGTGGGGGATGATGAGGAATATGACGTAACCGTTTCCGGCAGTATTCCAATCCGCATTCATGAAGAAATCCCGCGCAGAAGGTATCCTGCTGAGCAATCATGTTCCTTCATTGGATGATCTTTACGTGAAGTACGATTGTACGGATCCGGGAGAAAGGGCGTTGTTCGTTCGTGAGGCATTGGGCTTCGACTATTCGTTCGAAGTGATAACAAGATTTTTTGAATCGTTTGATACCACACAATCTGCATCAAAAGGCGCATGTGGAGACATTGCGAAGGAAACGTGGGAGCAGTTTCTGGATGTGGAACGAGAGAACTTGACATAAAGTGTAGTTATATCTACAATGCTACGTACGTTTCCCCCCCAACATGAAGGATCGCACCGAAGAAGCTCAGAATTTTAATGCGGTGAGGACTTTTGCAAGTCGAAACGATGTTGAGAAACCGGAAGGACGTAAAAAATTCTTGCAGGATACAATCTCGTTTTCTTTGAAAAAAGAGGCGGAAAACCACTTGGATTACGAAGATTTTCCGTGGGATTCCAAGCCGACTGGAATAATGGCACGGATACGTCAGGCCGTGGGGGCGATATGCACGTTGATCAGGGGAAAGTAATCCTCATATGTCCCTGAGTGTGTCAATTCGCAAGAGAAGAAATCTGCGGTAGGCTGCATTCTATATGGAGTTAAAGACCTTGTTACAGTTTGTGGGTACCGCGGTTTCCGTCGTTGGTGTCACGACACTCGTTGCGTGTACGCCAACGGGAGGTGATTGGGGCGAGGACATGGTTCCCTTGGATTCTGCCCCGGCGTCGTCTGCAGCTTCGTCGCCGACGTGGCGCCAAGTGCACCGCGTGAGCATCAGCAACGGCGCATTCGTTCCCGCCTATACGAGGATCAATGCAGGTACGGTGGTGATGTGGAAGAACAAGGATAGCCAGACGCACACGGTGGTAGGGGACCAGCTGGCCGACCTGCGGAGCAAGCCCATCACGCTGGGGAAGGTGTATACGTACCTCTTCGACAAACCCGGAACCTACACCTACCACTGCGCCGAACATCCCATGGAAACCGGTACGGTGGAAGTACTGGAGCAGGGCGCGTCGATCAGTAGCATGCCGTCGCTCCCGCCGTTCCCGGGCACGGTCTCGCGCGATCCCTGGTGAATCACAGCTGAAAGAAGACGCGGGTATGCTTGACGACAATCCCCTCCTCCCCTAATATTTAGATGAGTTAACTATTAGACGTCCCATGGATCAGTCCCTCGACACCATCATCACACTGTCCTTCGACCTCACGAGGGTCATCCGCCACATGATGGTCAGCGTGGCGCAGACATCGCCCCGGCTCAACTTCCTGCAGATCCACGCGCTCGTCCTCATCACGGAACGGCCGGGCATGACCATGAAGGAGCTGGCGGAATGCCTGCGGGTATCGTCGCCCTCCGCTACGACATTCGTCAGCCGCCTCGTTCACATGGGGCTCATCGACCGCGTGCGCGACGCCGGGAACAGGAAGCTCGTTCGTCTTCAGGTGACGCGGAAGGGGAAAAACATCCTCCGTGTAAAGTGGAGCAAGCGCACGGCGCTCATCAAACGCTACCTTCGTACCCTCACGCCGCGCGAGCAGGGACAATTCGCGCATATTCTCCGCAAGCTCACTGGCGTCCTGGAGGAGTCTGCACTACGCTCCCATTCCTTCCCATCCCATGAAGCAGCATCCCACGCCTAGCGCCGCGCACCATCCGCACGCCGCTGCACCGGCGCACCCCGAGCATCGTACCCGCGCGCACAAGGCGCTCCACATGCTTCGCAAGCATAAGAAAGCAGCCATCATCACGACGGTTGCGGTCCTGGTTCTCGGCGTGCCCGTCGCGATGCTCATGCAGCCCGCGAAGCCGCAGTACATTACGGCGGTGGCGCAGAGAGGGGACTTGCGGCAAACGGTGGAAGCGGTGGGGACCATCACGTCCGAGCGTGACCTGCAGCTCACGTTCCCCCTCGGGGGGATCGTAGAACGCGTGTTGGTCAAAGAAGGGGATCGAGCGGCGGCGGGGCAGATCCTCGCGCAGCTGCGTTCGGGCAATGCCGGTGCCGCGGTAGCCATGCAGGCTGCCAACCTCCAATCGGCGCTCGCCGATCTGCGGAAGATGGAGGAGGGGACGCGGCCAGAGGACATCGCCATCGCCGAGGCGCAGGTAGCCAATAAGCGCGCCTCGCTCGAGGTGGCGCGCGCGTCCCTGCAGAATGCGGAGCAGACGCTCGTGCAAGCCGGGGACCAGCTGAAGACGCTGGAGCAGGAGGCCAAGACCACGCTGGGCGGACAGGCGGAAACGTCGCGCAATACCCTCCTCTCCCAATTGGTTGCGGGGGAGACGGCGCTCTCCGTTATCGATGACGTGCTGAGCAAGACGATCGTGCAGGATGCGATCATCAAGGCGCACCCGGGCGCGGACATCAACATCCGCGCTATGCGCCAGCAGGCGCTGACGGGCATCCAGGATGTCCGCCGGAACTCTGTTATTGCGGATTACCATGACGCGCTCGGCTTACTCCAGGATGGACAGTCAGCCCTCTCCACCGCGGGGATCGCGGTGGACCAGCTCTTCTCGCTCATCGGTGGACTTCCCGAGACGAGTTACTTCACCGCGGCGATGCGGGAGCAGGAACGCACGAGCCTCTCCACCCAGCGCGGCTTGGTGCAGGGGGCGGTGAGCGCCATAACGACCGCCTACACCAACCTCCAGTCCGCTGCCGCGGGGTTCGATACGCGCATCTCCACCGCGCAATCCACCATCACGTCCGCCGAAGGAGCCAAGCAGAAAGCGCAGGTCGATATCCTCACGTACCAGACGGCGCTCCAGACGCAGGAGGCGGATCTTGCCCTCAAGAAGGCGGGGACGCGGAAGGCGGACCTGGACTCGGCGCGTGCGCGGGTGCGCCAAGCGCAAGCCGGTCTTGCCCAAGCGCAGGCGAATTACAACGACACCATCCTCCGCGCTCCGGTGGAGGGGACGATTTCCCACGTGAACGTAAAGCCGGGCGAAGCCACGCCCGCCACGGAGCCGGCAATTACCATCCTCGGGTCTTCGCCGTTCCGCGTGGAGATGTTCGTGTCCGAGGTGGACGTCCCCAAGCTCCTGCAGACGCAGTCGGGCAGCATCGATTTGGACGCGTTTCCCGGCATTGCGTACAAGCTGCACGTGAGCGAGATGGATACGGCGCCGACCCTCGTGGAGGGCGTGTCCAAGTACCGCATCAAGCTGGATTTCCTCTACCCGCACGAGGAGTTCAAGATCGGAATGACGGGGGACGTGACGGTGGTGACGGGCGAGCGCGCCCAAGTGGTTTCCGTCCCGGGACGGTCGGTGCTGGAGAGGGAGGGGAAGAAGCTCGTCCGCATTCTTGTGGGGGACACGGTCACGGAACGGGAGGTGCTGTTGGGGATGGAAGGCGAGTCGGGCGACGTGGAAATTACGAACGGGCTCTCCGGCGGGGAAACCGTCGTCGTCCTTGAAAAGTAAACGAGCTTCCTGTGTACTTATTCTTGATCTTTCCAATCGTTCATTCGTTATTTCGTTTCTTCGTTATCTCGTACTGAAGTACGAGAATCATCGTAGTGTTTTCGAAATAACGAAGAAACGAAATAACGTTCTCCGTTCACTTATGACTACTGCCCGCGCAAAACATCCCCTCATCCAGACCATCGATTTGCACAAGTCGTACTACAACGACGGGATCGAGACACCCGTGCTTCACCGGATCAACCTGACGATTGAGAAGGGGGAATTCGTGGCGATCATGGGGCCGTCGGGATCGGGGAAATCCACGCTCATGCACATCCTGGGGTTCCTCGACCGTCCCACCGCGGGACAGTACCTGTTCCAGGGGGAACCCATGGAGCTCATGGACGAGGATACCCTCGCCCGCATCCGCGCGACGCGCGTGAGCTTCGTCTTCCAGTCGTTCAATCTTCTGCCGCGAACGTCAGTACTGGAGAACGTCTCTTTGCCGCTCCTCTACCATCCCCACATCGCCGTGGAAGAACGACAGAAGCGGGCAATGAATGCCGTGAAGACCGTGGACCTTCTTGACCGTATTGGCTACCTGAGCCACCAGCTCTCCGGCGGGCAGAAACAGCGTGTGGCGATCGCGCGCGCCCTCGTGACGGAACCGGAGGTGATCTTTGCCGACGAGCCCACCGGCAACTTGGATTCGCACTCGGGCATCCAGGTGATGGAGGCGCTCCAGACGCTGCACAGCGCAGGGCACACGATCATCCTCGTCACCCACGAGGCCGTGACCGCCGAGCATGCTCAGCGGATTATCACGATCCACGACGGGGAGATTACGGGGGATAAGCGCGGCTTCAAGCGGCGTATCGCCAACAAAGGCACTATCCTCAAGTAGGAATGCCATGCCATGGCGTCCCTACAAGATCATCCCCTTATCCATGCACCTCCACGACACCCTCAAGATGGCCCTGCGCGACGTGCGGAACCACCAATCCCGCTCCCTGCTCACGGTGCTCGGCATCATTATCGGTGTCTCCGCGGTGGTCCTGATGACGGGGGTGGGGAAGAGCATGGAGGGGGTGATCCTAGGACAAATCAACACGCTCGGGCCCACCACCATCGCGCTGTGGCCGGGAGCCAAGGGGCCGGAGGGGGGGACGTCGGCCATGAATACCGATTACGATGCCATCACCGTCCGCGACGTGGAAGCCTTGCGGCAGCTCACGTCCGTGACGAGCGTTGCGCCTATGATCCTCCTCGGGGAACCCGCCACGTATGGCCGCGAGAAATCCGATGCGTCCGTCGTGGGGTCCACGATGGAGTACTACGAAAACCAGGCTGCGGAGGTGACGAGCGGGCGTTTCCATGATGGCTCCGACGAACAGGCTGCGCGGCCGGTGGCCGTCATCGGCCCGGATATCGTGGAGGACCTCTTCTCGGGCCAGGAACCCCTGGGGAAGCGCATCGAGATCGGAGAGCGCAAGTACACCGTCATCGGCGTGCTCAAAGCGGTAGGGACGCAGTTCTTCCAGAACCAGGACACGCGCATCGTCATTCCGTTCTCCTTGGCGAAGTCGGTGAAGCAGCGTGATTACGTGGACATGGTGACGATGCGGGCGACGGGCGACATCGATGCCGGGGTCGCCGATGTGGAGTACTTGATGCGCAAACGACACAGTATTGTTTCGTCCCCGGCCGATCCCGCCAAGGACGATGATTTCCTCGTGCGCACGGCGGCACAGGCGCAGGACATCCTGGGGACGGTGTCCCTTTCCCTCACACTCTTCATCACCATGATCGCGAGCATCTCGCTCCTCGTGGGCGGCATCGGCATCATGAACATCATGCTCGTCAGCGTCACGGAGCGGACGAGGGAGATCGGCTTGCGCAAGGCGCTGGGCGCCACGCATCGCGACATCCTGATGCAATTCCTGGTCGAAGCTGTCGTCGTCACGTTCATCGGCGCGCTCATCGGGCTCCTCCTCGGCGTCTTCCTCGATTTCCTCATCGTCCTCATCGCGGAGAACTACCTCTCCACCTACCGTTTTGGCCTCAACCCCTTTGCCATGGTCATTTCCATGCTCATGGCGCTGGGCGTTGGCTTGGGCTTCGGTCTCTATCCCGCGCGGAAGGCGGCCCTGCTGGATCCCATTTCTGCCCTTCGTTATGAATAGGGACGCAAACTTTTGCGTCCTTACCGTCACCATGATCTGACCAGTATGAGACTCACGGATACCTTCCACACCGCCGGCCGGGGACTGACCCGCAACTTGATGCGGTCCCTCCTCACGACGCTCGGGATCATCATCGGCGTGGGGTCCGTGGTGCTCATGGTTTCGGTGGGGTCCAGCTTCGAGCAGTTCATCCTCAGCCAGGTGGAGAGTTTCAGCGGCGACACGTTCGAAGTGCAGCCCAAAGGACTGGAGCGCATCGGTGCGGCGACGGACACCATCACGGCGGCGGACTTTGAGGCCATAGAGCGGCTCTCCACGGTGCAGAGTGCTGCACCGGTGGTATTCGTGCGCGAACGGGTGACGTACGGACGGGAGGATATCGCGACGCTCATTTTCGGGAGCAAGAAGGAGATCTTCGCAAATTTGTCGATGGAGGTCGAGACGGGGCGTCTTTTTTCAGACAGCGACGTGTCCGGCGCCAAGAACGTGGCGGTGTTGGGACCGAAGGCCGCGGAGGAACTCTTCGGCCAATCGGACCCCATCGGCAAGCGCATCAGCCTGGGGTCGGCCACGCTCACCGTCGTGGGCGTTCTGGAGAGCCTGGGATCCCTGGTCGGTGAGCAGATGGATACCTATGTCTACATCCCCATAAGCGTCGCACGGACCATCTCGGGGAATACCTCCACGGTGGATTACATCTCCCTGCAGTCGCGGGGTGATAACGAACTCACGAAGCTGGATATCGATACGCTCCTGCGGCAGCGGCACAAGATCAAAAATCCCGAGAATGACCCCGACAAGGATGATTTCGTCGCGCGTTCTTTCGAACAGGCGACGCAGATCATCAACACCGTGACGCTCAGCATTACGCTCTTCCTCGCGCTCGTCGCGGGCATCTCGCTTCTCGTGGGCGGCATCGGCATCATGAACATCATGCTCGTCACGGTCACGGAGCGGACCGCGGAAATCGGGCTGCGGAAGGCGGTGGGCGCCCGTCCGCGCGACATCATGCTCCAGTTCCTCGTGGAGTCCGTCCTCCTTACGGTCTCCGGCGGCCTCATCGGGCTTGCGGGAGGAGTGGGCATCGGCTTCGTGATGGCCGTCGCCGCGGGGAAGTACTTGGACGGCCTCTCCTACACCCTGCCCCTCAGCGCCGTCCTCCTTTCGGTGGGTATGGCGGCGGCGGTCGGCCTCGTCTTCGGCATTTATCCCGCGCGCCGCGCCTCCCTCCTGGATCCCATCGAGGCGATGCGATACGAGTAGGGACGCCATGGCATGGAGTCCATGCGATAGGGCCCGGCAAGACGAGAGCCGCAGGACGTCGGATTGGTGTATGATAGATTTGATGCGCAATCATTTTTTCTTCCTGACGGGTGTGGGGGTTGTGCTGCTTGTGTCCTGCGCGCGGCGGGAGGCGGAACCGGGAAGGGATGTACGGAACACCGTGTTACCGTCCGAGTCGGTGTCGCCGCTCTCCATGCCGTCCGATGGTTCTCCCGTCCCTATTCCTCCCGGAGCGTGGGATGCGGTGCGGACGGAAGAAGAAGGAGTAGGGGAGGGGACTCCGGCGGATGCCGTGTCTTCCGTTTTCTCTTCAGTGGCGGTCATGCAATCCTCTTCATCGTCCCGCGGACCATGCGGTGACGGGGACTACTCCTGCACGCAAACATCCTGCGCCACGTCCGACCCGGATTGCACGTTTGAAGATCTTGCGCTGAGCCCCATGGGGATCGCGTGCGCGGGGAGGGGAGGCGTGTTGTTCAAAGAAGGGTCGGTGGAGGGGGGAGGGGAGTTGAGTTTGTGGTGTGATAGATAAATGGCTAGTGGAAGCCATGATACAGATATTGACAAATATCATTAAGAGTTTCAGAATATGCATTCGGAGCCTCCCTATCAACTGGGGAGGAACAGCTCCGATTCGTTCCTTCAAAGGAGGAAGAACCATGAGAAAGCCGCAGTACTCCGTGTGGAGATTGCATCTCCCACTCGGAGTGGTACTCGGCATGTTCGTGACAGTGTGTTTGTTCCTGCATGTGAGCGTTGCCGCAATGTTCGTTGCGATATTCGCTCCCGCGGGATTCACAGCCGCACTCAACGAGCACTGGATGGGCGTGCCATTTAAAGTGGCTATAGGACAGTTCGTCCTATATTTCACTGTCATGGTGGCAATACCATCAATTATTTATCTCACCGGTCTAATGCCAACAATATATTGACCGGTACTCCTTTGAACGACACCTGTGCCCGCGAGCTACTCTTCGGAGTTCGCGGGTTTGATTATGCTGTGTTCTTTGTCAGCAGGGAGATACCTGCAATGATCGGGAGGAGCCCAAGGATTTGGAAGGGAGTGACGGGTTCATGGAGAACGACGTACGCCACGATGAGAGTCATGAATGGCATCACGCTCTCGAGGGAGATGGCTTTGGTGATGGGAATGCGGTGGATGCCTTCGATCCAGAGAATCTTGCTCAATCCGAGGAGAATGACGCCGTTGACGAAGAGGAATCCGAAGGAGGAGACGATGGTTGTGGAAGACGGGATGGGCTCAAGGAACGTTGCCAGGAACAGGAGGAAGAGCCCGCTCAGTACGCTCCGGAAGAACATGATCGTTTCTGACGACACGCGCTTGCGAGCAAGCTGCGCGTACTTGTTCCCCAACGGGGCACATGCCGTTGCCGCGATGATGAAAAGATCGCCACGCTGGAAGACTGATGCATTGGGGAGGAGCACGCATAACGCGCCGAGGACCATGAGCGTCCCACCCAACACATGCCGCGGGGACAGCTGCTCGTGTTTGAGGAAGAGTCCGAGGATGAGGAAGGAGAAGAACACCTCCATCAGGCTCAGGATTGCGCCGTTTCCCGCCGTGGTGTATCGGAGCCCCGTGAACATGAAACCGTAGAAGAGGACGCCGATGAAGAACGAGGTGAGGACCATGTCTTTCCACGCTGTGCGTCGAAGGAGGTGGTTCCAGCGCTTCCTCAGGGTGAGGACTATCGCAAAGAAGGCCGCGGCGAGGAGCGTTCCCAGTGCGGCGGAGAAGAGGGGGGTGAGCGAGGAGTATGTGAGGATCGTCACCACCGGAAAAAAACTCCAGAGGATGGCGGAGAGGAAGATCGAGAGTTCGCCTTTGCGTACGGGGGTGAGAAGCGGTATGGGGAAATCTTACACGAACTTCAGCCCCACCACTCCCGTGAGCACCACGAAGATCGCCCCCCACTGCATCGCCGTGAGCCGCTCGCGGTAGAGCCACCAACCGAGGAGCGAGACGACGACGAGGGAGGCGCTGAGGATGGAGGTAACAACGGCCACGGGGCCCGTGCGCAGGGCGAGGGTGTACAAGCCCGTGCCGACGAGCGTGGGCCAGGAGCAGAGGGCGATGCCCGTGAAGGCGCGGACATTGACGTGCTGCAATCCCTGACGGACGGTCAGCCACCGCAGGAGGATGAGGACGCCGGCTGCGATGCCGATGGAGACTTCCCAGAAGTACCCGGCGACGAGTGGATTGACGGTGCGGCTGAGGATGATGGGCACCGCGTTGGTGCCGGCGAGGAAGAACGCGCCCACCGTGACGAAGAGAATGCCGATGGAAGCCCCTTTTCGTAAATGCGCGTGAGTGTTCCGTGCTGTCCCCAGCGCGATGCTGCTGACGATGATGAGCAGGATGAGACCGAGGGCGGGGAGGGAGAGCGTTTCGTGCAAGACGATCCATCCGAATCCCGTGAGGATCACCGTCATCACGGCGCGTGACAGGGCCCCCGCGATGCCAACGGTCAGGTACTTGTACGCGGCGTAGAAGAGGCCGAGGGAGATCCCGCCCGCGCCCCCCGCCATGAGGAGGAGCGGCCACTCCGCGAGCACTCCGGTAATCTCTTCGCGCGATGCCCCGATGAGGAGCGGCAGGAGCGTGACGACGAACGAGATGTTGCGATAGAAGGCCAAGCTCAACCCGTCCATCTTCCGCGCATGGTGCGCGAGCAGGACGTTCTGCAGGGCGTACCCCGCCATGGAGCCGAGGGCGTAGAGGTAGAACATGTTTGTTGAGATGATGGCTTGCCAACTGTAGCTCTGCCCCCGACTGGATTATGACATCCACTCAGCCAGAGTAATGGCGGACAACCTTCGCAGAGCAAAGGCTGGTGGGTATGCGCCAAGAGCTCCATGGAATTATTGTCGCTCCCGGATGGCCTGCCATGAACCGAGCGAATGGAGTGATCTCTGGTTCATGGTGGGCCGGGAAGGATTCGAACCTTCGAAGGCGTATGCCAACGGATTTACAGTCCGTCGCGTTTGACCACTTCGCTACCGACCCAGGAATGAAGGAGAAAAAGAACGCAGAGGGAACTTCACAAGGGATTGTAGGCAATTGGATCATGGTATTCAATGCGTTCCTGATGGGGAATGGAAGAAAGGCATACAAAACTATGGCTTCTTGAAGCCGAAATGCACATTCGTCTTCCGTAAGAATTGACGCGGGTCATTCCGTTGGCGATAGTGCGCCTCCTATGCGCGCTTCCCCCTGTACTGTCACCCTCCTTCGTCCGGCCGAGACAAGCTGGCTTTCTTTGTCGGAACAGATGCGGAAGAACGAAGGAGGGTATGCAGGCGATGGCACCGATGTGTACGTTCCGGCAATTGATGATTGGCTTGATGAGTACCGGGAGAGAATCCTCGCATGTGCGGACGAACTGAACATCCATTGCGATCTGCAGGAACTGCAGTTGCATGATATTCCTCTCAAAGGGCGCCGTCGGCTTCAACTCGAGGAAGCACACATCCTCACGACGCTCGATCCCACGAGGGACATGTGCTGGGAAATGCGCGCGCAATTGAGGAGGGATCCGGATAAACGCGCCGTATTGGCATTTTCCCTTCCGGACTACCGTGACGAGATTTTGGAACTGATCACGATGACGACGACTGTATTGAAGCGTGATTGGATTCCGGGGACGGAGGGGCGTGTGCTGCGGCCCAGCGAGGAAATCCGCCAAAAGAAACTACCGAGGATGTTTGCGTTCAATTACAGGGATGAGGAACAGATGGATGCAGTGTGCAAACGCGCATTGAAATATCCCGATGAGGAGGGAATGAAAACAACATGAAACGCTTTCTCATGTTTTGAACTTCCTCCCCTCATACCGCACCAGCGTGAGGAGCTTCTGCTGTCCGAGGATCTCCTTGGAGAGCGCGTCGTCGTAGTCCGAATCGTAGACGACCGTCGTGATCCCCGCGTTGAGGATCATCTTGGTGCAGATCACGCACGGGAAGCAGTTGCAGTAGAGGGTGCCCCCCTCGATGTTGATGCCGAACTTCGCCGCCTGGGTGATGGCGTTCTGCTCCGCATGCGTGCCGCGGCAGATCTCGTGGCGCTGGCCGGAGGGGATCTTCAGCTTCTCGCGCAGGCACCCGCCCATCTCGGCGCAATGGGGCACGCCCCGCGGCGCGCCGTTGTAGCCCGAGGTGAGCTGCTGCTTGTCCTTGGCGATCACGGCGCCCACCTTCCGCCGCAGGCACGTGGCGCGCTTGGCCCATGTGTAGGCGATCTCCATGAAGACCTCGTGGAAGCTCGGGCGGTCGCTCCCGTCCAGAAGATGCAGGAAGTGGTCCAGCTTCGCCTTCAGGTCCTTGAGCGTCCCCTCGTTGATGATGAGGTAGTCCGCGCGCTCCAGGCACTTCTTCACCTGCTGGCCTTCCGGGGGCTCGCCAATCCCCTTTTCCCGATCCAAACGCTCCAGTACCTGCTTCTTCGTGGGCTTCTTGCCCTCGCGGCCGCGCTTGAGGATCCGTTTGACGATGATATCCGGATGCGCCGTCACGCCGATCAGGTGGAAGCCGATGATCTTCCGCAGTTCCTCTTCCTCGCCGGGGTTCCGTATGCCGTCGATCACCCACGCTTTCCCCGTCTCCTTCTCGATGCGTTCGCGGATCTTCAAACCCAGCGCGCCGGGACCGAATTTCTTCCGCAGGCTGTTCCCCACGTCCTGCAGGTTCTCCCGGGTGTGCGGCAGCTTCCGCTTCGTCGCCTCTTCCCGCACCATGTCCGAAAGGGAGAGGGGAATGTATCCCCGCTTCTGGAGCAGCTTGATGAGTTCCCCTTTGCCGCAGCCCATGTACCCCGTCAGTCCGATGCAGTGCATATCTCCATTATTCCTGATCCCTCTCCCCGTTGATAGGGGTCTTCCGTGGCGCCGATCCTTGCATTCCGTTCCCGAGGGTTTACGCTACGTTCTTTACCGTTCTACTCTTATGGGTTCAGGGACGTCACGTGAGGCATCCACCGATCCCGTGTCGTCTGAGGTGGCGCCCGATACCGCTGGAGATGTTCGTGGGCATGGCCAGGAAGTCCTACTGGAAGCCCTCAAACACTATCTTCTCACGGGCCGTGATGTGTGTTGGGTGGCATGCATGGATCTGCTGGATGTCCAGAAAGTTCGTGAAATGCACTGTCTGGAAGGATCCCATTGCGCCGGGGATGATGGTGCCAGTACTCTTCCCGACAATGAAAAGGCACGCACGATGGCTGAGGACGACCAAGAGGTACTTGAGGGAGCACATCGGGCCGGGGATCATCACGGGAGCGTCGGATGACGATCCCAGCGGCATTGCGACGTACTCGCAAGCGGGCGCGCGCTATGGGTTCGGCATGCTCTGGACGGTGCTCTTTGTGTTCCCGTTCATGTCGGTGATACAGGAGATCTCCGGAAGGATCGGGCGGGTGACGGGGAAGGGGATTGCCGCCAATCTTCGGCAGCACTATCCGCACAAGTTCCTTGTTTTCTGCGTCACCCTGCTGCTCTGCGCCAACATCCTCAATATCGGTGCGGACCTGGGAGCGATGGGCGCGGCCGTGGAGCTCCTCACGGGTTTCCCCTCGCTTCCCGCGGTGGCTGCCTTTGCGGCGCTGAGCGTCTGCCTGGCGGTCTTCATCCCGTACAAGAAGTACATCCCCATTCTCCAGTGGCTTGTGTTGGTTCTCTTCGCGTATGTCGCGACGGCGTTCATTGCGAATGTGCCCTGGAAGGTAGCGTTGCGATCGACGTTCATACCGTCACTCTCCCTCACGCGCGAGTCCCTCGGTATGCTCATTGCCATCCTGGGTACCACGATCAGTCCCTATCTCTTCTTCTGGCAGTCCTCGCAGGAAGTGGAGGAAATCCGTGCGCACCGTTTTCTTCACGCTCTCTTACGTCAACTGCCGGGCGCGGAGAAGGAGCTCTGGAAGCTCAGGCTCGATACGATACTCGGTATGGGGTTCAGCAGCGTCATTGCATTCTTTATCATTCTTACGACGGCAGTGACGCTCCATGCGCAGGGCGTGACGGATATCCAGACTGCCGCGGATGCCGCGGCCGCACTCAGGCCTATTGCAGGGCCGTTCGCATCCCTCCTCTTCGCCGTAGGCATTGTGGGGACGGGGCTCCTGGCCATTCCGGTGCTTGCGGCTTCCGCGGCATTTGCCGTGGGTGAGGCGTTCCGCTGGCCCGTGGGACTGGAGCGGCAGCTGCTTAAAGCCAAAGGGTTTTATGGCGTCTTCGCCGCGGCAACATTCATCGGCCTGTTTATGAATCTTTTCGGCATTGATCCCATCAAAGCGCTCATCGGTGCGGCCGTGGTGAACGGCATCGTGTCGGTGCCGCTCATGGTAATGATTATGCTCATGGGTTCCAGCTCCCGCGTGATGGGGCCGTTCGTCATTTCGCCATTTCTCAAGATCATGGGATGGATTGCCACGCTTCTCGTCGGTACGGCATGCATTGGATTTGTCATCATGATTTGGTGATTCGGCAAGGGGAAGTGCGTGTCTGATCTTTACGTGCAAGGTGTACGCACGTACACTCTCCGCATGACACCTTCAACGCCACTCAACGCATGCCATCCCTCCGTCATTCTTGATTGTTCGACGTTTGCCCTCACCGGAGCGCGCGATGGTGACATCACTACAATACTCGACTGGGTGCAGAGCGCGCCTTGCCGGAGCGCAATACACGTTTTCGTACGGGCACCGACGGGAGACCGGACGGGGCGGAGGGTCACGAACACATTGCGCGTCCTTGGGTGTACCGTCACGCAGAGGGTCC
Source organism: uncultured Candidatus Peribacteria bacterium (assembly GCA_964502425.1). Lineage (GTDB taxonomy): Bacteria > Patescibacteriota > Gracilibacteria > Peribacterales > Peribacteraceae > CAIKAD01. The sequence continues at coordinate 5,464 of CAZCWV010000005.1, read as the reverse complement.
AATGCACAGCTTCATCGTCACGTATTTGAAACATCACGAAATCCCATTCCATCAAGTCCACGCGGTTTACGTTGCACCCAATTGCGGTACACTTCGCAACTAAGAGACCTGTTGCGGGCTGGCCATTCGGCCGCGCACGCATGATGTGACCGCAACACTCTACTTTCTTTCCCCTTCCCTTCCCTATGGAACGTTTCCTCCGCCGAGGGTTTACCCTCATCGAGCTTCTGCTCGTGATCGGCATTATCGCGATCTTGGCGTCCATCGTCATCATCGCCATCAACCCCAACAGGCAACTGGGGCAAGCGCGCGACGCGCAACGGCGTTCCGATGTGAACACGATCCTCAACGCCGTGTACCAGTACGCCATCGACAACAACGGCAACTTGCCCAACAGGGATATTACGACAACAGAAAAGCCGATTTGTCAGTCGGATGTGGCCTATGACACATGTTCCGGCACGACGCTCATTCCTGTGACGGGAGGCGTAAACCTTCGTAAGCTTACGGGTTCGTATCTCCTCAACATTCCCAGGGATCCCTCGCTCAATGCGACGGGTACGGGGACGCGGTACACCATCAAGAAGGATGCGAATAACCGCATTACTGTGAAAGCCACGGGGAAGGAAGTGTCGGCGACGGAAATATCAGTCACGCGCTGATGCCTTCATGGCGATGTTTCTCGGACCCCCGTCGAAAGGCGGGGGTTTTGTGATGTCTTACCAAGCTGCAATTGAAAAGCAACTATTCAAGAGAACCAAATACATCAACCTCTCGTACCCCGCCTGCCCGCCCGTAGCTCGCGAGCGGAGGAGGGTAGCGTTTACTCAAGCCAAGAATGGCTGCCACATATCTATGATCCGATGGTAACGTTTCAAACGCGAAGGGGTATCCCTCCATCATTCTTCCACAGCCCTAAACGTTCATCTATGCTTCATGTGATGGAAGGTCTATACTTCTGTACCGAAAACGTGCAGATGGGAATCCGGTTCCGCTTCGTTCATGGTATCACTCCGACATCATCGCGGGTTTACCCTCATTGAGCTCCTCTTGGTGATGGGCATCCTGGCCGTGCTGATGTTCGTGGTACTTACGGCCATCAATCCCAACAGGCAATTGGGGCAAGCACGCAATGCGAGGCGGCAGGCAGATATCCAGTCCATTATCGAAGCTGTTAGCCAGTACTCTATCGATAAAGGCTACCCTCCTGCAGATATACCTCAGGGGCTATCCTTGGCCAAACCCTTGTGCCAATTCAGCATGACGTACGCGGAGTGCGACGCCATGAACGGATTCCACCTGAGGATGTTGTCGGGGACGTACCTGCCGGAGATGCCGAAGGATCCTCTCCTGGTGCAGTCTGGTACGGGGACGAGGTACAAGATCTATCGTAACGAGGACAGGCGTGTCTTCATCTTCGCAACGGGGGCGGAAGACGGAAAGAGCATCTGGGTCGCGCGGTGATCGTCACCAATTCCTGTATGGTGAAACCGTTCAATTCGCCAGGGTATTCTTCAAGATCCATCTTCCAGTTCCATAGGATATTTTCCTTAGCGCATGCGCAGCATTCTCTTGCCAACCAAGGCCATAGTGAAAATGCTTGCCAGTACGGCGAACGAGATCCCCGGGCCGCTTGCCGGCTGTTGCGGTGGATACGTAACGGCAGGATACGATGCGGCGGCATGAGAAACTTCTGACGGGTCCTTGGGGAGCCCATACGCATCGAGGGCGCGCGTGACGCCGTTCTGCACCGTGTAAGGGTTGCGGGGGATGTCGTCATCTGCAGTGCCAGCATCAGTTTCGTCAGGAATGGACTCATCGTTAGTGCCTACGGTGTTTTCCTCCACGGTGTATTCGCCGGGAGATGCGACTTGATACTGTGCGGCCTGTGCCAGCAGGGACGTGCTTCGTACTGTGCTGTCTGATTCTGTGGTACGCGCGGTGTTCTCCTCGTTCATGGAGAAGGAGGGTGTGGGAGACGTGCGGCTATTCCCCGTGAGATCCGCGGCCATACCCGCGAGACGGGGGCGGGAGTCCTTATCCTGCGCCAGAGCCGTCGTTGCAGCTTCCGTATCGCTTCCGCTCCGTTCCCGTGATGGAATCGCGGTGGTTCCGCTCTGCGTTGCAGGTGGCGGAACGTCTTCTTGCCATGCGTGCAAAAAGCCCAGTGATGGTTCAATGGCCTTCCAGATTTCCTCGAGGCTATTCGTATAAGCCACAGTGATTGCAAGGACCAGGAATATGCCGATGACCGCGCCGGGGAGCCTGTTGCCGGCTACGGTACCGATGCGGACGCGCGCGGGCGCCGTCACGGGGACGGAAGCCGGGGGCGGCGTGGGAAGGGGGTCGCGTTCATCCCCCGTGGTATGCCAAGAAGGGTGGGATTCACGCATGGGTTGGGAGCGCGCACTGGCGGCGGAAGGCGTAGAGCGTACCGATGAGCGCGGATGCGGCGAGCACGATGGCTGCGGTAGTGGCGGGGCCCGAGGCGCCGGGAACACTCACCTGGTTTCCGCCCGTTGCGTTGCCACTGAGCGGGTTCCCGTCACCACTGATGCCGCCGATGGAACGGAGCGGCGCCGTGGAGCTGCCTGGATTGCCGATGGTGACCGATGCCTCCTGGCTGAATGCGGTCTCCTCATTCTGTTCGTTGAAGCCGCGTACGGCGACGTAGTACGTGGTGCCGTTGACGAGAGAGAGGACCGAAAGTGCCGTTTGTTCCGGCCGAACCGTGCGCCGCTGGATGTACTGCCCCATTCGCGTGCCGTAGTACACGTGGTATCCACGGATGTCGGGAGAGGCGAGGGCGTCCCACGCTACGTAGAGGGACGTCCTCTCCGTCGTCACACGGACATTTTGCACTTGCATGAGGACGAAGCTCGTCCGTTCCCCCGCAGGATGCATCGGTTCGTCTTCCGTTGGAACATCCTCGTCCATCGTTTCTTCCGGTTCGGCCTCAGCGGCTTGGGATGACGAAGAAAAGGAGCTGGAAGAGTGCTCTTCTACGGTTTCTTCAGGCTCTTCTTCGTCACCCTCAGCACCTGCTTCATTTACCAGTACAGTGAGCGATCCCGTGGGTTTGGTGAGGACGTTGAGCGAAAGGGGAGGTGCCGTCTGCACAAAGGTATGTGGCTCATCGCCATCCGAATCATAGAACGAGAGGATGCTCCGCCCTCCTTCCGGTGTGCCTGTGATAAGAAACTGCAACCGTGCAACCATGATGAATTCCGCATTGACCCCTTCCGTGTCTTCCGTTTCCGTTTCGATCATCACGTAGCCGTTCTCCTTGTTGAAGTCTGCTTCACCGGGCGTATGCACGGGCAAATCCGTCCCGATGGAGATACTCGTTCCTTCCAGCACGGCCGGATCGTACGTCACCCATGTTCGCGCTTTGGTGATGGGGTAGCGTGCGTCGTTGACGATCACGACATCCACGTCGAGCGTCTCTTGCTCCGCGAGGGAGGGGGTGACAAGCGTCAGGGGATCTTCGGCATCAAACGGATCGCAAGCTGCGGGATTCTCCTCCTCGCAGTGTGGCCGGAAGAGCAGATTCACTTCATTGGAGGTGGGATTGATTGTCTCCACATCCTCAACGGGGTCCTCCCCTTCTGCAGGGACGTCTTCCCCGCCATCCAATTGTGCGCGTAGAGATGGCCGGTCCGTTAACTGGAGAGTGAACAAGGTTCCTGCTGAGATGGTCAGCACCGTGAGAATACCGAGGAAGATCGCGGGCCGAAGGCGGGTGATTGCTGCCATGGCGGGGGATTACGGCTGGAGTGTCCGGAGGATCCAGAGGGCGTCCGCGGCTGTCAGGAGCTCATCGCCATCCATATCGCCGAGGAAGGCTGTTGCGCCAGGTTGCGAGATTGCTTGGGCAATTTCGAGGACGGTTATCGCGTCGAGGACCGTCACCGCTCCGTCTCCGTCGGCATCACCGGCGACAATGGGTTCCGCAATGTCATTTCCTGCCGTTTCCACGTTTGCGTCGGAAAGGGTGGAAGGTGAGGCTTTGTCCGTTGTCTCAATCATGAGGACATTTGCTTGCTGTGCTTCACTGCGGCCAAATGGTTCCACTTCTCCGGCGGAGCGGATGCCGATGAGGAAGGAGCCAAATACGCAAACAATGGCAAAGCCAAAGAGCGTGAAGTTTCTTGTCGTGAGGAGGTGGAGGAGGTGTGTGTGCATATTTCCTCATAGTATAGCCTTTTTTACATGTTCTCTCAATCGGCAGGACATTGACGCAGTCAGGTAATATATCATGGTATTATAATTGAGAAACGGTGTTCTTCTGCGAAAAATCCCATGCTTCCGCCTTTACGTTCCGAAGCCCCGACGGGTTTGGTACAGTGCGTTCATGGAAGGGCAATTCTTCTACTTCACGGGTGAGAACGCCTATGCCTTGCGGGAGGAAGTGCGCATGTGGCTGGAGCAGTTCGCGCACAAGCACGGGTCGGAGAATTTACTCTCCCTTGACGCGTCCAACGTGCGGCTGCGCGACCTTTTGGACGAGATATCCGTTGCGCCGTTCATCGCGGAGAAGCGTCTGGTTGTTCTCCGTGGCACGCCGGCATTCTCCGGGGAGGAAGTGGAGAAGCTGAAGGAGGCGCTCCATCCCGATTGCATCCTCGTCATCGCGGATCCTGCGCCGGACAAGAGGACGATCGCGTTCAAGGCGTTCAAGAAGCATGCGACGCTCAAGGAATTTCCGTCACTCCAGGACAAAGCGCTGCGGCTGTGGATGGCGCGCATCGCGGCTGCCCGCGGAGCCACGTTTGCACCGGATGCAACGGATCGCCTGCTGGAACGCATCGGGATTGGCCAGGATGAACTCTCGCACGAGATTGAAAAGCTGGCGCTCTATGCGTCCGGATTACCCATCCAAGCAGCGCACGTGGATCTCCTCTGCCCCCCGTCGCGCGAGCAGGAGGTGTGGGGGCTCACGCAGTACCTCTCCGAGGGGAGGAGTAGGGACGCACTGCGGTACGCGCGGATGTTGCTGCAGGGAGGGGAAGATCCCATCTCACTCTGGAATTTGTTGCTCTGGATGCTCCGTACGCTCGTGAGCGTCACGGCAGCCGTCCATGCCGGAGTAAGGCAACCTGCGGCAATCGCATCCCAGTTCAAAGTGCCTTTCCCCAGTGCGCGGAACATGCTGCCGCTGGCGCAGAAGATCGAACTCCCCGCGCTCATGTCCCTCGTTGCATGGGCGGTGGAGACGGACCGGGAACTGAAGACAGGAGGGTACAAGGCGTCAAAAGAGGCGCCGGAGGAAATCGTTGCCCTGATTGACGGGTTTATTTTGCGGAGTGCGGGGCTGGGACGTGTTGATCGTTAATTCGTTATTTCGTTGACTCGTTATTTCGTGTTCAACCAAGAGCATCTTGGATTACTATTCGAAACAACAAAATAACGAAGGAACGAAATACCATTCACAATTCCCGGAAGAGCTGGGATCAAGCCGCAC
>CAZCWV010000004.1:14727-28578 GCA_964502425.1 uncultured Candidatus Peribacteria bacterium | reverse complement strand
AAACATTTTGGGGCATGCTTCCACCCACTCATTAACAGTGCTACTTGCTGCATCCTTTGAGGTAAAAATAATTTCATATCCGGTGATTGCTTCTATCGGATCTGTGGTTTGTACATTATCCCATACAAATGGTGTGCCCAGGGCATAGCGATCTGAGTAAAGAAACTTAGGTTCGAAGCTGGTAATCATTGGTTTGGCGGTCAACAAGTAGTTGTTGTCATGGATTTCGCAGGCTTGCGAAAAACCGTCTCCGTCTTTATCGATGAGCATTGCAGGGTCGTAGTTCAGGCGTAGGATGTGGAACCAGCAATCATTGTGCAGTCGAATCCCTTCGATGGTTGTAAAACTGCTGAATTGCTTTAGGTGATAGCGCGCTTTGTAACCCGCAGTAACGTTGTCGTCACTAGTGTGCAAAAAGAAGCTGAAGGGAAAGGCAAGTACCATCGTCAGGCAAACTAACGCAATGATGAATTTTAGTTTTCCGTTGGCTGCATCATAAACACTACGGAAGAACCCCTCATCGTTCTTATTCAAGGCAAGCAGAATCAAGGAAGGAATGAGTACCCACAAATGATTAAAATTAAACAATAGGTAATCCATCGAAGCGAAAGCCGAAACAAGAAGCAGGAGCATGACTGTCCGTACAATGCCGTCCTTTTTCAGGATCTCGCCTAAGGTTGGAACTTCTATCCTCCAGGACATCTAAAACAGTATAGAGGTATTGGCAAGTTTTTACAGATTAATACATTGCCACAAATTTTCTATCTACACATTCATATCTCCCACCTGGTAGGCTGGCCTTATGCAAACCCTCAAAATCTCCATCTCCTCCGCCCGCAAACCCGAATCCATCGGCCAGCATGTCCTCAACCAAGGCTGGGTCCGCACATGGCTTTGATAATGAATGCACCTAACCTTCTAAGCCCAATTCTCGTGGAGATACTTGCACAATAATTCACTCAACTGTTTTCTATCGATCAAACCAACGTTGTTTGCTTTAGCCAGTTCAACTGCCTCCCGTGTAAATGTTGAACTCGTAACAACCATTGCCTTGTTGCATCCGTAAAATTTCATTGCTGCTACAGCTTCCTGTACAGCTGAATTCCCTACGGTTCTATTTGTATAGCATTTCGCCTGGATCAACACTTTGTTCTGTCCCATGTTCACAAGAAGGTCGGCGCCCTGATCGCCAGTTTTTCCCGTTTGCTTCACTGAATAGTTCATTGCTTCGTAGAGCCGACACAGTAAGTTTTCAAATTGTGTTCCGGTAAGGTCGGCAAAGTACTGGAGGGTACTCGTCGGAGCAACGCTATTGCGGATGAAAAGTTCCTCTTTCTTTTGAATATAATGGCGCAGCAGTAAAGCAAGTTCCTTATAGTCGCGCGTTCCTAGACCCATTCCTTTCTCGTTGAGTACATCTCGCAGAATATGTAATTGGTCCCAATCATAGCCATGTCCCAAATACGTCCAGTCAGGCTTCTTGTTATTATGATGGATCGTATCAATGAAATTATTGATGACGCTTTCAAGATTGTTCTGACGGGCAAATTCGATGATGGAATTGTCATGCCATTTCAGCAGTAATGACTTACAACGAGACCAGGCTACTATTCCAACCACGAGCATCAGTGAACCTGCCAGTACATAACTCAGGAGGGGTATGAGCGTTGTTTGGTTCTTATAGCCAAGATAAACAAGCCCAATCATGCTGAGAGTAATGAGTGCTGCTATTGGATTGATTTCTTCACGGCGAGAATATCTCCTACGGCGAGGATGATAATCTTCAAAGAAGTCATCGTGGTATGTGTTGAATCTTCGTCCCATTAACTATCATTATATCACAAAATCACATCATTGTATATATACCCCAGCATGCAAACCAGGCAGCTAGAATCCAAACACACCCACTGGGGCCCCGTGCAAAGGGATTGGTGTTCAATACCTCTCTCCAGGGAGATTTTCCATAACTGTAATTGTAATATTTCGATTGTTATGGAATATGGCAACATGAGATTTTGCCGCGCCATAGGAAGTCGTATGGAATCTGTCGAGTTTTTTGGTGATTGCTCTCCGGGAGAAAGAGACTATATTTCTCTCCATGACGCCCGACGAAGCCATCCAACCCACCGGCTGCTGTGAACCGTTCAACCCCGAGCCGTGGCAGGAGAAGGAAATTTCCTGGCAAGACAAATTGTTCGTGAAGGATCATGTCACCAGCTTTCTCCATATCCCGCTGAATATGGGGAGAACGATCATGAAGAATATGGCACTGATCGAGAAGGGCAATGCGAAAATGCCGTATCAGTTGATGCTCACGGATGAAAAATCCCTCTGGGGCTCGGATATTTACATTGATGTTTCCCGGGATGTTCCCAACGCACACATGGCGGCCCTCTCCGGCACGTTTCTCACGAAAGTTTTTGAGGGGCCGTATCAGGATGTCGGCACGTGGGCGGAGGAGATGAGGGAATACGTCAAAAGCAAAGGCAGAGCATTGAAGAAAATGTATTTTTCGTATACCACGTGCCCCAAGTGCGCCAAGGCGTACGGAAAGAATTACGTTGTCCTCTTTGCGCAGATCCAATAGGGCGTGCTCCGTTTTCTTCCCTTACCGGAACACGGCCCGCACGGCGCCGAGGAGCACGCGGGGATGCCGCATCCCCCTGTAGAAGGGAACCACTCTTTTCCTCAGATTGAGGAGAGAGTACACGGCGGTCTGCGCGGAACGGATGGAGTATTCGATGGTAAAAACAATATCCCCCGGTATTTCGCAGAACTGTCCCAGGAAAGCGAAATTCGTCGCACCTTTGGGGATCACCGGAGGACGATCGCCCTTCGCCCGCGGTAAGAATTGGCTGGTGATGTACGGCATCATGCACGGGACGCAGCTCATGGATTGCATCATCAGTGGCAGTTGTTCCGTGAAGCCAAGATGCCCGCACAGTTCCGTAAATATTTCCGCGCCGGTACAGTCAGACATCTTCTTCTTCACGTATGTTCCTTCCTTGTCCGGGTAGAGGCCGTAGCCCCAGCATACGTAATCATCCTTCGGTTGGTGGCGGAAGTGCGGTTGGGGGGGTAATCCATAGGTGAGGAGCCAGGGGGAATCTTTCAGCGTGATCGGGCCATCGATTTCCGCGTGTTCGCCGGAGAATTTCCGCGTCAACGCGAAGAATGTCGGGTTATGGAATATCAACGTGAAGGAAACCCATTTTGTTTTTTCGATGTCGGAATGGAACACCGACGGTTTCCCGAAATCCGGCTGATTCCGGGCAATTTTCTCCCAGAGATCCCAGGACGAAGCCCCTTCCTCCCTCGAAAGGTCCGGAGGTTCCGTGGTGGAGCCGGTGGTGCAATTCGCCGTCATGGAACCGAGCGTCACAAAAACCTTGTCGTGTTCGTTGATGGCAATGTGCTGCTCCTTTCCCTCATGTTCCAGGGAAATATTCCGTACGGTTTTTCCCGTACCGCTACTGTCAAATTCAATATCGGTCACCACCGTGTTGCCGTGGATGTGAACGCCTTTCCCCTGCAGCCATTGCACGATGGGGAGCACGAGGCACTCGTATTGGTTGTAGGGCGTGAGCCGTATCCATGCGTTGGTCGGGAGGGAAGAAACGCTCTGGAGACAGCGGAACAGATACCTCTGGAATTCCGCCATGCCGTGCCAAGGCTGGAAGGAGGATACCGTGCAGAACTCCAGCCAAAAATTGGATCGGAAAAATGAGGGGGTGAAGTACTCGTTCACGCGCATCGTCCCCAGAGAGGCTTCCGAACGGAACAGGAGCCGCAGGAAAGCGAAGCGGTCCTTCCATCCGATTTCCATCGGTTTGGCGTCAACGACGCGGCCATCGACGATCAGCCTTGAGCGGGAGAGAACGCGGACCGCGCGGTTGAAGGCATCGAACTCCTCCCTCACTGTTTTTTGGGGATCACTGCAGGAGGGGATCGAGGACATCAGATCCAGCGTGCAGGTATGCAGCTTCTCGTCCAGCATGCGGAATCCGCGCATCATGTACCCTCTTTCGTAGGCAAGAGTCTGGCCGTCCAAACTTCCGCCCATCAGTTTGCCTTCCTCGACTATCGTGATGTTCTCGCCCGGCATGTGGCCATCCCGGATCAGGTACACGGCAGCCGCAAGCGACGCGATTCCGCCACCGATCAGATAGGCCTTTTCCTGTGTAGGATTTGGTTTCTGGGGCATCGATAGGGGATTTCTTCCTTAACTATGATTATACCATATTATTATGTTTATAACAAATATCGGATCCGTTTTTCTTCCCGTGCGGTGCAAACTCATGCGCGCGAGTTTTCTTTTCATGACGGGTGGCGCCATCTCACTGCACATCCACGGTTCTCCCCCCTTCCCCCTCCCCATAGCGCCGGAGGTCCTTGCGTCGTTGGTACTCGGTGACGGCGTTGGCGATCTGCGCGGCGGCCTTGTCCGCGTGCGCCGTATAGGGGAGTACGAGGTCTTCCCCCAAGCCGCTCTTGAGGTGGAAGCGCAGCGTGCCGAAGGGGAAGAGGTTCCAGAATTGCGTGGCGGTCGACACGCTCGCGAAGTTCTCAAGGTTCACCGGGGTCACCCGTTGCCGGAAGAGCGACGACTGGTCCACGAGCACCGCCTTGTCCGTGGTCACGAACGCAAAATCGTAGCGCCAGTCGATGTACGCCCTAAGCAGCCTCGGAAAGACGAAGACGAGGAGCGCGCCGCCGGCGAGAGCCGTGGCGAGCCACCCCTGCATCCCCAGGTACCACGCGCCTACCGCGGTCGCGATGATGGCGAGCGCGAGGACAACGGTCCAGAACGCTTCCACGAAGAACTTGAAACCGTGGAAGCGGATGGTCAAGAGTTCCCGTTCCCCCTCAAGGAGGTACTGCCTCTTGAACTTCTCCGTGTCCGTTTCCAGAGCGAAGAGACGCATCGGGGGCAGTATAGCAGGGGGGCTAACCTACGAGCCACACAAAGAATACTCCACTGCATTGCATTGAATGGTTACGGCAGGATTCATGGTGTGCGGTCGCCGGAATCTCTGCGATGCACCAGGGGTGCCGGAGAATCATTCCGCGTCGCCTTCCGAAGTATTCATCCCGCTGGCGATTTGGAGCGTGGCGCCGGTGTATCCCTTTTCAATCGCCAGGATCACCACCAGATCGCTTCCCGGATTCTCGAAGAACATCCCCCGCTCTGCTGTCTCTTCATTCCACTGATCGTCATCGAGGAACTTCGGAATGGACTCCTCATCCGTCGCGACCCAACCGGCCGCCCTCAGTTCACCGATGTACGCCTCGATTTCCCCTTGGCTGGTTGCTCCGATTGTCGTGGACCAGAGTTGCTGCCCCATGAGCGATACGCCTTCGCTTTCTATGATCGTTCCCCGGAACCTCGGGATCTCGGGAGGGATGCTCGCGTTCCATTCCTTCTCTGTCGTGACTTCCTCCACTGGTTGTTCCTCAGCGGGAGGAGGGAGATTGTCGACGGCATCGGGCGGGGGAGTGGGCACGCCGGAGCCGCATCCGGCGATGAGGAAGGCGAACGGGAGAATGAAGCGTAGTGTTTTCATATATGACACAACGTAAGCCCATTCCAGGCAGGGGGCAAGAGTCCTTCGCTTTCGGAGAAGACATCCATCAGGAAATATGTTCGGCATTCAACAGTGTCAGGATGCTCCATCGGTCCTTGACGTTCATAGGTGAGTATTGGAACATATTCGGCATATGGGTTTGACCACCATCACCTTCGCAACGCTGCGCGAGCGGAATAGCCGTTCCCTCGAACGCGCCGAAACCCCGGCGGAGAGTGCGGATGTTACACATCTTTCCTCGCGCCAGCGCAGGCGCATCGGGATCCTCCTCGAGAAACGGGCGCACATCGAGGATCTCGCATCCACGCAGAACCAACGCGAAGCGTACGGCGTCGGACCATGGCATGGGGACTTCGTGCGGATGCGTGATCTTCACGGGTATCCCGGTGCCGATGCGGAAGGGGAGGCGCTGCGGGCACGCGTCTGGGAAAGCATCCCCAACTCCCGCTTCAAACGTTTCCAGGAGCTCTTCTGTCATCCCCACCAACGGATCGTCCCCGCGTTCGACATCGACGGGGACAACAACATCACGTTCCGCGCATCGCCGAATTTCAATACGCTGAGCCTTCAGGGCTGCCTCGTCAGCCCGGATCTGATTGCCGATGATCTGGCGCGCGATCTCCGCCTCTGCGCGTTCACGGACGACGATGATCGGCATCCCGAGCGGCGTCTCCAGAAGAAGCATGCGGCCGTCCCGCGGCTCAAGAAGCTCTGGGAATCGTCCGTATCCCTGCAACCCAACCATCACCGCGTTCTCGTGGTCTCTCCCCCCACGCCGGAGATTGACGCGGCGTATGGGGAACACGTTTCCGGTCCCGACCTGCAGGCCCTCGGCTCCATCCTCTACGTGCGCGAAGAAGATCAGGAAGACGGCGAGCCGCGCAAGCTCCTCGTCCAGCACTTCGATTCCGCGTACGGGGCGCACCGCAAGACGCTCCACGAGGCGCACGTGCACGAAAGGGAAATCAATCAGCTGGAGAAGTTGCAGGTGTCCCTCTTATCCATGAACCGACGCCTGGACAGGGAGTGGAAAGAGCCGGAACGGCGGGACGGGCTGCGCGCGGAGTGCAGGGCGCTCTTCGATGCATGCATCGCCGCCCTCGAGCGTTGCACGAACAAGTACAAGGTCGAGGCGCATGGCTTTGTCGATGACGCCAGGGAACTGCGGGATTCCCGCGGGCGGGAGAACATCACGGCCACCATGACGCGCATGGTCGCCGTTGTGAAGCGCTTCCATCGGCGCTATGGCGAAATGTTCCCGAAGGGCGGTTTTAACCAACAGGATCGCATGGCGCTCCAGAGACACATCAAAGGACAGGAGACGGCGTTGTGCCAGTTCCGACAATCCATCGAGCACGGGGCTTCCGTGATAGGGAATGGGAGCGTTGCGCTGTTCGGTGAGAAATCGATGTCAGCAGACGTGGTGCGGTCGAACGTGCGCGGGATCCAGCAGCGGATGGAGATTGATCCCCATGTGATCCGGAACGTGACGGTGCAGCCGCTCCTCTTCTACGCGGCGGCATTGCACGACGGGTATTTGGACCTGGAAGCGGCGTTGCTTGCACGGGACCAGCGCATGGCGAAAGACACCGTTCTCCGCATGCACGTGCTCGGAAAGTTCCAAGAGATCCGTTCACGGTGCGAGCGCCTGAAAGCGGACTTCGTGGATGCGGACCGCATTTCCCTCTCTGCCATCCACGTGTTCGTGGACAACCTGCAGAAGATCTTCAATACGTTCCAAGTGTTTCCCAATGAGATTGTCGAGGATTACCGCGAGCCGTTTGAAGACCTCCAACGCGGACTTGCCGATCTCCAGCGACAGATCGATGCCTATGCGGGGCAGGACGCCGAGGTCGGGCAGCGGACGGAGATCGCCCGCACGTTGAAGGAGTACCTCGACAGTTTCGATATCGAGGGACAGGCGCTCGCATTGCTCAACAAGTAGCCGGAGGAAACGTTTCATCGCCCCGCATCCTCCCCGTACCGCCAGTCGATGTACGCCCGGAGCATCTGCGGGAACGCAAAGACGAGGAGCGCGCCGGCGGCAAGGGCGCTCACGAGCCATCCCTGTATCCCCAGGTACCACGTGCCAACCGCCAGCGCGATGATGGCGAGCGCCAGGACGATGGACCAGAATGTTTCCACGAAGAACTTGAAGCCGTGGAAGCGGATGGTCAAGAGCTCCCGCTCCCCCTCGTGGAGGTGCTGCCTCTTGAACTTCTCCGTATCCGTTTCCAGCGCGAAGAGGTGCATCGGGGGGAGTATAGCAGGGGGGCGTCCCTATCAGTAGATTGTCTCCCCCGGTTGATACTCGGGAAGATAATCCCAAGCGGGGGTGTAATCGATCTCGCCCGGCCACCGCTCGTACTGCATGGATTCTCCGGACCAGTGGCGCGTCATTTTCACGATGTAGCCGTCATCCGTATCGATGCAGACCGTGTCGCCTGCGCCGATTTTCGGATCGTCAAAGCGCCGCGTCTCCTGGAGCTGCCGGATGCAATCGTCCTTGCGTACGTTGGGATACGTGCGCTGTAGAGCGGGATCAATGCGGCTGATCCAGCCGTTCCCGTTATAGACCCACACTTTGGTCTGGTCCGCGAGCGGCCCCGGTTTCTCGACGCGGATATCGTAGGGGGGGTCGAAAGGGAAGGGTAGGACCGTCTCTCTGGAGAAATCGTAGTATGTGAGCCCAAGGTTGAGGTTGAACATCCCCGACTTCCCCGTCCGGGTATCCTGAGACGACGAGGCGGCTGCCGGTTCCGGAAACGAGGATGCAGACGATGACGCAACGGCGGAAGAGACGGCCGTTGTGCTTGAAGTCGACGCTTGCAGACACACGCCGTCCGCGCATCCGTTGGTGCAGACCTTGCCCGTGTTCAGGATGCGTCCGTCCGGGCCGCAGTAGTACTCCGCCTGATGAATGGCCTTGCCGTAGTCCACGCACTCATCCGTCTCTGACGCTTCGGCTTCTCCCGTATTGGTATTGCGTACGGTGACCGTGCCCTGCACGGCGAAGTCCTGTCCGCCGTCCGTGTCCTCGCAGGCAACCTTGGTGCATGCGCCGCTGCGGCACCGGCTTGCCCCCGTGCATGTGCCTTCCGTGTACCCGATGTAGAGTCCGCGGTCGCAGAAGTATTCTTTGACCGTGGAAAGACTGAGGCACTCATCCTTGAATGCCTGGGCGCGGTCCGGTTGGCCGTGGAATGTCCCCGTGATGCTGCCTTGCTCTAACAGGTTCTCCCCGCCGTCCGTATCATGGCAGGGGATAGCTTGGTTGCTGCTCGATGCGGAAGCGGTAGGCCGGGACGCGGATGACGACGATACGGGGACCGATAAGGCCGCGGAAGAAGAAGCACTGCGTCCCATCCCTGCACGGTTGAATTGGGCGAGAAGCCGTTCCAGGATCACCGCCATGCTCGCGCGGTTGATGGAATCCCTCACCCCGAAATCGCCGGTGGGGTAGCCGGTCATCACGCCCAGTGCATTGGCGATGGCAACTTCCGTGAAGAAGGAATCGCCCCGTGGGACGTCGTCGAACGCCTGCGGTCCGTCAGCCAGGGACTCCACGTCGAGGCTGGCCTCTTCAAAGAGGGGCTGTCCGACGATGGCAACGAATCTGGCAACCACCCCGCGGGAAGCCGCGTCATTCGGCAGAAAGTTCGGCTCATCGAATCCCCATCCTTTGGCCGCGAAGGCGCAGACGGCCTCTTCCATGTAATCGCCTGGCCGGACGTCGCCGTAGGCGTTGCATCCGGTCTTGCCCGCCGCAATCAGGTCAGACGAGCGCAGCATCCGGTACAGGAGCGTGATCACCTGCCCATGCGTCACGGGGTCCGCCGGCCCGTACCGTCCGTTGTCGTATCCTTTGATGATGCCTGCGCGATGCAGGCGGATGATGGAGGAAGCCGCCCATTCCGGAACTTCGTCTTTGAAGGGATTCTTGAGCGTCTCTGTGATTTCGATCGAGACGGCGACCCGATACCCCCCGGCCTCGGCGATCACTTCCACCAACCCCGCGTCTTCCCCGGCGGTCACCGTGCACTGCTTTGCATCTCTGCAATCGTCGATGGTTGCAGGGACGCCGCGGCCGACTGACCACCCCGCCCGCACCGGCATGGTCGTGGTACCGTAATCACCCTCTGCCGTCAGACGGATGTTCCCGCCCGCCTCGACCGTGAGCGGGCCGCCGGCGGAGATCCGGACGTCCCGGAGTCCGTCGCTTGCCACATCCGCCTGCAGCATTTGCAGCGTCGTGACGGATACCGCGATGGCAAGCAGTACAGTGCCGCAAAGGGAAAGGGCGATGGTGTTCTTCTGGAACGGACGCATAGGGATTTGTGTGTACTTGTATGTTAATTATAACATAAATCAGTACTATGCACAATTCAGCGTATCCGCACCTGCGACTGGTGCCAGAGGAGTACTGCGGCAACATTGCTCGCAAGGAGAAGGAGGGCGGCGGCAATAGGCGCGCTTTCACCGATCTCCAGTGTGAATGTGCCGGGAAGGAGCCGGAGCATGGCGGTGAACAGGAGGACGGTTGCGAAGAGTTGGGAGCAGGCGGAAATCTTCACAAACACGGGATTGTCGCCGGCGACAAGGAACGCGCAGGCCGCACAGACGCCGAGCACGAACGTCGCGAAGAGCGCGTCACCTCCCAGGAGCACGGCGACGCCCGTCAACGGTCCACCGCGGCTCGCGGGAATCCAGGGCAGCGTGAGCGAGAGCAAGATGAACGTATCCATGGCAATCGCCGCGTACCGAAGCTCTTTGACGCGCCCCGGCGCCCGTGCGCGGTAGTACCGCGGCAGGAGCCACGCGCAGGCGAGGCCGAAGGCGGTCCAGAATGTGCCAGTGGCAATGATGGATGAGGACATGCCGTTTCTTCATTCCAGTTCGGGTGTTTCCGGACAGTCCAGGCTGTTCACGTGGTTGCCGAGGAGTTCCCTCTTCATCTGCGCAACGACATCGATGAGCACATCCGCAAGCATGTTCTGGTTTTCCGGAATGCACATCGCTGCTTTGCTGCCGCCCCCCGGGAATTTGAATGACGGGACGGTTGGATCCCACGGACATTGGTACGTTTCGCTCGTGACCGAGGAAATGTGCGGGATACGCCTCTCCTCTTTCCGCCACTGCGCCTCAACGCAAAGCCCTCCCTCTGCAGGTACGGTCGCGGTCCAGAGTCGGGAGTAGTCGACGACAATCGGGGAAGCGCGGACCGTGATGCCGATCAGAGGATTATGATTCTGGAATTCCTTCAAGAAGGCCAGAGCCTGTTCCATCACGGCGTCTGCACTGATCGGATTGTCAATCTCTACGTCGATATCAGCGATCTTGGCGAACTCCGCGATGCGTTCGATGAGGAGATCCATCCCCGTCATAGCCTCGCCACCGAGCAATGCATTGATCTTTTCCACGTTCTCCATGTACGCGCGGAAATCCTCGAGGTTCTTGATGGACGCTTCCGTATTGGGATAGAGGAAGGCCAGTTCAAGATCATCAATACGAATGTAGCGGCAGCTTCGGAGAGGCTCTTTTATCGTCTTTCCGTTGCAGCACTGCTGCCCGAGCCACAGGTCGGTCGGGATCTCGCCGCGCGCCTCCCGGCCATCGGCCTTTCTCTCCTTCTCCTCGAAGATGCGGTTCTCTTCGGCGTTCCGGCGGCTCTCTTCCTCAAAGCTCTCGCGTGTCCGTTGGTTTGAGAGGTTGTTTCTGCATGTGTAGAGCGAGGCCTTCGCTTCGTCACGCTGTGCCTTGAGGCGGTTGAAGGTATCTTCCTGCCGCTGACGGATCGGTTCCAATGATGCGCGGCGTTGTGCATGGAACGCCAGGGCGCGCTCGTGAGTCTGCAGCATCGTTTCGGCCTCCACGTACTGCGCGATACGCTGGCCGCTCGTGTCGAGCGGGTACCCCTGGCCGTCGAGGAATTTCTTGTTCTGCTTGAATGAAGCGCGACGGGAAAGATAGCTCGCAAATCGTTGTTCTGCCGCAGCCATTTGCGTCCGGATCCTCGCTTCTTTCGCGGCGACGTCCTTGAGTTCTTCGGTCGTCTGCGCGAGCGGTTCGGCTGCGCGGGCAAGCTCGTTTTCCAGGGCTTGCAGCTTTGTTTCCCATGACGCGCAGAGTGCATCCGTTGCGGTGCTGTCCGTACCGATCAGTTGCGCAAGCAAGGATGGCTTGTTGCGTAACGGGGCCGGCAGGCCGCTTTGCACCTCCCGCGGACAGCGCTCTCCGTACGTCTCGGGCAGGTCCTCCCAGTTTTCGATGAGCGGATTTGCGCATTCTTTCGGTGAGAGGTCGTCTCTGCGCACGTCGCCCGGATTGCAATCATTGCCACCGAAAGGAACGTAGAAGCGGGTGAATTCCGTTGCGGGGCAGGCTTCGCAGCAATCGGCAGACGGAGCTTTCGGCGGGGCGTCGCTTTTCCTGCACACGCCCTCGTTCTCCGCCCACCCCTCCGGCCATCGCCAAGCGGGATCGAAGGCCGTCACCCGCTGCGATGGCGCAGATTGTACGGGGAGGCTGACGTTGTTCCAGTCCAAGGCCTGTCCCGGGGTGCCGGTCGTATCCGTGGGCGCGGAGCCGTCCGTGGATACGGTGGGGGCCGGGAGCGCTTGCGCGCCGTCCTTGCTGATCGTCTGGAGGGAACGCTCGATGACCGTCGCCGCTGCCGCCCTATTGAGCGGATCCTTGGCTCCGAAGTCCCCATTCGGATAGCCCGTCATGATGCCGACACGTTGCAGAAGCGCTGTCGGACGGAAGGAGGGCGATGACACGGGAATATCCTCGAAGACCTGCGTGGTTCCGGCTGCACCGTCCTTCTCAAGCGTTTCGAGGATTGCCGATGCCAGGAATCCCGCGGCCTCGCCGCGTGAAGCGGCGGCATCGGGATGGAAAGCTCCCTTCGGTTCGATCCATCCGCGGTTGCCGAATGCGCACACGGCGGCGTACGCGTAGTGCGTTGCCGGGACGTCACTTGGTGCACGCGTGCAGGTTTCACCCTCCTTCATCAGGTTTGCTGCCGTAAGCATGCGGACGATGAGCGTCACGATCTGCCCTCGCGAGAGGGGATCTGCTGGGCCGTAGCGGCCATCGCTGTAGCCTTTCACGATTCCCTGGCGGTGGAGCCGCACGATCGAGGAGAGGGCCCACGCGGGGAGTTCATCCTTGAAAGGGTTCTTCAGCGATTCCGTTACGGTGACCTTCGTCACGGCGACGGCATCGCCGTCACCAACCTGCGCCTGGATCATGGCGACTCCCGGCGTGTCATCCGCATGGAAATCGCAGGTCTTGCTCCGCTCGCATCCTTCCAGTGTTCCCGTCGCCTCGCTTTCTGGCTCGAGGTAGAACCAGTCCGCGCGCACCGGCATGGTCGTCGTGCCGAAGTCTCCCTCGGCGGTCAGCCGGATCGTGCCTCCCGCTTCGACGCTCGCGGGCGAGGGCGTGATCGTGAGCCCCCGGATGGGATTATTGATCGTCGACGCCGTACCGCTGCGCAGGGACCACGTCGTAACACCCGTTGCCACCGAGGCGGCAAGCGCAGCGATGATCCACGTGCGAGTGGATCGCAGGAACGCGAGCGTCATACCGGGGATGGGAATGGATGTGGATTGGTGCTAGTCTCGAAGTATTATACATGAATACGCCCATGCGTTCAATCACGCCTGCGAGAATGACGTTCTTGTTCTGCGGTGCGCTCGTGCTGGTTGCCGTCGCGTTCCTTCCGCTCCCGTCCTTCGGTTTTGCGCTGCCTAAAGCCTTCTTCGTCGCTCTCGCGGGTTTTCTGGGGACTCTGGCGGCGCTGCGCGACCCTGAGCGTGACGCGCTCTCCGTCCTTCTCACCACATGGACCGGCCGGTTGTTGCTCCTGCTGATCGGTCTCACGTTGCTCTCGCCGTTCTGGTCCATTGCGCCGATCCTGAGCATCGTCGGTACGCCTCCGCGGTTCCAGGGCGTCCTGGCGCACATCGGGTACGTCGCCGTCGCGCTCGCGGGGGTCGTTGCCGTCCAGGGAGAGGGTGCGCGGCGCGCGCTCGTGCGGAGCATCATCATCGCCAACGCCGCCGCCGTACTCTACGGGACGCTGCAAATCCTGGGATGGGATCCGTTCACCGGGGCATGGAACGCGGACCTCTTCCTCGGGCGCGTCTTCTCGACCATCGGCCAACCGACGATGCTCGGCAACTTCCTGCTCCTCACGCTGCCGTTTGTCATTTGGCGTCTGCGGGAGAGCGCGGGGAACGACAGGGTGCTCTGCGGCGCA
>CAZCWV010000004.1:5263-14717 GCA_964502425.1 uncultured Candidatus Peribacteria bacterium | reverse complement strand
GCCGTCTTGCTCGCCACCGCCAGCCGGGCCGCGATGCTGGGATTGTCGGTCGCGGGGGTTCTGTGGGTGCTATCCCTCCCCCGACGGGGGACTCGCCGAAGCGGCCGACGGAACATGCTGCCGGCCCTCGCGGTCGCCCTTGCGCTCATCGGCATTGCCGCATGGTCCTTTTCGGGCCGCTTCAGCGTGCCGACGCAGCAGCCTTTCTCGCTCGGCGCACGCGGCGTCATCTGGGAAGGCGCTCTTTCGATGCTGAAGGAGCGGCCGTCCGGCTACGGCCTCGGGACCGTTGGTCTCGTCTCCCCGCAGTTTCTCTCCCCGGTTCTCTTTGAGTATGAATCGCTCACGACGAAGATCGACGATGTCCATAGTGAACCCCTCCAGATCCTCGTGACGCTCGGATGGGCGGGTTTCCTGCTCACGTACGGCTTCATCGTCTTCCTCTGTATCGGGCTCTGGCGGAACAGGGCGGTGCATTCGCTCCTGCCCGTTATCCTCGTTGCGCTTGGGGGTGTGCACGTGAGTTTGTTTGTCGGAGTCATTGATCCGGCGACAAGTGCATTCATGTGGCTGATCGCGGGCATGGGTCTGGGGTCATTACCGTTCCCGGCGCTGGAGCGCCACCCGTTGTTTTCCAAACGCATGCTCTGGATCGTTGT
The DNA here is from genome assembly GCA_964502425.1 of uncultured Candidatus Peribacteria bacterium. Classification (GTDB taxonomy): domain Bacteria; phylum Patescibacteriota; class Gracilibacteria; order Peribacterales; family Peribacteraceae; genus CAIKAD01. The sequence continues at coordinate 14,058 of CAZCWV010000004.1, read as the reverse complement.
CATGGGTTCGTCCCTGGCGGTCATCATCAGCGGATGGTGGCTTGTTGCCCGCTTGCAGCGCGAACGCTCCGAAGCCCTGCTCCGAAGCGGAGCGACGGCGGAAGCCGCGGAAGCCGCGATGCGGACGGAAGTGATATTCCCGTACGACCGGCAAGTCCTCATCGAGACCGCGGAGGCTGCGCTGCTCGCCTTGGAACAGACACGGGATACGCGCACGGTCGAACGGCTCCATCGCATCGTCGGCGAAAGCGTGGCACAGCTCTCCGCGCTCACGGGTATGCAGGACGGCATGGCTCCGCTCCTCCTGGGATGGCAGGCCGCGATCCGCGGGGACGGGGAACGCGCGGCGCAACTCTTCGCGACCGCGCGGGAGATGCGTCCCATTGATGTCACTGTCTACCGCATCGCCGCGCATGGGTATGCGCTCCTCGGGGACACGGTGCGCGGGCGGGAAACGCTCCAGGCGCTCTTCATGCTCTTGCCGCAGGCATGGAGTGATCCTTCGTCGCCGCGCGGCCGGATTCTGCGCAAAGAGCACCCATGGCTCGCACCGCTGCTCACGAACGTCCCGCGGCCGGAGTGACCGTTACGGGAATTCCGTCGTTATCCGTCCCGTGCCCTTATCCACGCGGTACCAGTTGAACGTGGCGGTGTGTCCATCCTTGATTTCGTACACCTGCACCAGCCACTCCGTATCCTCGGACTGCGCATCGATGCGAACCACGGCTCCCGCTTCCGCGAGGTCCTTCTCATACTTCACGACTTCCGGCCGGTTGCGTACCGCGAGGATGGCTTCCTCCCGCGAGATGTCTTGTCCGGCATCCTGTGGAACCGGCCCGGGAGCTGCCGTACAGCCCGCGAGCGCGGCCATGCTGACAATGCCGATCATGGCCAACGCCGTCCTGGAACAGTGATGCGCCATCGTTGGGACGGATGGTACTCCTCCTCGCCCTTTCCATGCAAAAGAGAAGGAGCACCTGCCGGGCTATGGCGGCTACCGCCAACGCGTGCGCTACCGGTTGGTGCCGCGGGTGTGGTGAGGGGGACCGATACATTCCCTTTCCCTCCCATCCCCGCAGGACTACAGTTCTCTCCGTACTGCCGCGCACCGGACGCGTCCTCCGGATCCCACCACTCCCATGCCCGCACCCGTTCAGGACAGCGAACGTAACCTGGCCGTTTTCATCGACCTCGAGAACCTCGCGCTGGGGTTTGAGCACCGCAAGCAGGGGCAATTCCAGATCAATAAAGTCCTCGAGCGCCTTTTGGAGAAGGGCAAGCTGATCGTCAAGAAGGCGTACGCGGACTGGAGCCGGTTTCCCTCGTACACGGCGCCGTTCCACGAGGCTGCCATCGAGCTCATCGAGATCCCGGTGCGCAAGATGACGGGCAAGAACTCCGCGGACATCCGGATGGTGGTGGACGCCATGGATTTGTCGTGGAGCAAGCCGCACGTGGATACCTTCGCCATCGTTTCGGGGGACAGCGACTTCTCGCCGCTCGTGTCCAAGCTCAAGGAGAACGGCCGGCACGTGATCGGCATCGGGATGCGCGGCTCCACGTCGGAGCTCCTCTCGGACAATTGCGACGAGTTCATCTACTACGAGGATCTGGAGCGGCAGGAGGATGAGCATGAGGCGGTGTCGCAGCTGGAGGCGCAGCTGCCGGAGAAGAAGCGCGAGGCGTTCGCGCTGCTCCTGGATGCCTGCTCGGCGCTGCGCCGGGAGAACCACGAAGTCCTGTACGCGTCCATGATCAAGGACACGATGAAGCGCAAGAAGCCCTCCTTCGACGAGAGCTACTACGGCTACCGAAGCTTCACGCACCTCCTGGAGGATGCGGCCAAGCTGAAGGTGATCGCGGTCGAGCGGGATCCCAAGAGCCGCAGCTTCGTGGTCACACGCTTCGGGGAACAGGAGGGGGCGAGCGTGCCGGTTAAAGTGCAGCGGCGGAGGAGATGACGCCCCCTTGCGTCCTCTGGTATATTCATCTCCGTCCATGATAGCAGTTCGTCATTTGACCAAAACCTTCGGCGGAACGAGAGCGGTGGATGACCTGTCCTTCACGGCGAAGACGGGGGAGGTGCTTGGGCTGCTCGGCCCCAACGGCGCGGGGAAGACCACCACGATGCGCCTCATGACGGGGTTCCTGTTCCCGGATGCCGGAGAGGTCACCGTCGGGAATATTCCCCTGTTCACCCGGACCACGGAGGCGCAGCGGATGATCGGCTACCTGCCGGAAGGCAATCCCCTCTACCGGGATATGCTCGTGTGCGATTTCCTCAAGTTCGCCGCCGGCATGTACCGTCTGGACGAATCCGCGCGGGCGCAGGCGCTGGAATTTTCGGTGGCATCGGTGGGGATCGGTGACGTGTACACGCGGCCCATCGGCACGCTCTCCAAGGGGTACCGGCAGCGCGTGGGCATTGCCGCGGCGCTCGTCCACAATCCCAAGGTCCTCATCCTCGACGAACCGACGGAAGGATTGGACCCCAACCAGCGGACGGACTTGCGGAGCTTGATCAAGAAGCTGGCGGAAGGCCGCACGATCGTGGTGAGCACGCACGTGATGCAGGAGGCCCAGGCGATGTGCGACCGCATCCTCATCATCCACAAGGGGAAGCTCGTGGCGGACGGCTCGCCCCACGAGCTCTCGCGCGCGGCGCAGGGGAAGCGGGTGCTCATCGTGGAGTGCGAAGGGAAGGATTGCGAGAAGCAGATGAAGAAGCTTGAGGGGGTGGAGGAGGCGTCATGCGATACGCAGCGCGGCGACCGCGTCCGCTGCACACTCACGAGCGCCGTGGATGCCGATCTGCGCCCGGCGGTGTCCGCCCTTGCCCATGAGCACCAGTGGACCATCTGGTACCTGGCCGAGCAGGAGCGCCGGCTCGAAGACATCTTCCAAGCTCTCACCGTATGACGTGGAAACGCCGCATCACCGGCCTCCTCTCGCGCGCGGTCAGCTGGCGGCGCGTCGGCGCCGTTCTGGGGAAGGAGCTGCGCGCACTTCTCGATAGCCCCAGCGCCATCATCGTCATCGTCGTGTTCCTCCTCCTGTGGGAGTTTCTCTTCTTCAATGGCGCCTTCCTCGTCGGCGAGGCGTCGCTGCGGTCGCTCTTCGACGTGCTGCCGTGGCTCCTCCTCCTCTTCATCCCGGCCATCACCATGGGGAGCATCGCGCAGGAGGCGGGGGACGGGACCATCGAGTTTCTCCTTACGCGGCCGTTGAAGGACGTGGAGTTGGTCCTGGGGAAGTACCTGGCGGCACTGGTCTACGCCGGCGTCGCCTTCCTCTTCACGATCCCCATTGCCATCGGCTTCCGGATTTTTGGGAACGTGGATCTCGGCGTCGTCGCGGGACAGATCATCGCCTCCCTCGCACTCGCTTCCGTGCTCATTGCGGTTGGGATCGCTTGTTCGAGTCTTGTCCGCAACCAGGTTGCGGCCCTCCTCCTGGCTGCCGCCGTCTCGTTCGTCCTCCTCATTGCGGGGTCGCCCTTCGTCACGCAGTCGCTGCCTCTCTCCCTCGTCTCGCTCTTCGAACGCCTCTCTCCCGCATCACATTTCTCCTCCACGGCCCGCGGCGTCCTGGACCTGCGGGACGCGTGGTACACGCTGTCGATGACGGCGATCTTCCTCGGCGTTGCGCTCCTCTCGCTCCTGCAGCGGCGGTTCGGGCATCGGACGGGGAAGACCCTGCGGTTGCGGCTGGGGGTTGCAGCCGTCGTCCTCCTCATCCTCGCCACCAACGTGAGCGGCGCGCGCATTCCGGGACGGTTGGACCTGACGCGCGGGCGCCTCTACACGCTCAGCGACGGCACGCGCAACATCCTCGGCGCACTCCCCGTCCCCGTCTTCATCACCCTCTACGCGTCGCCGGAACTCCCGGTCCAGCTCCAGTCCGTGCTCCGCGATATCCGCGATACCCTGGCGGACTACCGCGTGCTGGGGCGGGGGAACGTGGTGATTGCCGAGAAGGATCCGGTGTCCGACGAAGCGGCGGCCAAGGAGGCGCAGGAAGCCGGCATCCAGCAGATGCAGTTCAACGTGGTTGGGCAGGGGGAATTCCAGATGAAGTCCGGGATGCTCGGCATCGGGATCACGGCGCGGGGGCAGACCAAGTCCTTGCCGTTCGTGCAGGATACGGGGGATCTGGAGTACCGGCTCACGATGCTCATTAACACGCTCACCGAGCGGGAGAAGAAGAAGATCGTGTTCGTGGGTGGCCACGGCGAGAAACCCGCCGGCGAGATGACGGCGTTGCGCGCGCAGCTCCAGTCGCAATTCACGGTGGAGGACGTGTCGCTCACGGGAAGGACGACGCTCCCGCAGGACGCGGCAGCGGTGGTGGTGGCCGGCCCCACGCAGACGCTCCCGGCCGCCGCCGAGCGCGTGCTGCAGGAATACCTCGCGGATGGAGGCGCGGGGCTCTTCCTCCTCGACGGCGTCCAGCCGGACCTCCAGAACATGATGGGGCGGGAGAACGGCAGCGGCGCGCTGGACCTTCTCGCGGACGTGGGTGTCATGGTCAATCCCGATATCGTCTACGACTTGCGGTCGCACGAGACCGTGCAGATGGGGTCCTCATTCCAGATGCTCCTCGTACCCTATCCGTTCTGGATCACCGCCCAGCCGGCATCCTCCTCCCCCGTCACGAGCCGCTTGGAGCACGTGGTGTTGCCGTGGGGGAGCAGCATCTCCGTGAGCGACCCAGTAGCCGCCGCCGCTGGCTACACCATCGTGCCTTTGCTCCAGACTTCCGACGCCGCCGGGGCGGCATCGCCGACATCGCCACTGGATCCCCGCGTCAATTTCCCGCAGGAAGGCCTCTCCAAGCAGACGGTGGCGGTGGCGCTGCAGGGAAGCGCGCCCGTCGACGCATCATCGGCGATGAAACCCAAAGGGCGCATCGTCGTCACGGGGGATTCCGACTTCCTCACGGACCAGATGGTGGGCAACAACGCCACCAACCTCGCCTTCGCGCTCAACGCGTTCTCGTGGATGACGGAGCAGGAGTCGCTCGGCGACATCCAGGTGAAGCAGCGCGCCGCGCCGCGCCTCGTCTTCAGCAGCGCCGGGCAACAATCGATGCTCCAGTACGGCAACCTCATCCTCGCGGCGGGCCTGCCCATCCTCCTCGGCCTCTCGCGCCTCCTGCGCCGGCGGAAACTGGGCAAGTTCACCTACGAGACCCTGCGGCAGAGGGGGGTCTAAATCCCTTGCATCGGATTCTGCGCGATGTACCGCCGGATGCGTTCCCGTTCTTTGTTGTTGCGGATAATGTGATCGTGGTAGCGGGATAGCCATGCGAAATCGATCGCCTGTTTACGCGCGGATTTCGACACGCCTGCCTTCAATCCGCGGATGACCGAGGCGAGGTTCAACGATTGCGGACCGAACCGGTTCACCTGCCATCCTTCTCTGTCCGGTGATCGATGGAGAACCAAGATGCCATGGATGTGTTCGGGCATGATGACGAAAGTATCCAGCGTTACCCAGGGGAAGTGGCGGGGGATCGAGAGCCAGCACTCGCGCGCTATGCGCCCGATATCCGTCAGATGAAGGCGAGTGCAGTCGATCGGACTGTCAGTGGGGAGGGTTGCATCAACCGTACCGAACCACGGGATACGGCTGCGGGTTATGATAGTCACGAAGTACGACGCACAGGATCCGTAGTCCCATCCTGGACGGCGAGTGGTGGCGATGCGGTAGCCCTCGTAGTGGGTTGGTGGTGGATCCAGGGATGGGGACCGTAAAGACGCCGAGGACCGTAAAGACGCAAGATCTTGCGTCTTTACGGCACGGGCCGTTGCCGGAGCTGGAGGAGACGCCATAGCAACGATCTTGTTGCGTCACGAGGCATCCAGGTAGGGTGTCCGGAGAAGATCGTTGCGGGGGATGTAGGGTTTATGGGTTGTGGCTGCGGTTCCCAGACGTTCTATGGGCGTGTAGAACGTCCTCTCCTCAGGCTGCCTTCCTCGTGCTCTGCAGCATGAGGATCTCGCGTCCCACGTACTGCCCCGGCCGGCGGTAGAGGAGAGTCGGGCGGCCCGTCACCTCCAGGTCCACGGCGGCGGGGATCACGATGCGGAAGCCGATCTCGTGGAGCTTGTCCCATGTCTTCTCCAGGCGCACCTGCCCCTTGCTCGTGACCCACACGGGCCAGGTGGCCACCACGGGGACGCCGGGCAGCGTCTCCGCGACGTTCCGCAGGAACTCTTCCTGCAGGCGCTCGCTCGCGGCCTTGAGGCTGGAGGCTTCCTTGAGGGGCGTCCGCTTCTCCAGGGGGGGGCCGAGCGTCGTCTCCGTCACGATCACATCCGCCCCTCGGCTCTGCTCGGGGTGACAGAATGAGGGGAAGGCCTTCCGTGCATCCTGCTTCCACGCCTTGCTCGTGGCGTCCTTCTTGGGGATGCCATGTTCCTTGCGCAGCCACTCGAGGTTCCGCTCGCAGGCGTGGACGGCCTTGAGGGAATCGTCCGACGCGAGCACGTTCCAGCCGCGGAGCATGGCCTCGATGGGGATCACGCCCGTGCCGCAGAAGGGGTCGAACACCGTCAGCTGCTTCTCGGCGTTCCCGCCCACCGTTCCGTGGACGAGCCACGCGCCGAAGTTGAGGAGGATCTGGGCGAGTTTGGGCGGGAGGAGGCCCACTCGGGTGTCCCGCGCCGGCTTGCCCATGTCCCGCTTGGCGTACGCGTTCACGTCCTGCGCGGCGACCGTGCGTCCTATCCAGAAATCGTCGCCTTCCTTGATGACGACCAGTTCGCAGCCATGCGACCCGTCCAGGAGCCCCGTGTCGTGGAGGACCACCGAGAGGGCGGGGGCCCGTTCCGTCCCAACGTACCGCGCGGAACGGCCATGGTGCTTGAGTTCGTTCTTACAGGAGCGGTAGAGGTCATTGATGGCGTGCGGGGCGAGACCGTGTGTGCGGAGGCTGAAGGTCACCTTTCCCTGCACGCCCGCCGTCTCGGTGTGAAGCAGCTTGGGCGCGTCTGCCGGCGTCAGACCCAGTTTCTCCGCCCGCTTGGCGATGGCGATGGTCCCCCCCAGAGTCTGCAGGTACCCCGCGTCCAGGTTGAGGTCGCTCTGGAAGAGGACGATCTCGCCGTGGAGCACGCGCTCGAGGTCAAAGTCGGGGATGGACGCGGAGAGTTCCGCGATGCTGATGTGGGGCTGATGGCCGAGGAAGGCGGCGTAGGAGGGCATACATCGTTTGGAAACGCAGTACAAGTGACGTCAGCATAGCGGTCTTCCGGGGCGAGTTCCATATTTCGGCTCGTCGGAAAGGGGAGTATTGGAATACTGGATTACTGGAATATGGGAGTAATGGAATAATGGAGTATTGGGGTAGGCAGAATTGTCCCCAGTATTCCAATACACCATTACACCCATACACCAATACACCATTCAATCCTCTGCATTCTGGCCAACCAGCCTGTGCAAGATCACCGTTCCCACCGCAACAGCCAGAGGGGCCAGATGGACGATCCCGCGGGAGTAGCCCGTCTGGAAGGTGGCTTCCGTGGAGAGGTCCGTGAGGAGGAAGATGGGCAACTGAACGGCGAAGAGGAGGAGGAAGAGCGCGGTGAGGATCATGAGCGGGGAGCGGAAGGCCGTCTTCCACCCCATGGCCAGGAGGACCGCGAGGAGCGGAAAGAGGAGAAGCCAGTTTCCCTCGAAGAAGAGGCCGATGGCGATCGCCTTGAGGACGCCGGGACGCCAGGAGAGCACGGTGTCGCTGATCGCGTGGGCATTGCCGAACGAAAGCCCCAGGCTCCATTTGTAGATGAGCCAGGGGAGCGTGGTCGCCGCGGTGGCGCCCAGGAACCAGAGAGTGGCGAGGCGGGCATCGCGGATCAGCAGCCGGTCCCGGCGCCGGAACCACGCCACCATGGCTGTAGCCACGAGGAAGAGGAAGGGGAGGTAGAGCACCAGGCCTTCGTTCTTGGTGAGCGGGAGGAACGCCGCCATCACCGCTGCCAGGCGGAGGAAGGCGATCCGTTCCACGCGCTCCGTAGCGGCCGCGGCGTGCGCGAGGAGCGCCGCAACGGCAAAGAAGTGCGCGGCCAGGAAGATTTCCGCGTACGCTTGCGTTCCCTGGATGAGGACGAGGGGGAGGCTGACGAGCAGGTACGTCCCCCCGAGCGCCCAGGGGAGCGTGGTCCATCGCCGCAGGAAGGCGAAGAGAAGGAGGAGAGTGCAAGCGAACCAGGCGAGGTGGATGCTGTTCACGAGGCCCTCGTGCCACTCACCGGCCAAGGTGGCGAGCCACGTCTTGCTCATGGAAACCGCGGGCGGGTACGAGTGGAGCTGGCCGAGGAGATCTTCCGAACGCCCGGGCGCGGTGGTGGTGGGCGCCTTCATGACGAAGAAGATCTTGCCGCGGAAGTTCCAGTTCTTCACGGTGTCATCGAAGTACGGCGGGAAGTTGAGGAGCAGGAACGCTCCCGTTCCTATCTTGGCAGCACTCCAGATTCCGAGGAGGATGAGGAGCGCAACGGCCCAGCGCGGCATGCGCGGCGCGGAGGGGAGCGCGGGGCGGGCGGGATGGAACCACGCGGGTCCCGTCCGCCAGCGGACGAGCGCCAGGAGGAGGAACAGGAGGAGGACTTGGACGCCCACGAAGACGACGCGCGTGAACGGCAGGCCGGGGGCCACGCCCAGGAAGAACGTGAGGGTCATGGTGCCCGTGAGGCCCGCGAGGAACCCCATCGTCCACCGTTCCATGTGCGTGAGCACCGGTGTCCGTCCTTCCACGAGCCGCAGCAGGAGCCATCCGTTGAGTGCGGGGAG
>CAZCWV010000004.1:0-5163 GCA_964502425.1 uncultured Candidatus Peribacteria bacterium | reverse complement strand
TCATGGCGTCTGATACAGGAAGGATCCGTTCTCGAACATGTGGATCACATTCCCGCCTTCCGTCACCGCCGTGCCTCCCACGACCAGCCGTCCCTCGCTGTCCACCGCCACGTCGGGACGACGGAGCACGATCCACGTCTTTGGACGTTCACTCGAATCCGGCCGTACGGGGAGGCTGGGGTACGTGAAGTACCGGATGCGGCTTTCCAGCGGGATGTTTCCCGGCGCGAGGAATTCGTACGTCGGCTCCGACGTGAGCAGGGGGAGGCTGACGTCAACGGCGTCGTAGAACTCCCCGAACGTGCCGTACGTCCGGTCGCCCGGCGGCTTCTGGAGATAGCCCCGGTTGGCGGTGGTTGCGTAGGTGAAGAGCTCCGCCCCCATCCGCGCGTCGAAGAAGAGCCAGAGCGCGGCGGCCACCGCCAGGAAGAGGAGCAGCGCGGCGCGGCTGTTCCAGCGGCGGAAGAAGCGGAGGAAGAGTGCGGTGCCGCCCGCGAGTACGAGGAGCGCGTAGAACACGCGGTTGACGGACCATCCCTGCGGCGGCGGGTTGTAGAAGAGCGCTGCCTGCGTGATGGGCGTGGAGCGGAGGACGGGGCCCCACAGGAAGTTGATGGACGTGGGATGGAAGCCGTCGAAAATCCAGAAGGACTTCCACATGTTGATCGCCTTCTCCGGCAGCGAGTAGCCGGTCAGCTCGATGCGGTGGATGGTGATATTCGTGCCCGACGGGAACATCAAACCGAGGAAGTCCGTGTGGCGGTCCCACTGGCGGAAAGGCGTGAGGTCGATGGGGAGGGTGACGTAGACCCCGGGGCCGAGGAGAATCGGCATCTGCACCATTTCGTTCTCCGGCGTCCTCGGACGGTGCCAGACGAACAGCGCTTCGATCTGGTCTTGGGACGAGAGGGTGATCCGCGCCGTGTCTATGCCGTGTGGCACGTCCATGATCTTCCCCATTCCTCCCTGTTGTTGCGTTTGGATTTCCAATCCCGCAGCGGTGGGGACGGCGGAATCGATCTTCTGGATCTGCCATTTTGCCGGCAAGCGCCCGTTCGTGAAGTCCCACACGGTCGTCTGCTCCGCCAGGGCGGTGCCGGGCAGCAGGAGAAGGGTTGCCAGGAAGAAGAATCGGTGCAGCACGTGGACAGTGTAATGGTAAATTGGAAGTTGAATATTGAATAATGAATTGTGAATTTTGCATTTCCAAGTGCAATTTCTCATTTTCCATTTCCCCTTGCAGCCTCCGCCGCGGTTTCGATGTGCTCCGGCCCTCCCGCGACCACGGCCTTGATCCTCCGGACGCCCGCCGAGGAACTTTCTTCTTTGAGAATCCTGAGGCTCCCGATCATCCCCGTCCGCGCCACGTGCGGCCCGCCGCAGATCTCCTTGCTGACGATTCCCTTCCCCGCATCACCGACAACGTAAACTTTCACTTCGGAGCCGTACCGCGTGTCAAATACGCCCACGGCGCCTTCCGCCTTCGCGGCGTCCACCGTCGTCACGTGGTAGGTGACGGGAAGGTCCTTCTTGATCGCATCGTTGACGAGCATTTCGGTTTCCTTGATCTGTTCAGGCGTCATTTTCTCCGGATGGTTGAAGTCAAACCGCAGCCGCTCCGCCGTGATGTTCGAGCCCTTCTGTGAGACGTGATCACCCAGGACTTTCCGGAGTGCCGCGTTCAAGAGGTGCGTGGCGGTGTGGAGCTTGGTGGTTTCCGATGAATGGTCCTGCAGGCCGCCCTTGAATTTCTTCTCCGCGCCGGCGCGCGAAAGCGCTTGATGCGCTTCAAAAGCTTTCTTGAACCCCTCCTTGTTCACTGAGAAGCCGTGTTCCTTCACGATTTCCTCCGTGAGTTCCAGCGGGAAGCCGTACGTGTCGTAGAAGTGGAAAGCCATGTCACCAGGTATTTTACGGAGCCCTTCTGGTTGCGACAAAGTATGATCAATATATTTATTCACAACCTTGAGTCCATCCTGAAGCGTCCTGCCGAACTGCTCCTCCTCCTTGCGGAGTGTTTCCTTGATTTCCTCCTCCTTCGCCGCGAGGTGGGGATAGGCGTTGCCGTACTGCGCGATCACTTCCGCCGCGATGGCGGGGGTGAAGGATCCCGCATGCTCGATCCCGATGTTCCTTGCCGAACGGATGGCGCGCCGGATCAGCCGTCGTAGGATGTATCCTTGGTCGACGTTCGATGGCTGCACGCCATCGGCGATGATGAACGTCGCAGAGCGGAGGTGGTCAACGATAATCCGTTGATGGCGAATATCTTCATTACCCGTCATGGGTCCCTTCCCCATCACGGCCTGCATGATCGGCGCCATCCGGTCCGTTTCGTACGCGCTCCGCACGCCTTGCAGCACCGCAGCCGTCCGTTCCAGTCCCATGCCCGTGTCCACGTTCTGCTGCGTGAGGGGCGTAAACGTTCCGTCCGCATTCTTGTTGTACTGCATGAAGACGTCGTTCCAGATTTCCATCCATTCCTTTTCGTGTGTCTTGGGGTTTCCCTGCGGTTCCCCTGCGCCGACCCAGTAGAACATCTCCGTGTCCGGGCCGCAGGGTCCCGTAAGTCCCGCGGGGCCCCACCAGTTGTTGGCCTTGGGCATAAAGGCGATGCGGTCCCCGGGGATGCCGAGTTTCTCCCATATCCTGGCAGATTCCTCGTCCTTGGGAGCATCCTTGTCACCCTCAAAGCACGTGACGGCGAGCTTGGCGACGGGGATCTCCAGGACTTCCGTCAGGAAATGGAAACTCATGTCGATGGCGCCTTCCTTGAAGTAGTCCCCCAAACTCCAATTGCCGAGCATCTCGAAGAACGTCAGGTGGGAGGCGTCGCCCACTTCATCAATGTCCTGCGTGCGCACGCAGCGCTGGACGTCCGTCAACCGCTTCCCCGCCGGGTGCGGTTCGCCCAGGAGGTAGGGGACCAGCGGGTGCATGCCGGCCGTGGTGAAGAGGACCGTGGGATCGTTCTCCGGCACGAGCGGCGCGCCGGGAATGACGGCGTGGCCCTTCGACTGGAAGAAATCGAGGTACGCTTTGCGGAGTTGATCGGTTGTGAGGGGCTTCATGACGGGAGAGGAGTGTAGCGGATCGGTTGCAGGTGAGAAGGTTGCAGGTTGCAGGTTACGTGCTATTACCCCGTCGGGGAAGATCCCGAAGCCATCCAATCTTCCAGGACAACCCATTCCATGAATCCTGGCTTCTAGAAGCGTTTTGTGGTATAATTTCAACAAAGAAACATCCCTCACCCGGCAACGTTCCATGTCCGCTTTCGTCTACTCCCGGAACCAGCGCACGCAGATCCTCACGATTGGCCTTCTCGTGGGGGCTACGACGATGACCGTGGTCACGCTGTGGCTGCTCTTTGCGCGCGGCAGGGAGTTTATGGAGCACGAGTTGCGGCAGCGTCTCGTCGCCACGGCGGCGGTTGCGGCGTCGCAGTTTGAGGGGGAGATGCTCCGGGACATCACGGGGAAGGGGGACATCGAACGGCCCGAATTCAAGACCATCGTGCGCAAACTCAAGCTGGTGCTGGAGAGCGCGCCCAACATCAGCTCGGTGTACATCATGCGGAAGACGGACGATCCCGATACCTTTGCTTTCGTGGCGGATGCCGTGTCGCTGGATACCCTGGAGGAGCTGGATGTCAGCGGCGACGGGACCATCCAGCCGGACGAGGAAGCGCCGTACCCCGGCGATCTCTACGATGTCAGCAGGTTTCCCGAATTGCGGAATGAAGCGTTTCTCTACCCTGCAGTGGACAAGGAGCTCACGACCGACCAGTGGGGTACCGTCCTCTCGGGGTACGCGCCCATCGTGGACGGCAACACGGGTGAGGCCGTGGCCATCCTCGGTATCGACATGATGGCGGACGAGTACCTGCGCCTCTCGCGCGGGATTTTCTCCTCCTTCCTCTTCCTGCTCCTCCTCATGGGCGCCATTTCCATCGCGGGCGGCGTGGGACTCCTTCTCCTCGAGCGGCGCATGGAGCTGTACCAGCGGCTCGAGCGCGAGCGCATGGGGCTCCTCCTCCTCGCATCGCACCAATTGGGCGAGCCACTCACGATCTTCAAGTACTCCACGGAGACACTGAACGACGAAATCGATTCCCCCGCCCTCAAAGAAGCGGTGCGGGACCATACCCGTTCCATGGAGGAGGGGATCTACCGCATGAACAGCATCCTCAACGTGATGAAGCAGGCGGCGAAGATCGAGGAGCAGAGCGTGGAGTACCAGCCGACATGGATGTTCATGGACGCCCTCATCCGGCAAGTGCGGGAAGAGTGCGAGCCATATCTCCGCCGCAAGCAGCAGGTCATCGAGCTTTCCTTCGAGGGCGATATGCGGGTGTGGGCGGATGCTCGGCTCATCGGGAGCGTGCTCCTGGAACTCTTTGACAACGCCATCGGCTACACCGGGCCGGGGAAGACCTTGGTTGTGACCGCGATGCGCATCGGGGACAGGGTGCGCGTGTCCGTCACGGACCAGGGCTGCGGCATCCCCACGGATGACATTCCGCGCATGTTCGAGAAGTTCGTCCGTGCCGCCAACGCGCGCACGTTCAAGCCGGACGGCAACGGCCTCGGCCTCTTCATCTCCCGCGGCATCATCCGCTCCGCCGGCGGTCACATTGCGCTGGAGAGCAAGCAAGGGGAGGGGACCACCGTCACCTTCGAAATCCCCGCCGTGCCCGCTGAACATGGCAAAGAAAGGGCGAGGGAGTTGAAGATTGTGTAGGCACAACAAGGAGGGGTGTTATCGATCCCCTTGAGGATCTGTCTTTCGATACTTCACATCTGTGAAATACAGAGAGGAATATCTTTCCCGGTTGATGCTCTCTCAGGGGGCTTCCGCATTCCCCGCATTCGGATTGGGGTCGTTGGGATCCGGACAGTCGCCATCGAGGTTGGATAGCGCATTGCACAGGGTACCGTCGCTGCGCCTGCAGAGCGTCACAGCGGGGTCGGTGCGGTCCACCTCCCCTCCGGTGATGACGCAGTACACTTCCGCGTCGGTTTCGTACCCGGTGATGTTGAGCCCGCCCATCGGGCAGTTGCCGCGCAGGAGCGCCCACTCTTCGCATTGCCGGTTATCCTCAAACAGACAGACGCCGTATTCCCCCCTTCGCCGTTCGCATTTCCAGCGTGCCTCCTCGTTCGA
>CAZCWV010000003.1:16170-29689 GCA_964502425.1 uncultured Candidatus Peribacteria bacterium | reverse complement strand
GCGATCCCGCGCCGGTCTTCCCGGGCCCCGTGAGGTGGATGACGTCGCAATGCGTGAGGAGCTCCTCGAGATGCGCGGCCACGATCTCGTTGAGCGCTTGCGCCCCCTGGCTCCCGCCGAGGACGAGGAGGATGGGTTTGTTGCCCGAGAAGTTTGTGAGACGGAGACCGTCTTCTCTCGATCCTTGCGTGAGGTGGGGACGTAAAGGGTTTCCCGTGAACAAGGATCGGCCAGTGATGCGTGGTGAGCGGTGGGAGATGGGATCGGGCCGTTCGCGGTTACCGATCACTGACCACTGACCACTGACCGCATGCCCGGGCGTCCCAAAACAAACCACCTGTGCCCACCGAGCGATCAACCGGTTCGCCCGGCCCATGACCGCATCGGGTTCATGGAGGACGACGGGAATCTTCCTGCGCCGCGCGGCGAGCGCAACCGGAACGCTCATGGCGCCGCCCGTGCAGAAGACGGCGTCGGGACGGAAAGCATCGAGGACGGTTCCGGCGTCGCGGAGGGCGCGGAGGAACGTGAACGGGAATTTCCACGACCGCCGCGGGATGGGGAGGGAGACGAAGGGCAGCCGTTCACGTTCAAGGAAAGCCTGCTCCTCCGGGCGTTTAGAGCACGCGAAGCGGATATCCGTTCCCGAGTCCGTTTCCATCAGCGCCCGTGCCACGGCCACGCAGGGCGCAATGTGTCCAATGGAGCCGCCGCCGGCGAGCAGAATTTTCATGGGAGTATCGTAGCGTGTTCTCGACGATAAGTGCATCGAGGGGGGAAGGTTGTAGGTGGTAGGAAGTAGGTGGTACGAGAAATGGGCAACTGCTCCACTATTCCTTATGCGAATGAACTACTACCTACCTCCTACTACCTATTTCCAAGGGCCAATCCTAACCGCGGTCCCCTCTTCTCGTGCCGCGTCGTCCGTACGGCGGTGTGTTCCGTGGAGTGCATGGAGATATTAAGGAGGATCCCCATGCCTACGAGCGTGGCGAACAGCGACGATCCGCCGTAGCTCACGAAGGGGAGGGTAAGGCCGGTGATGGGGAAGAGCCCTACGTTGACGGCGATATTGATGGCCGTCTGCACGCCGATCCATGACGTGATGCCCGTGGCAACCAGGAAGCCAAAACGGTCCGGCGCGTGCTGCGCCACCTGGAATCCGCGTGCGATGAGCAGGGCATACATCCCCAATACGATGAGCAAGCGCAAGAATCCCAATTCCTCGGCCATCGCGGCGAAAATCATGTCTGCCTGGACTTCCGGCAGGTAGCCGAACTTCTGCACCGACTGCCCGTATCCCACCCCGAAGATCCCCCCGCTGCCTATGGCGATGAGGGCTTGTTTGATTTGGAACCCGATGGATTCGGCGATCGTGGGATTGTCGGGGAAGAGGAATGCGGTGAAGCGGGCACGGATGTACTCTTTCTGGAGAATGAGAGGGAAGCCGATCGTCATGGCCATGCTGCCGCCGAGGATGAGGTGGAAGATGTTCCCTCCCGCAATGAAGAACATGATGGCGGCAATGCAGCAGAGAACGAGGAATGTCCCGAAGTCCGGCTGCAGCGCGATGATGAGGGTGCTGGCCACGAGGAGGGTGGCGAAAGGGACGAAGCCCTCCTTGAACGTTCCGATGAGCTGCTCGCGTTTCTGCAGCCAGACGGCGAGGTAGAAGATGAATGTGAGCTTGAAGATCTCCGATGGTTGCAGGGAAGGGAGGGGCCCCAGGCGCAGCCAGCTGCTCGATGTCCCCCACCCCGCATTGAGGCCGGGGATGAACACCGCGAAGAGGAGTAGGAGGGAGAGGAAGTAGAGCGAGCGCGCGTGGCGTTCCCAGAAGTGGTACGGGATGACGGTAGCCGCCGCCATCGCGCCCATTCCCACGAGAACGTGGAAGAAGCTCCGGGTGAGGTAGAAGGCGTTCGTCGGCGCGGAGAGGGCGCCGCTCTTCGTGAGGTGGAGGGTGAGCTGGTAGCTCTCGAAGACGCTCACGCTGGCGATCATGGCGAGGCCGAACAGCGTGAGCACCGCCGTGATGCCGAGGAGGAGGAGGTCGATGCGACGGAACACGGCGAGGAGTGTAGCGGCGATGCGGGAACCGCCGCCAGCACCACACCTATTTATTCTTCCAGCAAGCCTGGTGAACCATTCGTGTCCACCGTAGCTGCGAATCGTATTCGCAGAATCGCGGTTCGTCAGGCTCACCACAGGCTCATCCGCGCCTATGGTATCCTTCCCCCGTGCTCGTTTTCCTTTTCGTTGCCGCCCTCTCCTTTCTCCTCAGTGGTGCCGCCACGCTCCTCAGCCGCGCGTACCTTTTGGAGCGGGTATCCTTTCTTGGCTCCTTCGCCGGATTGGAACGTTCACTCAACGCGGGCATCGCTTTCGGCGTGCGGTTGCCGATGTTCCAGACCACCATCACGATTCTCGCGCTCCTCGCCGTCATCGTCTTGGCTTGGCGCGGAAGGAGCTCGCGGTACCAGCAGGCGGCGTTTGGGCTCGTGGTCGGCGGCGCCCTCGCCAACCTCGCCGACCGGCTCGCGGACGGCTACGTGACCGACTACATCCAGATCGGGTCCTTTCCTGTCTTCAACGTGGCGGATAGTTGCATCACGGTGGGGGTTCTCCTTCTCTTGGGTGAGGGGTTGTTGAAAGGGAAGGAGTGAGAATCGTTCACTCGTTATTTCGTGCCTTGGTTATTTCGTGTGCCGCTTTGATTCGATCAGGGTTTGCGCACGAAGGTACGAAATAACGAATAAACGAAATAACGGTTATTGCTCCGAAAAATCCCCCCACAAACGTGCGACAATGCTATACTCCTGCCCCCTATGGGTCTCAGTTATCGCGTACGCGGAGGCAATCCCCTTACGGGGGAGGTCACGGTGGGCGGCTCCAAGAATGCGGCGTTGCCGCTGATCGCGGGGTCCCTGCTCGTGGACGGCGAAACCGTACTCACCAATGTGCCGCGCCTGCGCGACACCCTTGCCATGCTCCGGATTCTGGAGTTCCTGGGCGCGGAGACAAGCTTTGAGGACGGGACCGTGCGTATCAGCACGAACCATGTGCGCAATAAGCCCATTCCCGCCCCGTACGTCTCCACGCTGCGCGGCTCCATCGTTCTCCTCGGCCCCCTCCTCGCCCGCTTCGGCGTGGCGGAGATGTCGTACCCCGGCGGGTGCGTGCTTGGCAAGCGGCCGGTGACGGCGCACATCGAGGCGTTCGTGCAGCTGGGCGCGCAGGACATGGGTGGCGATGATGTTCTCCATCTCCAGGGCGCCCTCACGCCGGGGCGCGTGATCCTTCCCGAATTCTCCGTGACAGCGACCGAGAACATCGTCCTGGCGGCGGCCTTGCTCCCCGGCGAAACGACCATCGAGCTCGCGGCGGCCGAGCCGCACGTGCGGGACGTGGAGGACTTCGTGGAGGCAATGGGGGCGGACATTACGGGGAAAGGCGCGCATACGGTGACGGTCCGCGGACGCAAGGATCTCCATCCCGTCACGCACCGGGTGATCTCCGATTATCTGGAGGCCGGCGCGCTCGCCCTCGCGGGGTTCGTCACGCGCGGCAAGGTCTCCATCCGCGACGTGGACGCGGGGCATCTGACATCATTCCTCGACGTTCTCCGCCGCGGCGGGTGCGTGTGGGAGTTCCATCCCGAAGGCGGCGTGCTCACGGTGGACGGCGAAGCGTCGCAATTCCGTGCGATGCACGTGCGGACGAACATCTTCCCCGGTTTCCCCACCGACTTGCAGGCCCCCCTCGGCGTTCTCATGACACAGGCCAACGGCGTGAGCCGCATCTTCGAGCGCCTCTACGAGGGGCGGTTTGGCTATCTCTTCGAGCTGGAGAAGATGGGGGCGCATATCGAGATCCTCAACGCGCACCAAGCACTCATCATCGGTCCTGCCCCATTGCGGGGCAAACTCGTGGCGAGCAACGACATCCGCGCGGGTTCGGCCATGGTGCTGGCGGCGCTGTGTGCGGAAGGAGAAACGACCATCTCCGACGTGCGGTACATTGAGCGGGGATATGACCGGCTGGATGAGAAGTTGCGGAGCTTGGGGGCGGACGTGGAGAGGATAGAGAGCAAGGACTGAAGATGCCGAGGATTCCGAGGATGCCAAGGAGGCCGACGAACTGTCGTATTCCTTAGGAGGAACGTTTATTGGAGATTTGTTCCTCGGAATCTTCGGCATCATCGGCACCGTCGGCATCCTCCGATCTGCCAACAGCCATACGGCCTTCGTAAAACCCTTGGCTCTTGTCCAGAAATTCACTACCATAGTCGTCCGATGGCTCTCACCTTCACCACCCTTGGCGGCACTGGCGTACGTATCAGCAGTTCCAATAGTTCCGTCACCGTCTTTCCTTCGTCTTCCGTTGCGGGAGGCAAGGATATGCTGGTTCTCCTGTCCGAGCCGGAAGAGACGCCCAGTGAAGGCGTTATTTCCTGGCCGGGCGAGTACAACACGAGCGGAGTGTCGGTACGGGGTGTGGGGCACGGCGAGGGGCAGCAAATCTCGTACGTTGCGAGCATCGATGGCATCCGTTGCGCGTTCCTCTCTTCCCCCCTCCAGGATTGGACGGACAAGCAGCTGGAGATGGTGGGCGATATTGACGTGCTCGTGCTCCCGGCCGAGGGGCAGAAAATCGCGCAGAAGCTCATCGACGAGTTCGACCCGCGCATCCTCATTCTCATCCCTACGGACGATAACGCCGCCTATTCGGCCATTGCCAAGCTCGTGGGGGTCCAACCCGATTCTACTATGGCGGAGTACAAGATGAAGAGCACGCTGCCGGCGGAGGGGCGGGAGGTGGTTGTGTTGAGGAAGTGACGAGTGAGTATTGAGTATTGTGTATAGCGTATTGCGTATGCCCCCGTTCATACTGGATACGGAATACGAAATACGGGATACTTTCCCCTGCGCATCCGCTCCTTTCTTCCTTTTGGCCCCGTAGTTCAACGGATAGAACGATCCTCTCCTAAGGGATAAATGCAGGTTCGATTCCTGCCGGGGTCACCATGAAGTATGCGCTGTGGCGCAACTTCATGGCAGGCCAGGGGCGAGACATCCCATCCAGACTACCGCTCCATCCTCTCCCATGCTTCAATGGCTGCATGACGTTCTTCCATGCGGCCATCCTCGGCATCGTCGAAGGCATCACGGAATTCCTGCCCATTTCTTCCACCGCGCACCTCATACTCGCATCGGAGCTCCTGCGCCTGCCCTCAGACGAGTTCCAGAAGAGCTTCGAGATCGCCATTCAGCTAGGTGCCATCCTCTCGGTCGTCGTCCTGTACGCCGGACGGATGCTCCGGCGCTTCGACGTGTGGCTGCGCGTGATCGTCGCGTTCATTCCTACCGCGGTGTTGGGTGCGCTGTTTTACCCCCTCATCAAGAACGTCTTGATGGAGAGCATTCCGGTGATCCTCGCGGCGCTCCTCATCGGGGGCATCGTGCTCATTCTATTTGAGATGCTTCACCGCGAGCGCGCCAATGCAACCGATGATCTCTCCAAGATGACGCTCCCGCAGGCCGCGCTCATAGGTCTCTTCCAATCCCTCGCCTTTGTCCCCGGTGTTTCCCGCGCGGCGGCGACGATCGTGGGCGGCCTTCTCCTCGGCATCCGCAGGAAGGTGATCGTGGAGTTTTCCTTCCTCCTCGCCGTGCCCACCATGGCCGCGGCCGTGGCGTTGGACCTGACGAATATGGGCGCGCAATTCTCCCCGCAGGAATGGATACTTCTCCTCATTGGTTTTGTCGTGTCCTTCGTCGTCGCGCTCCTGAGTATCGTGTGGCTGCTGCGGTTCATCACGCGGCATTCCTTTACGGTGTTCGGATGGTACAGGATCATTCTTGCCGTCTTTGTGGCTGTAGTATTTGTGGTTCGTTAGAAGCAAGCCCACTTTCGATGTAAGCCTCAAGCACCTTCCTCATCCTGCTGGATTCCTCAGGGCAAGCCAGATGGCTCGCCCTGAGGAGTAGCGCGACGAGGGGTACTTGGAGCTTGGGATTTGGTGCTTAGAACGTTGGCACATGCATTCTGATATTTTTCAAGCGGTCTTTGTAAGGTCCCTCCCCATCCCTCGTCAATGCATGTGTCCCCTCGGCCTGTCTTCGAAATCGACACCCTTCAGAATCTGAAGGAATCGACAAGTGACTCGGACGGGCAGGGGTTTTTTCGTACCGATGGGCTGTAGGTATCGTCCCAGTGAAAGATCCATATCACCTCATCTTCTCAGCGCAAGCCCATCTTCTCCTGGTTTGCGGTACACTGAAATGTCGCCGTCTCGTCGGCTCCTTGCCATTCCCCTCTCCCCATGCGCCGCAGTCTCTTCCTCTTGGCACTGATTCCCGCCGTCGCATTAGCATTGGATTACACCGATCGGTCTTCCCAATACACGGATGCGCCTTTCTCCAAGCCGGAGGCGGTGGCCATTAGCATCCTGACGAATCTGGGCGTGGTGCAAGGGAACCCGGATGGCACCTTCGCTCCCCAGCGCGCGCTCAACCGCGCCGAATTCATGAAGATCGCTTTTAAGGGCGTGTCCACCATCGCTGTGGCATCCAACGATGCGGCCGATTGTTTCCCGGATGTACGCGCAGCCGACTGGTTTAGCCCCTTCGTTTGCTTAGCCCAAAAACGCGGCGTGGTGCAGGGATACCCGGACGGGAAGTTCCACCCCGAGCGTGTTGTGAACTACGCCGAGGCGCTCAAGATCCTCACGGGCCTTTTTGAGTACACCTTCACGGAAGAGGTGGGTGATCAATGGTTTGATCCGTACGTGCGGGCTGCGCGCGCCAAGACAACGCTCCTGCCTATCAGCATTGAATTGGGCACGCCCCTCACGCGCGGACAAATGGCGCGGCTCATGGCGGGGTTCATCGCGGAGAGCCAAGGTGCACTGGCGGAGTACCGGGCGAGGGAGCAGGGACAGACCCTCTCTTCGTCGAGCGTGACGAGCAGTGCCGTATCGTCAGTATCCTCAGCATCCTCTACATCTTCGTCTTCTTCAGTTTCCTCGGCGGCGTCGGCATCCTCGGTCTCCTCGGCGGCGTCAACATCTTCGGTCTCTTCGTCTTCCTCGGTCTCTTCGGCATCCTCCGCTTCCTCTCTCGCAAACTTCCCGGCGCGCAGCCACTTCATCGTCCTTGGGTCATGGAGTGATCCTATCGCCAGCGCCAACTTCCGCGCTTCCCTGGAACCAGTGATTGTCCTGATGGCGGAAGTGAAGATGAAGACGGAAATCAAGTCCCTCCAATACATGGAGGTGGTTGACGGTAATGGAAGCATCCTCGGCGCGCTTTCTTTGGATCCCTATGACTCCAACGACCTGACGTGGAAGGGGACGTTTTCACGCAGCGGCGCGACACAGATCCTCAAGGACGAAGAGCGGGTGCTCGGCGTGCGGGTGAAGATGAAATCCCGTGAGGATGGAGGCCAGACGGAACAAATGGTGCAGGTGGATACGTTCCGGATCACCGTAGAGGGGGTCTATAGCGGGACGAGCTACAACTCCGCTCCACCGACGTTCTCGTTCCCCAAGCATCAGACGACGATGGCGCGCATTCTCTCTGTGCGCAACGCACTTCCCGCCCAGGGGATTTTGCCCGTGGGGTCGCATCAGCTCCTCGCGTCCTTTGAGCTCAGGGGTGAGAGCGTGACGGGTGCCACGCTCCGGGCGGAATCCATGGAATTCCAAGTGACCAAGTCCTCCACTATCGCCGTCTCAGGCTGGGAATTGAGGAGTACGGAAGGCGACGAGCGCGTCCTCTGTTCCGTATCGGACAGCATCGTGAGCTGCCTCATGTTCCCCGTGGAATTGGGGTCGTTCATCAACGGTTCGCGCACGTTCCGCGTGTACGGTGACGTGGCCATAGACCAGGGCGCGCAGTATCCCTCGCTCCAGGTGGATTTGAACCTGCCAGGTACCCTCGGCGAGAACGGTGCTATTCGCTGGACGGACGGTTCAGGACACTTCAACTGGGTGGAATTGAGTACACCCATTGCTTCCGGGACGCGGTGGCAAGGGTAACCGTCACGGCTTCAAGGCATCGGCTATTTCCCCCGCCATTTTCTCCGTCGCTGCCTTCGCCGCATCCTGCCAATCATCTTTGCTCGAGGCGAAGATGATGCTGCGGGCGGCGACCACGATGGCGCCGGCGCCATTGGGGATGAAGCCGTGCTTGACGTCCGCCGCCTTGCCGCCCTGCGCCCCGTAGCCGGGGATGAGGATGGGGATGTGCGGCATGAGCGTGCGCAGGTACTTCATCTCTTCCGGGTACGTGGCGCCCACCACTGCGCCGATACAGGAGAGGGTCGTTTCCTTCCCCAAATGATGCATGCCCCAGCTCTCCACGAGTTGGGCGACATGCTCGTGGATGACCTCATCCCCAATCGGCAGATCCTGTATCTCGCTTGAGCTGGGATTGCTCGTTTTCACAAGAACGAAGACCCCTTTATCGTTCTTCGTCGCGCGTTCGATGAAGGGCTTGATGCCGTCCGAGCCCAAGTACGGCGACACGGTCAGCGCGTCGACGGGCGAACCCGCGCTGAGATACGCATCCGCGTAGGCCTCGCATGTGGAGCCGATGTCGTTGCGCTTCCCATCCGCTATAACGATCAACCCTTGCTTCTTCGCGTAGTCGCACACTTCCCAGAACACTTTCATCCCCTGCCAGCCGAGGACCTCGAAGTAGGCCAGTTGGGGTTTGACACAGGAGGCAGCGTCCTTCGTGGCGTCAATGATTCCCTTACAGAACGTGAGGACGCCCTCCGGCGTCTTGGGGAGCGAGGCGGGGAGCTTGGAGAGGGATGGATCCAGACCGACGCACACGGGGGACTTCTCCTTCGTGGAGCGTGTGAGGGAATCGGCGAAGTGCATGACTCTATCGTACCGAATACGCACTCTCTTCGCGAATGCCATTTCTCTCTGCTTTCGTCGCTTCAGCACCGAGCGTTTCGATGGCTTGGGCAAGGTCGTCGAAGGTGGGTTCAGCCCCATGCTCAGCGGCAATATCCCCCATCCGGTTACGGACGAGTGTCATGGCATCCCATACGCGATCTGCAATGTGGTCGGCAATCTGCCGATTCAGTTCAACGTCGTGCGTTTCGATAAGCCCATCGCGCAGTACATCACGCCCTTCCCTATCGGTATCCGCCATCAACCTCATCCACTTCACGAGCAGGGTACGAAGTTTTCTTCCCAAAGGGGTATTCTCCGTCGAGAATTGGTCAAAGTAATGATCGACGTGGTCTTGCGCCCGTTCCGCGTCAATGGTGTGCGCCGATGGCAGACTTGCAACGAGTCGGCTCATGAATACATCGCTGGCTACATTGAGATCGGAAATTGCTTTTGCCGGCGTGTACTCAGCATGTGTCCTTTCTGCGCGATCGGTTATTGTCTGCGGAGGGGAAGATTGTTCGAGCATGATGGTGGGAAATGGGCGTGTCTTATACCGGAAGAGTCCACTCTGTGCAAGGGTCGAGACTGGTTTTTT
Organism: uncultured Candidatus Peribacteria bacterium; assembly: GCA_964502425.1. Classification (GTDB taxonomy): domain Bacteria; phylum Patescibacteriota; class Gracilibacteria; order Peribacterales; family Peribacteraceae; genus CAIKAD01. The sequence continues at coordinate 20,183 of CAZCWV010000003.1, read as the reverse complement.
TGGCTGCCAGTCATGCAAGTTCCCCTTCGAGCATGTCGATAGGGCGCGGAAAATGCAGCGAGGACCACGGCCAATCGCCAACGTTTTTCACGAGGTCATGGTGGAAAGCGTTATGTTCGATGTAATGGAAGGCCGCGGAGAATTGGCGGGCATCGCGTATGCGGCGATCGTAATACCCTTTTTGCCATGCCATCGCTTGTTGGTGTGATGCATCGTGGCCATGTTCACTCCGCGAACCCCTGCCGGTACTGCAGCGCCTCCGCGATGTGCGGGGCGGCGATGGCGTCGGTTCCCTCCAAATCCGCGATGGTACGCGCCACCTTGATGGAGCGATGGTAGCCGCGGGCGGAGAGGCCGAGGCGTTGTGTGGCCTGGCTGAGGAGCTTGATGCAGGCGGCGTCCAGCGGGCAGAGCCGGTCAATGTGCTTCACGCACATCTCCTTATTGGTGGAGATGCCGAGCCCGGCGAAGCGCACGCGCTGCCGTTCCCGCGCCGCCTGTACGCGCTCCCGTATGTCTGCGGACGATGCGCCGTTGCGCTCGGGTGCTTTCTGCAGGTCCTCGAGCGGCACGGCCTTCACGTCCACCTTGAGGTCGATGCGGTCCAGGAGCGGCGCGCTGATCCGGCGGCCGATCTTAGCCGCGCTCCCCGCGCTGTACTCCGGCGGGTTCATGGCGGCCACGAGGATGAAATCCGCCGGGAAGGTGATACTCCCCTGCGCGCGCGTGATGGTGATGGTCCGGTCCTCGAGGGGCTGGCGCAATACCTCCAGCACCTGCGCCGGGAACTCCGCGAGCTCGTCCAGGAAGAGCACGCCCCGGTGCGCGAGCGAGATTTCCCCCGGCCCGGGGATTTGCCCTCCCCCCACGATGCTCACGCCGCTCGCAGTGTGGTGCACCACGCGGAAGGGGCGTTGCCGGAGGAGCGGCGTGTCAGCGGGGAGCAGGTTGGCCACGGAGTAGATCTGCGTCACTTCGATGGATTCCTCCTGGCTCAGGGGCGGCAGGATGCCGCGGAAAGCGCGCGCAAGGAGCGTCTTCCCCGAGCCCGGCACGCCGCAGAAGAGGACATTATGGCCGCCTGCCGCCGCAATTTCCGTGGCGCGCTTGGCGTGTTCCTGGCCGCGGACGTCGCGGAAATCCACGGCGTTCTCCGTCACGTCCGCATGGCATGCAGGAAGCACGACCTTCTCCGGCTCCCGTTCCCCAAGGAGGATATCAATGAGGTGGTTCAAGCTCCCCGCGGCAATCACTTCCACACCCGGGATAAGCGCCGCTTCGGGTCCGTCCACGGCGGGGACGACGAGCGTTTTGATGCCGAGCCTCTTGCAGGCGATGGCGGCGGGCAGCACGCCTGTCACATGGCGGAGCGTACCGTCCAGCGCCAATTCCCCCAAGAACGCCGTGCTCTTCAGCTTCTCCGCGTCGACGGAAAGGAGTTCCATGGAGAGGAGAATGCCGAGGGCGATGGGGAGGTCGTACCGCGGGCCCACTTTCCGCAGGTCGGCCGGGGCGAGGTTGACGGTAATCACGCGGCCGGTCTTGAGGCGGAACCCGCTCGAGCGCAGCGCCATCCGGACGCGCTGCTTGCTCTCCTGCACCGCCGTGTCCCCCAACCCCACAATGAAGATGTGCGGTTGCTGTCCGCCGGAGTGCCCTACTTCCACGGTGATGCGCTCGCAGTGGAGCCCGATGTTGGCAAAGGAGGTGAGGGAGGCAGGCATGTGGGAATGGGAATACAGAAGGCCGCGCGTATAGTGTACGTACGTCCACCACTCCCGAGGCAAGGGAAAAGAGGTAGACAAAAGTACACCTTCAGTATGATTTGACTGCTATAATCCGCTCCCATGTCCGTTTCTCTTCTTACGCCGGTGACGGCTCCACACCTACGGCTGGGGCGGGAAGGCGAGCGAATCGCGGAACGCTACCTGGAGCGGGTTGGCTACCGGATCCTCGAGCGTAACGTGCGCGTGGGGAGGGACGAGATCGACCTCATCGCGTTCGATCCCGCGGACCAGGTGACGGTCTTCGTGGAGGTGAAGTCACGCAGGGTGAGGGATCAGGAATTCCCCGCGCGCATGAACGCGGGGACGTTCAAGATGCAGAAGTTCCAGCGCGCGGCAGACCAGTGGATTGCCGGGCATGACTGCGAAGGCTTCGTCCGTCTCGACCTCGTGTGCGTGGAAGGCGGACGGGTGACGGAGCACTTCAAGGAGATCGGGGCTGACTGAGGGTATGTTCGGGTGCGGAGTACTCATCATCCGAGATATCATCACTCACTCTCTTTCCCTGACGGATTCCACCCACGCACCACTCACTCACGTTCGGGTGCGGGGTTCCGTCAAATGATAGGCATCTGCCAGGATGCTGTTACAGGTTCTCTTGCCCCGAGGGACTCCACTCCGCCACCACGATCGCGCGGCCCGTGGCCAGCACGGCGTGCGCCGGCCAATCGCGTGAGTTCAATCCCGCTTCCAGCATCTTGGTCCATGCCCGCTTCTTGAGCCTCCCCGCGAGGAGGAGCACGGGGGTCTCTGCTTCGGTGAGGACAGGAATGGTCACGGTGACGCGGTCGGGCACGGTCGCGCCCTCGTTGCGGGTTGCCATGACCAGGCGGCCCGCTTCAAACGCTTCCGGCGGGACGGGCGGGAAGAGCGAGGCAATGGAGCCGTCCTCCCCCATCCCCAGCGTCACGAGATCCGCCTGCCCCTTGGCGAAGAGATCCTTGAGCTGCGCCTCGTAGAGATCCACGCACTCGGGGAGCGGTTTCCACGTATCCGGCGCGATGAACTGCACGGGGGGGAGCCCTACTTTTTCTATCAAGGTCTGGCGGATGGCGCGCTGGTTGCTCTCCTCGTGGTCGGGGGCGACGTACCGCTCATCCACGAGGAACACCCACACGTTCTGCCACTCCAGCGGGCGTTCCGCGAGTGTCGCATAGATTGCGAGCGGCGTCTTGCCGCCGCTGAGGCCCAGCACGCACCGCCCGCTCTTCGTGAGGGCGGAGGCGATCTGCTTCTCCAGGAGGTTTGCGGCCTCCCTGATGAACTTCTCCGGCGTGTCGGTTTCGATGAGTTCGCACTGCATGGGGACGCGGGAGGATAGCATGGCCGGGCCTCCCTGTCACTGACGCAGAAAGGACCCAAACGAACATATTTGTGCCATCGTTTCTTTGCTCTTTCAATTAGGAATACCGTCGAGGCCTTGTCATAGGGCATCACGCGCCCGGTTCCAACCGACGGCGCATGGCATCCCGCAATGCAAGGACATGCCGCCAGGTTTCCAGCTGCTCAGGTGTCGCCACTTCCTCACATGGTTTGCTCAAGTACACATGGTCAGCCACAACGAGACCCTCCTGCAACACGCGGATATGTTCATCTGCTTTCGTAAGAAGTTCTTGTCCCTCGGATACATCGTTGACAATGCTGGCTTGCCAAAGCACTTCGGCTGCAAGATGGAGATGGTAGTCGGTGGAAAGTTGGTCCACATATTCTTGGGATGGAAGATCAGAGAGATCAAGGGGGATGCTCGTTTCAGGTTTGGATGTTTTTTCTTCAGTGGCGCAGGCAAAGTCGTCCATCTCCGCAGCCGCTTGGCCCCGTGGTTGCTCCATATCAAGAAGAGAAGAGAGCTCGTATTCATCAGATGCGGCGGCCTGGTCGCGTTGCTGCTCTTCGGCGCTGTAGGAACAGCATGCGTCCAGAACCACGTCGGCGGAGAAGTCATCATCTTCAGGATGGTGCGTTGTCATAGGATGGCCATTGTTCCCCCGGGGCAACGGTAGAGTCAACGACTCTGCATGGCGTATCCGTTTTTTCTCCATGTACTTGCGGGAAAACCATTCTTGCCACGCGGCGGGGGGCGGTGCTACTGTTCCCGCACACCACCGTTCTATCCAGAGAGACGCTGAGGGTACTGGCCCGCTTGAAGCGTCCCCCAACCCTTCGTCGCTCCGCTCCTCAGGACAAGCCTCGAAGAAGGTGGGAAATCCAGCCCCGACTGGGGGAAGATAG
>CAZCWV010000003.1:0-16070 GCA_964502425.1 uncultured Candidatus Peribacteria bacterium | reverse complement strand
CATGTCCCACTTCTTCACATCCGAGTCCGTCACCGAAGGCCATCCCGACAAGCTCTGCGACCAGATCAGCGATGCCATCCTCGATGACGCGCTGCGGCAGGACCCCAACGCGCACGTGGCGTGCGAATGCCTGGCCACCACCGGCCTCGTGATCGTCGCCGGAGAGATGCGCACCAAGGGGTACATCCCCATCGCCGAGGTGGCGCGCAAGACGATCAAGAAGATCGGCTACGACGACGCCACGTTCGGGTTCGACCACAAGGCGTGCGCGGTCATTGTCTCCGTGGGAGAGCAGAGCGCGGACATCCAGATGGGCGTGGACTGCGACAAGAACAGGGACAAGGAGCAGGGCGCTGGCGACCAGGGGCTGATGTTCGGCTTTGCCTGTGACGAGACGCCGGAGCTGATGCCGCTGCCCATTTCCCTCGCCCACAAGCTGACGCTGCGGCTGGCGCAGGTTCGCAAGGAGAAGACGCTCCCCTACCTCCGTCCCGACGGCAAGAGCCAGGTGACGGTCCAATATGGAGACAATGGAGCCCCCGAGCGCCTGGAGTGCGTGGTCATCTCCACGCAGCACGCGGAGTCCGTGACCCACGAACAGATCTGCGCGGACGTGAAGCGGCACGTCATCGAGCCGGTATGCGCGCAGTACTTGGACGCGGGCACCAAGATCCACATCAACCCCACCGGCCGCTTCGTGATCGGGGGCCCCCCTGGGGACTGCGGCCTCACCGGCAGGAAGATCATCGTAGATACCTACGGCGGCTACAGCCGCCACGGGGGCGGCGCCTTCTCGGGCAAGGATCCGAGCAAGGTGGACCGCAGCGCCGCGTATGCCGCGCGGTGGATCGCCAAGCACGTGGTCAAGGCGGAGCTCGCGCGCAAGTGCGAGGTGCAGGTGGCGTACGCCATCGGCGTGGCGCGGCCGGTCTCCATCCACTGCGAAACCTTCGGATCGGGGAAAGTCAGTGACCGCGCGTTGGAGAACGCGATCAGCAAGGTTTTCGACCTCCGCCCCGCCGCCATCATCCACGATCTCGATCTCCTCAAACCGCAGTACTGCGCCCTGGCGTCGTACGGGCACATGGGGCGGGAAGATCTCGATGTCGCCTGGGAGAAGTGCGATAGGGTGGAGGCGCTGCTGAAGGCGGTACGTTGAAGTTGCAGGTTGGATGGTTACAGGTTTCAGGTCTGTGTTTCGAAGCATCTATTCTGAAGATACGAGAAAATCCCCCAGCGCGATGCCGGGGGATGTGGGGTGGTGAGGAGCATGGTGTTCCTCACACGAGTTCTTTTTTGGCTCCGATCAGGGTGCGGAGCCGCTCGGCGAGCAATGCCGTGTTCAATGGCTTCTTGAACGTCTCGTTGACGCTCCAGCGGTCGAAGACCGTAGAGCTTCCGTCGTCCGGCAGCAACGCGATCAGGATCACCTCGGCGAACGCGCTGTTTCGCCGCACACTCTGACAGATTTGCAGTGCCTCGGTTCGGCCGATCGTGAAATCCACGATGATGCAATCCGGGTGGGAGCTTTCCGCATGGATGCCCGCGTCGAATCCGCTCGAAGCCACGGCGACCTTGAACGACCGTTCGAGCGGAAGTTCGCGCTTGAGGTTCTCCGTGAGAGCTCGGTCCTGGGCGACGATGAGCACCCTCGCCATCGCTTCGTCCGCGAGGTCGCCCAAGGGCATGCCGTGTTCCTTGAGGAACTTGATCAGATACTCCCGCGGAATGCGTCGATCCTGGGAACCCGGGATCCGGTATCCCTTCAGGCGGCCGGAGTCGAACCACTTGCTGACAACCCGGGGATGTACCTTGCAGATCTTGCCAACTTGGCCCGTCGTGTAAACCTTCATTGCGATCTCCTTATCCTAAAAATTCTTTCCTCACCTGCCAAGCTCCCGCCACGCGGAAAAACCCTGACGGTGCAGTGAAAGAACTCGGGAGGAGGTTAGACGTCATTGGCTACGGATGTCAACGGACGGACCAAACGCAGGGGGGAAGAGGTTTGGAAGGTCACAATACGAAAAGATCCCTATGGGAAGCTCAAAAAGCAAGATTGAGAAATATCAAAAAATGTTGTATAATAACCATGGTAAACACCAACATGGATTTCGCACAGTTCCAGGCCGGCCTTGCGGCTCTCCTCTTTATCCCCGAAGGGCAGAAGGGACGTTCCCTTGCGGTGGCAAAAGCCCTCGCCGATGCCGACCGGCTGGAATTCCTGCGGCACCTGCGCGAGGTGGATCGGCAGTTGAAGGAGGCAGTGGAGGGGCAGGAGAAAGCCGTGGCGGATGAGGCGATGCTGGTGACGACGGCGGAGCGCAAGATGATTGCGTGGGAGAGGGGGAAGACGGAGGCGAAGTCCCATGTCGAAGAGATGCGCGTTGCCGAAGGGCATCTTTCTTCCCAATCGTGATATGTCGACTTTCAACACCTACAACTTTCCTTCCCGTGATTTTTCCCCCGACCAGCCGCGCGCCGACGGGGAACAGATGGTTGAGTGGGATTCCGTGAAGCGCACAAAGGAATTCGTCCGTCAGCATCGAGTGTTGACGGGGAGGATACAGAGACTCGGCAATACGATCGATACCGCTCTCCAGAGTGATATGCCGGAGGAAGAGAAGCGGAAGTTCGTAGCGATGAAACAGGAGTTCAAAGATACTTTTTGGAAGATAGATTCCCTGAAACAGTCTTACGACGAGCAGACGATTTTGCTCGACAATCTCATTACACAGTACGAAAACAAGGCAGGCTTACCCACCTCCCCCCCTTCTGACGTCCAACCGGAGTCTTTACCCTCCCCTCTTGTGGGAGACGTGCAGACGGAAATATTAATCTCCCCCGTGGCAGTTGAGCAGACGGAGCCGCCACAGAGGGACGCGTACGGCTACGTTCCGGGGCAGATCCGCACCAATTACGGGGACCCAAGTCGGCCGGACGGGCGTGGGTCCAACCGCGCGCAGTACACGCAGGTGTACCTGGGGAAAGGATTGTGGAAGAACGTGATGCCGGGGGAATCCGGCTTTGACCTGCGGACCGTGGAGCAAATGCGCGCCGAGGTTCAGCGGAAGCAGCAAGCGGAACTCCAGGCGGAAATTTTGCAGCGTTTCGCCCGGCTTTCTCCAGCCCTTCAAGAGCAGTACCGTACGCAGGCGATTCTCGCGGTGACGGAAGGGAATCCGCACTTCGATGCCCGGGATTCTGTCTCTATAGAAGCAGCGGCCTTGCGCATCTTTGCGGCGCAACAGGGCGTGCAGGAAGGCTCGGGCGTGATGGTGGCCGGCAGGCCGGTTACCGTTGCGGAGCACGTCACCTGGTCGCCCCCGCGCCCCGGCTACACGGGGAAGGAAGGGGCAACGGCGCGGACATCCGAGTACGCCGACGCCGCTTCCGCCCGCGAGACCATCGCGCGGCGCATTGCCCCCTCCGTGGACGTGGACACGTTCCGCGTGCTGGCATCCAAGCGCCGGTGGGACGGGTATGACCAAAAAGCGATCAAGCAACTGGACGTCCAGGTACGCGCGACCGCGCGCCAAGCGGGCATCTCCGATGCCATGGTCAACGCCGCCGTCCCGCGGAACGAAGCGCAACTGCGTCAGTTCATGCGCAATATCGTCGACGCCGCGGATCAGCCTCCCCCGCTGGAAATCCCAGTGGCTCCGGCTGAGGGGGAAGGTGCATCTGCAGCAGAGCCGCCGCCCGCTGCATCAGCTCCCGAGAAAGCGGGGCGTGAAGATGATGAGCGTCAGTCGCTGTCTGCAATCAGTACTCAGCCTGGCGAAGATGATGAATTGCAGTCGCTCAACGAAATAAAAGCCAAACAGGAGGGCAGAGGTTTTGGTGAAACAATCACCGCCTTCGTGGGATCCTTGGGGACGTCTTTGCAGCAGATAAGGGATTGGTGGAAGGGGTTGTGGGGGGAGAAAGCGGAAGTTCCGTCTTCCGTTCCAGCCGCTTCTCCTGCGGAGACTGAACGAAAACCTGAGTCATCTCCCCGCGAACTTACGGAACCCGAACGGCGGGAGCTTCTTTCGCGATACCAGAATCATTATCAAGAAGTCTTGAAGCTTTCCCATGGAAGAGGAGATATTCGGGCAATCGCCAACTCCATGAATGAAACTGGTGCATACGAAACCCAAGTGCTCACGGAAGGGATGAACCTCTCCGATGAAGAGCGAAGAGCCGGGGCAGCTGGAAGGTTGTTCAGACAGGTCACGGTCGAAGAAATTGCCACAATGGATCCGGACGACTATAGAGTATTTCTGGCAGAGATCGAGAATCGCATTCAGGAATTGGGAGGAAATGTACCGAAGGAGCCCGAACCATCCTCTCCTGCACCCGTGGAACAAGAGCCGGACGCAAAGAAGGAAGAAGAGAAAGAAGAAGCGCCGGTGGAGCAATCTGTTTCCGGTCATCCCGATACATCCGCAACAGTGGATCCTTCTGATACTCTAGTGGATGAAAAATCATTTCTGCCAGATGCTGTGTACACATCTATCTTCGAAGAAACGCGAGATACTCTGGAGGATAAGTTGAAGATTATTTCTGAGCATTTGCGTGACAAGAAGGAACTGAGCAAGCTTGACGCACAGTTCGTTAGTTCCAGATTGCTTGAATATCACACATTTCTCCAAAGGCCTTTATCTCCCCAAGATGCGAATAAAGGGATAAACCTCTTTGAAGAAGTGTTGAATGCTATGAAGAATCTTCCGCCAGGTCCAGCCAAGGAGGGGTTCCAGGGACTTGAATCAACACTATCCACAAGGTTGGAGCGATTGAAAGCACCGAAGGGGGCAGGAGCATCTTCAATGCCGGATTCATCTATCATGCAGCCGAAAACTACACCTGTGATTACGGAGCCCGCCGAACCTCCCACACCGGAGGCGAAAAAGGAAGAATCAAAAGAGGAAGAAGCTTCAGGTCTCCCTGAGCAGATAGCACAACAGATCGCCGGGCAACCGTTTACTCATGGGCAAATGGAACAGGGCAAAGAAGATGAGAAAGATTACGAGAGAAGTACAGTGATTGATAAAGAAGAGCAGAATATCCGAAAAGCCTCGGAGCAATCGATTGCGGCATGGTTGAAGTATGAGAGCAGTCCGGGAATGGAAACGGGGAAAGCGGCAAAGGAAGTGCTTCAGCATCAAAGCGATGTCATTGGCGCCGCCATCAAACACGCTTCCCCTCTCTTCGACGAAATTCCTGCGCGTCTCAAAAACTGGCAACGCAGACAAAGGGACGTGGAAAAATATCTGAAAAAAATCCAAGCTGATTTAGACCTATAGTGAGATACAGAATAACAAATATTCCTGCTGACAATCGGCCATCGACAAGGTATCTATATAAGAAGTGATTCCCTTCCTCCCATGCCCTTCCCCATCGAACTGCCGCCGGAGTACGAGAAGAAAGCCCGCGAGGTGCAGCTGCGCCCCGAGGACGTTGCGGAGAACTTCATCCGCGGCAGCGGTCACGGCGGGCAGAAGATCAACAAGACCGAGAGTACGGTGCAGCTGGTTCACCGGCCCACGGAGACCGTGGTGCGGAGCCAGCGGTTCCGCGAGCAGCACTTGAACAGGATTGACGCGTGGAAGCTCCTCATTCTCAAGCTGGAAGAGCGCGTGAAGGGGAAGGAGTCGGCATTACAGAAGGAGATCTTCAAGATCCGGAAGCAGAAGCAGCGCAGGAGCAGGAAGGCCAAGGAGAAGATGCTTCGCGAAAAACATATTCGGAGTGAAGTGAAAGAGTTGAGGCAGCCTATGGAGGCGTAGTGACTGTTATTTCGTTATCTCGTTCATTCGTTATTTTGCATCCCGATCAGATTCGTTCTGCGCTTCTTCACGAAGTAACCAAATAACGAACTAACGAAGTAACGAGATGTCGGTTTTCGGATAATAATATTGCAGGATCTCCGCGTAGGTCTTTCTTTCGTACGCCTGTCCGCGGGCGCCGCAGCCGGACATCCCCACGCCGTGGCCGCGGAGCGCCATCCCCTGGCACCACGGGTCGGGCTTGGAGGCAAAGACTCCCGCGAAGGGGAAGTTGGCCCATCCCACTTCCGCGGGGGAGCGCGTGCGGCCGTCATCGGACGAGAAGTACGGAGCGCGGATGACCTGGCCGTCCTTCATGAGTACTTGGTTCGCCGTCGTCTTTACGGCTTGTACCCACTGGGGATTTTTTTTCTCGAACACCACCCCGCCGTACACCTGGAACTCCGCGGGATTATCCGAGCCGTCGAACGGCTTGCCGGGGAATTTGCGGTGTACGGGGTCGCTGTAGTACGCCGCGTACGACCGTGCCGCCACGGCAAATGCCCGTTGCTTCTCCCACGGCTCCGTATCCGGCTCCTCCGCCAAGCCCGCCATGTACTCCTCCAGCGGGAGTTCATTGATCAACGTCAGCGTCCCATCCACGATCCGACACTCCAGTATGCCGCGGTAGCGGTTCTGCGCTTTGGCCATGCTCGTTACGGTGCTGATGGAGCCTTGGGGATCGATCCTGACAATCCCATTTCCCTCTCCCCCGTCCCCTCCCCCGGAGGGGGAGGGGGGGAGCGCCACGCAGGAAGCGCCGCTTTTCTTCAAGGAGATCATCCCCGCATTCATAGAGGTCCCGTTGACGAGGCCGGGCGTGGAGAGAGAGATATCGGCGAAGTCCAGGGGAGCGGCGCGGTTGTCGGTGAGGCGGATGCGGATTCCCTCTCCCCTAGCCCCTCCCCCGGTGGGGGAAGGGGATGTTTGCTGTTTGTAGTTGTTTGTACTGCTGCTACGACTGGAAGAGGGAGGAGGAACATAGGTTTGCAACGTGCTCTCACGCGAGTCCGTGGGTAAACGCCGGCCTTCGGCGAAAATGGTGTACGTAACCGTGCCGATGGTGAGGGTGTACGTCCCGCGCTCGCGGGGAATCTGCACTTTGATGCGGAGCGTGACCGTCTCATGCGCACTGATGGCGTAGGGCGCTTGCAGCGTGGTCCGTGCGCGGGCATAGCTCTCCCCCTTTGCGACGGAGACATTGAGGCGCGGGTAGGAGCGCTTGATCGGCCCTAAGCTCTTCCCTCGCCGCACGGATGAATCACTTGCCACGTACCGCATGGCGAGCACGACACTGCTCCCGGGCCTCGCCGTGATGCTCGTGTCGCCGAGGGCCGTGAGCCCTTCGCGCGGCGGCGCGGGCCTGTATGGAGCAGGAGTGGACGACCGCGCGGAGCTGGAAGAGCGGGGAGGGGGGAACCTGACGGAGGCTTCCAGCGCCCCCTCGCGCACGTGCTGTTGCACTTGGTCGAGGACGCCGAAGAGCGCGTAGCCGGGACAGGAAGTGGAGAGGAGATCCCGATGCCCCGCCACCGGCGGGACCACTTTGCCGTGGAACATCACGTTGCGGTTGAGGTCGATGCCATAGCGTCTGCTGAGCGTATCCGTGATCCATTGGAGGCTCTTGACCTGCGCTTGCGTCGGCTCCTCCACCTCAAAGTTCCCCATGAGCGCCACGCCCACCGTGCCGATGTTGTTGCAGTAGGCGTGTCCTCCCACCACGTGGTCCCCTCCCGCGCGCCCCTCGTAGATCCGGCCTTCCTCGTCGATGATGTAGTGGTACCCCACGTCCCCCCATGCCTTGTTCTTGCTGTGGTACTGGTGCAGGGCGCGCATGCGCTCCACGCCGGAGCGGCTATCCCCCGTCACCGTGACGGCGGTGTGATGCACCACGATCAAACGCGTGGACGCCGCATAGTCCCGTCGCCAGAGGAGGGCGTTGCCGTCCTCATCCGTCGTCACGCTGCGGACGGTGCGGAACTCGTGCGTGTAGATCCGCTGCGCTTCTTCGCACGCCTGCACGCGGGTCGAAGCTTGGGAGGAATCCGCTATCCCGTTATCGGCCTCGCGCGCTTCCGTCCCGTTGGTCGGGGAAGCAGGCTTGCCGTTGATGATGCCCAAGGATTCATCTGCTCCCCACTCCGAGCGGGAGAGGATCCGCGGCGCGGCGAGGGCAAATATCTCTCCCCAATTTCCCGCAATGACCATGCGGGTGCGGAGGGGTTCCTGCGAGATGCGAATGGGATGGATCGTGACGTCGGGGTTAGCGCCTTGCAGCCGTATGCGCGTGACCGGCTTGGGGAACAGGACGAGGATGGATTCCCGCGAGAGAGGATCTTGCTCGTCGTCACGTTCCAGGATTTCCCACGGCATCCATGCGGCGCCATCGAAGCCGCTTACGTAAAGGCCTTCCGCCGTCAGGGCAGGTAGCGTCACACTGAGGCCATCGATCGGGTCCGTGAATGTTTCCTCGCGAACCTGCGGGTCGAAGACTCGCGCTGGTTGTAGAGGGTCAAAGACCGGTATTGGTTGGATTGGGATACCGGCGACAGCGGCGTTCCAGGGGATCTGGGACAGCGAAAGGGCGGCCAGGAGGAGGAGAGACAGGCGGCGCATGGCTTCCATCAGCGCACGTCTACGACGCGCAAGGCAGGAGTATACGTCCGTTAACTGAGATTGGGCTGGGTTTTGGGGCTGTGGCTAGCGGATTTTCCCTCTCCCCCTTCCCCCTCCCCCGGTGGGGGAGGGGCGGAGCTACACATGTCTATTGCTATTTGAACATAACAATATTTCGTACTTCTCCACCATCCTATCCACCGAGAACTCCGCCCGGGCGAAGTCCTTCCCCTTCTCCGCTATTTTCTTCCTCTTCTCCGGATCACGGAGGGATTGGATCCCGTCACGAAGGGCGCCGGCGTCGTTCGCTTTGACGATGACGGCATTTACCCCGTTCTTCAGATAGGACGCGATGCCGCAGGCATCCGTCACGATCACCGGTACGCCAAGGCTCATCGCTTCGGCGGCTACGAGGCCGAAGGGATCGTTGGTGCGCGAAGGGAGGACGAAGAGATCCAGGGAGCGGTAGAAGGCGCCGAGATCTGGAATAGTGTTTGTGATCTGTACGCGTTCGGGATGGGGAAGCGCTGCGATCATGTGCTTCACGTTTCGTTCCTCTTTCCCCGTTCCTACGATCGTCAGTGAAACGTCGGGAAGTTCTTTGATGGCTTGGATGAGGAGGTCGAGGCCTTTCTCGGGTGCGAGGCGGGCGACGGTGCCGATAGTCATTGGTGTGGGCTGTAGATTGTTTCCCTCACTCCCTCCTCTCCCCCGCCCCTCTCCCCTAACCCCTCCCCCGGTGGGGGAAGGGGATGTTTCTGTTTGTAGTTGTTTGTCAGTCGCAACGATGTCCTTGGGGTAAACGAAGCGGTTGAGGTCTATCCCATTCGGAATCGCGACGACGCGCTCCGGGGAAAAACCCAGGGAGAGGTACAAGCTGCGGCTCAGCTCCGAGACGGTGACCATCGTCGCGTGAGCGCTCATCTTCTTCAGTCGTGGGAGCCAGGGATTGCCCGTGAGCCACCGCCCCACGGGGTCATGCTCCAGCCAGAAGACCTTGATGTTCTTCTTCGCGGCTTCTTCCGTCAGCAACAGTTTTTCCGTGAGGCTCAGCATCACGACGGCGTCGAGATCGTGGAAGCTCCGGAGGAGGGTCTTGAGCATGCGTGCCATCCGTGGCTTCCTCCAGGCGAAGCTGAGCGCCGTCCCCTTGCCCACGGGCGGCGGGCCGATGCGGAGCGCCGTGGAAGGGATGCCCTTCTCCCTGCATGCCGCGAGGAGCGCGGGACAGCTCCCGGCGAAGGCAACGGCGTGGCCGCGTTCCATCAATCCTTCCATCAGGCTCATGACCTGCCGTTCCGCGCCGCCGTCCGTGCGGCTCTCCAACGGGAATCGCGTGAAGAGGATTTTCATGTGTACAGACTACCATTCTTTACGCTGCTAGGGTGAGCCGCAATCCGCTTTCGAATTCCGCTTTGGAGGTGAACGTCTCATCCGCCCCGGCAGACTTGGCATGGACGCTCGCTTCTTCGTACGACGCGCCGTCCCGCGCGGTGACGAGGGCAATGGCCGCTTCGGCGTTCCGACTCCGTACCGCCGCGATGATGTCCGCGCCGGTTTCTGGCTCGCCGAGAAAATCGAAGTCAATGGCGGCTGCGTCGAATTCCACGGTATCAATGAGCGCCATTGCCTCGCGCACCGAGCGGGCGATGTGGATGCGCGCGTAGGGATCGGCGCATTCAATCGTCGTCCTCATGCGTGTGATTTTCGCGTCGTCCACGTCGTCGGCGATGAGATAGTTTCGTTGGTGCATGGCTCCATTATCGTCAAGGAACGGAATTCCGCTCGTCGTATGCCCGGCGAAATGCGGTCAATTTTAGTTCTGCTCGAGCCAATAACAAGAACACGATGTCGATGAACCGACATTGAAGACCTTGAATTAGTACTGCGGGTCGAAGACCCGCTCTCATGATGAACAAGCTTTCTACTTTCTTCCGATCCTCTCCTGTCCTCCCATGTACGGCCGCAGCACTTCCGGAACAGTGATGGACCCGTCCTCGTTCTGGTAGATTTCGAGGATCGGAATCAGGATCCGCGGCGAAGCGATGCAGGTGTTGTTCAGCGTGTGGACGAATTTCCTCTTCCCCTCTGCATCCGTGTACTTGATGTTCAACCGCCGCGCCTGGAAGTCGCTCAGGTACGAACAACTGTGGGTCTCGCCGTAGGAATTCCTGCTCGGCATCCACGTCTCGATATCCTGCTGGAAGAGTTTCCCTTTGCTGAGGTCGCCCGTGCAGATGGTGAGGACGCGGTAGGGAAGCTTGAGCGCCTGGAGGACTTCCTCCGCGTTCGTCCGGATTTCCTCGAACATCGCCATCCCCTTCTCCACGTCGGCTTCGCACAGCACCACCTGCTCGATCTTCTGGAACTGGTGGATGCGGTAGAGGCCCTTCGTGTCCTTGCCGTACGTGCCGGCTTCGCGCCGGAAGCAGGGAGAGAAGCCCGCGTAACGCTTGGGGAGCTCTTCCATCCCGAGCGTTTCTCCCATGTGGTAGCTCGCGACCGTCACCTCCGACGTGCCGATGAGGTAGAGGTTATCCGGCACCACGGGGGCATCCTTCCGCGGTTGCTCCCCCACGGCGTAGATGTTCGCCTGGTCCGCCCCCGGGAAGAATCCCGTTCCCATGAAGCACTCGTACGTGGCAAGGTACGGCGGCGTGAACTGCGTCCAGCCCTTCTTGCGGAGGTGGTCCAGTGTGAATTGCAGCACGGCCATCTCGAGCCTGGCGCCGTCCCCCTTCAAGTAGTAGCTGCGCGCCCCCGCTACCTTGGCGCCGCGGGGGATATCCAGGATGTCCAATGCTTCCCCGAGCGCCACATGGTCCTTGGGATTCTTCACCTTCAGTACTGTCGCCGGGTCGCCCCACTTGCTGGCTTCCACGTTTTCAGACTCGTCTTTCCCCACAGGAACCTGCGGGAGCGGGATCACGGGGAGTTGGAGCTGCAGGTCGTTCCACTGCCCTTCGACGCTCTTCAATTGTTCCTCCTGTTCCTTGAGCGTCACGTCCAATGCCTTCATCTCCTTGATCGCTTTCTTCTTCCCGTCGCCCTTCATCGCCGGCACTTCCTTGCTCACGGCGTTCTTCTTGGCGCGCATCTCCTCCACCGTCGTGAGGAGGGAGCGGCGCTCTCCGTCGAGCGTGAGGAACGCATCGATGTCCACCGTGATCTTCTTCTGCCTCGCGGCGTCCTTGTAGGCGTCGGGCCGTTGGCGGAGATCGGTCAGGTCGATCATGCCCAGGAATCCTACTATTGTCCGGCGGATAGGGCAAAGAAGAGCGGTACCCCAAAATCCCCTCCCGTGGTCCTCGTCGTGAGGATCGGTGGGAGGGGGATGGTGACGTCGTGCGTGTGCCTTCCTCATGGCGTGAGGAATTCCCCGTATTGGGGATCCCGCAGGATCGCGAGGTGCGATTTTCCGATTTTCACGAGCTCAATGTCGGCAACGAAGGCGTTGCCAACAGGAGGGAGCCTCGATATGACGCTTGTGCGTCGGTATCGATGATATCGATCGAAGAAGCTCTCGCCGTCCTCTGCATGGCTCATCACATCCACGTGAATCGTCGCGTGTTGTCCCGCATTCAGTGTTATCTGCTCCTCTCGATTGCTCAGGACAATCGCCCTCTTACTGATGGACACAATACTGTTCCACGGCTTCCTTCTCATTGCTTGTGACACGGGAATGCTCCTTTTTCTCTGCACGACGTCTTCTTTCTTCTTCCCGCGACGAGCGGGAATAAAAAACGCTCATGCTTTGGGTGTAAAAGAAAGCGGGTGCAGAGGGGTGATGACAAGGAGCGGAGGGGCAGTATAGGTGAAATATTGTTTACGTACAGGGGTGGCAACCTCGTTTCACACATCCGGCTCCCCCTCTGCTTCCGGCACCAATTCCCTGTAGAGCGCGGAGAGATCATTGAGCAATGCGGGAACCATGTCGTATCTGTTGTGGAGTTCGAGGTTCTGCGTCAGCACTGGTTCTGCTTCCGCTATCACGTTCCGGGCAATAGCGTCACGCAACTCCTGAGGCAGTTGCTCCCATCCTTCACGAAGGAGCATCTCATCGATGCGTACTGTTTCTATTTCCCTGCGTACCGCGGTTCCATAGGAGCTATTCATATGTTCTTCCGCGGCAGTGATCCCCACGCTCATGCCCAGCCGGAAAGATGTTGGCAGCCCGGTGGCTGTATTTTCGACGCATAAGAGCGTGAAGTGGACCCTCTCGGAACAATCCGCAACTCTCTTGCTGCAGGCGATGACTTGGTCGAGTTCGGAATTCAGCCGTCTCAGCGTTTGGAGCATCATGGCCTTTGCATCCGCATACAGTTCCTGCTCCGGCGTATCCAAATCGTCAGGCGTCTCGTGGAGCATAGGGGAAACAGAAGGAGCAATGTGTACCTGTATCATCGTTTTCTGTACAGCAAAATAAGCCCCCCTCGCCCTGTGTGGTCTCTCGCATAAGCAAAATTCCCTCCCATGATCCTCGTCGTGAGGATCGGTGGGAGGGGGTGGCGACGTCTTACAGAGTGGATGTCCAAGGCGGAGTGTCGTTGTCGGTTCTGAAATAAAGGGCCCACTGTTTCGGTTGAGGGTAGCCCTGCTCTGGTCCGATAATTGTGATCATGCCGCGCAGTAGATCGTGTGCAGGCGGTTTTCCGATCCATTCGCGGCCGGACTGATCGAACCAACTGTTCTCGCACCGTGATACAACCAATAGCTTGATTCCTTTTACGATGATCTCTTGGGAGATCTTCACATAGGCCATGGGATAACTGGGTTGTATCCGGAGCTCGGGCTGGAGACCGAGCATTGCCCTAAGCAACCTACGCAGCCAGAACCCCCGCGAAATCTTGACGGTGGGAACAATGTCATACAGGCGTAGTCTGCCAATCGAAAGAGATTCCATAGTCATGGGCTGTTCTCCATCTCTGCACGACGTCTTCTTTCTTCTTCCCGCGACGAGCGGGAATAAAAAACGCTCATGCTTTGGGTGTAAAAGAAAGCGGGTGCAGAGGGGTGATGACAAGGAGCGGAGGGGCAGTATAGGTGAAATATTATGTACGTACAGGGGGTGACGACCATGGAGGGGAAAACGGCGTATTATGCACCCGTGCCTCGTCTGATAATCACGGCAGATGACTTAGGTGTGAATCCCCAGCGCTCCCACGGTATCTTCCAGTGTGCGGAATTCGGGGTGGTGACGGGAGCTTCCCTGTGGCCGAACGGCAGCGATAGCGAAGCCGCGGCGCGGCATGCGCGGGAGCGGAAATTCCCCGTGGGGTTGCACGTGAACCTGGTGGAGGAGTATCCCCTCAGCGAGCCTGGGGACGTGGCGTCGCTCGTGGACAGTACCGGCCGGTTCCATCCCGCGCAGCGCCTCTTCACGCTGCTCGATGAAGGGAAGGTGCAGCGGGAACATCTGGAGCGCGAGATCCGTGCGCAACTGGCGTGGGCGACGGACCATGGCCTCGCCCTCACGCATGTTGCGGGCAATTGGGACGCGCACGTGCATCCCGCCGTTGCCATGGCGCTCATCCCCGCGATGGAGCGGTACGGCATCCGGTTCGTCCGCATCCCGTGCGAAGAGCCGCTCCCGCCGTTCGGGTTCAACGTCCCCGCGGAACAATTGGATGCGATCCGCGCCACCAATGCCATGGCCAAGGAGGCGCGCCGGCTCTTCGAAGCCGCAGGCATCGCCTCCACCGACCACTTCCGCGGCCACACGCTGCTGGGGAACGCCTCGGCCAAGAACCTCCGCCACGTCATCAGCCGCCTGCCGGAAGGCACCACGGAACTCATGGTCCATCCCGGGAGCCCCGTACCAGTCGCTTCGCTCCGGTACGGGGCAAGCCCCGGCACCCCCTTCGACCTCGATCCCCAGCGGCAGACGGAACTTCGGATGCTCACGGACGCATCACTCCGTGCCATCCTCGCGGAGCGGAAGGTGGAGTTGGTGGGGTGGGGTGAAATGTAAATCTCTCATCGATGGCATGTAATATCGGCAATAAAAAGCGGCAGGCTTAACATTGACAGGGGATACTATTCAATATTCAATATGCTGCTTTATTCCTAGCCACTTTTCTATGGACACGAAGACCCTTGGACAGCTGATTGCTGAATGTGAATGCGCAACGGAGCGTCTGCCTCACCTTACTCTCGACAACCTTCTGCGCCGGGTTCTGGAAGACACGGCTATTGCATTTGTACGGTTAGACACCGATGAAACCCTTGGTCTTAAAGTTTCGAAGGGATGCGTTACTGACTGTAATGGGAACAAGATTGCGGACGTTCCCCATCTGGATGTCCTCAAAAGCCCTGAGGCATTCATTGAACATCTTCGTCGCACCACCACGTTGAACGTACGAAGCGTGGAAAACGCCAACTTCTAAGGTTTTCCGCGGGGGCGGTGGGAAACATGGTGGGATCTCTGACGCATGTTATTTCAAATTAATCTGATTTCTATCGCTTCGCGCACGCCCCCTCACCTCGCCCTCTCCCCCCTTCGGGTGGAGAGGGAGATAAGGAAAAGCATTTCTTCATCGGAGTGTGATGTGATGGAAGAGCCACAGATCAGGTTATTTTTGTATTATGCTTCAGGTTTCTCGGGGGGAGACATTTCCTGCAGGAACGAACGAATGGCATCTTTTGTCACCTGCTGCTGTTCTGCCAGCCACCTGACAAGTTTTTCATGAATCTCGGGATGCAAAACTGGGACGAGGATTTCCAGATCTGATTTCTCGTTCTTGAGCTTTACATTACCCCTGCGTCCGGGCAGCCCGCTGTACAGTTCAGGCTTTACATCGAAGCTTTGGATCACAATGACGTTAGTCATGTATGCACTGTATCCACTAGGCTTCCCCTGTCAATTTCTCCATTCCCACTTTCTTCTTTCCCGCTATTCCATGCCACGAAATGAGGAGGTACAATGATCCGACATAACCCTGTACCAGTCGCGGAGTTTACCCTGAGTAGACACGAAGGGCTCCGGTACAGGGCAAGCCCATCTTCTCTCCATGCAATCACAACCTTTCAAACTCGTCTCCCCCTTCCAACCGACCGGTGACCCCACACCAGAGCTCTCCCGCTGCGGCGGGATCGCTCGGTGCGGGGCAAGTCAGCTTCTCCTCCCATGATGCAATTACCTTTCAAGCTCGTCTCTCCCTTCCAACCCACGGGTGATCAACCCATGGCCATCGCGAAACTTGTCGAAGGTTTGCAGAAAGGCGAGAAGCACCAGACATTGCTCGGGGCCACGGGGACGGGGAAGACGTTCACCATGGCGAACATCGTCCAGCAGGTGCAGCGGCCGACGCTGGTCCTCGCGCACAACAAGACCCTGGCCGCGCAGCTCTGCTCCGAGTTCCAGCTCTTCTTCCCGGAGAATGCCGTCTCGTACTTCGTCTCCTACTATGACTACTACCAGCCGGAGGCGTACCTTCCCACCACCGACACGTACATCGAGAAGGACGCGAGCATCAACGCGGAGATCGAGAAGTTCCGCCACGCCGCCACGTTCAACCTCCTCACGCGCAAGGACGTGCTCATCATCGCGTCGGTCTCGTGCATCTACGGCCTCGGCAACGTGGAGGATTACGAGGCGCTGGCCATGACGCTCCAGCGCGGGCAGCAGATCAAGCGTGACCAGCTCCT
>CAZCWV010000002.1:0-33254 GCA_964502425.1 uncultured Candidatus Peribacteria bacterium | reverse complement strand
TTTCGGCTCGGAAGTGGAACGTATTCTGCGAACGGTGGACTGCGTGCTGCTCCTCGTGGACGCGCAGGAAGGCCCGATGCCGCAGACAAAATTTGTTCTTAAAAAGTCGCTTGAACTAGGGCTCCGTCCTATTGTGATAATCAATAAAATTGATAAGCCTGCCGCGCGGCCTCTTGAGGTAGTAGATGAAGTATTTGACCTCTTCGTGGCTCTCGGCGCCAACGACAAGCAGACGGACTTCCCGTACCTCTTCACAATCGCACGGGAAGGCATTGCAAAGAAAAAACTGGAGGATGCCTCCAAGGATCTCATGCCGCTCTTCGACCTGATCATGAAGCACGTCCCCGAAGCTGAACAAAAAATTGATACGGCTTTTCGCATGCAGCCAAGCTCTTTAGGATACGACTCCTACTTGGGACGTTTGGCCATCGGCAGGGTGTATGAAGGCGTGGCGCGGGCGGGCGACCAGGTGTTCGTCAAAACCCCGGATGGAAACATCCGCAAAGGGAAAATCACCAAGGTGTTCGTGTCGCAGGGTCTTAAGCGCGTGGAAGTGCCCGAAGCGCACGCCGGCGACATCGTGACCGTGGCGGGAATTCCGGATATCTACGTGGGAGAGACGATCACCACGGATGAGAATGCGGCGTTGCTCCCGGCCATCCGCATCGATCCCCCCACCATCGAAATGAACTTCCTCGTTAACAACTCGCCGTTTGCGGGCAAGGAAGGCGCGCTCGTCACCACACGCCACATCCGGGCACGGCTAGAGAAGGAGAAGGAGACCAACGTGGGATTGCGCATGGAGGAGATTCCGGGGACGGACGCGTACAAGGTCTCCGGACGCGGCGAGCTCCACCTCTCGGTGCTGATCGAAGACATGCGTCGCGAGGGATTTGAGCTGCAGGTCTCGCGACCGGAAGTAATCATGCGCGAAGAGAACGGCGTGAAGGTGGAACCGATTGAACACGCCATCATCGACGTGCCGGATGAGTTCGTGGGTAAGGTGATCGAGATGCTCGCATCGCGCAAAGGCGAAATGCTCGACATGAAGGCCTACGCCGGCCACACCCGTCTGGAGTACAAGGTACCCACGCGCGGTCTTTTGGGCTTTCGCGGTGACTTCATCATCGAAACGCGCGGTGAGGGCATCCTCACGCACTCCTTCCTGACGTACGAACCGTTCAAGGGGGAACTGGCGGGCTCGTCACACGGATCGATGATCTCCATGGAGAACGGCGTGGCCGTGGCCTTCGCGCTCTGGAACCTGCAGGAACGCGGACGGCTCTTCATTACGCCGCAGACGAAGGTGTACGTTGGCATGGTGATCGGCGAGAGCGCCAAGGATGAGGAGATGGCGGTGAATCCCTGCAAGGAAAAGAAGCTGACGAACATGCGCGCTTCCGGCTCCGACGATGCCGTGACCCTCACGCCCGTGTCGCCCATGTCGCTGGAGCAGGCACTGGAGTACATCGCGGACGATGAACTGGTGGAAGTGACGCCGCTGTCCATCCGCCTGCGAAAGAAGCTGCTGACGGACAACGACCGGAGGAGGGCGAGGAGATAGTAGGGACCAAGTACCAAGCAACAAGTACCAAGTACCGTTCCTACCCAGAGCGGGTCTTCGACCCGCAGGTCAAAAGAGACAATGCCGAAGCCACATCGCCAAGAATGAGCGAATTCCATGAGTGAAATCGGCGGCTGAGGAGGGTAGAATCCTCAAGAACAGGGAAAGCCCCTTGAACAACGAGACCGTCCGCGCGCACCTCTCCCCTCCTCCCTCCCCTTCTTCAATGGATATCAGTGTAATCATTCCCGCGCACAACGAAGAGCAGTACGTCGAACCGTGCATCGAGAGCATCCTCGCGGGGAAGACACCGGACCTGCGCGAGATCATCGTGGTGGACAACGCCAGCACGGACCGCACGGCGGACGTGGCGAGGCGCCATCCGATGGTCCGGGTGGTGCGCGAGGGGAAGAAGGGCATCACGCACGCGCGCGAAGCGGGGCGGAAGGCGGCCACGGGGGAGATTCTTGCGTACGTGGATGCCGATTCCCGCGTCCCCAAAGACTGGCTGGCCATGATCGAGAAAGGATTCCGGGAGAATCCCCGCCTCGTCTGCCTCAGCGGCCCGTGCGAGTACTACGATTTTCCCGCGTGGAAGAACCGGATCGTGCGCTTGTACTGGAACGTTGCGCGTCCCTTAAACATGATGACCGGCGCCATGGTGCTGGGGAGCAACTTCGCGGCGCGGAAGGAAGCCCTGGAAGCCATCGGCGGCTTCGACACCTCCATCACGTTCTACGGGGAAGATACCAACATCGCCCGCAGGCTCAAGAAGCAGGGGGAAGTGTGGTTCCTTCAGCGCTTCCGCGTCGCGTCGTCCGCGCGGCGGTTCCGCTCCCAGGGTCTCATCTCCACCGGCACCATCTACGTCCTCAATTTCCTCTCGGAATCCTTCCTGCACCGTCCCGCTACGCGCACCTACCGTGACATCCGATAACGCACAACCGCTTCCGGCCACTACGAACGAGACCGCGCCGCGCGTGAGCGTCGTGATCCCCGCGCACAACGAGGAGCGGTACATCGGTGCGTGCCTCGCACACATCCGTGCTTCGGCCGCGCCGCACCCCTGCGAAGTGATCGTGGTGGACAACGCCAGCACGGACCGCACGGCGGCCATCGCGCGGGAAGCGGGCGTCCGCGTGGTGCCAGAGCCGCAGAAGGGTACGAACCACGCGCGTCAACGAGGCCTCCTCGCAGCCACGGGAGACCTGGTGGCATTCATCGACGCGGACGTGCTGCTCCCCCGGGAGTGGTTCGCGGCGGCCGTGTCGGCTTTCGCGGCGCATCCGGAAGCGGTGGCTGCCAGCGGCCCGTGCGAGTACTACGATCTCTCGCCGTTCAACCGCTGGGTTACGGGGCGATGGAACGACGCCGCGCACATCTCCGGCTTCCTCACCGGAGCGCAGGTGATGGGCGGCAACGTCATCCTGCGCCGCCAGATATTCCTGGACGCGGGCGGCTTCGACACCTCGCGCACCTTCTACGGCGACGACGTGGACACGGGCAAGCGCCTGCATGGCACGGGGAAAGTGCTCTTTCTGCCCGCGCTCACCACGCAGATGTCCGGCCGCCGGCTGGCGCGGCGCGGCGTCCTGCGCGTGGGGTACGAGTACGCCATGGCCTACTTCTCGGAGAAATTTTTCGGAAAACCCTGGAAACACGAGCATACCGTCATCCGATGAGCTCCATGATCCGCCGCATCGTCGGCCCCCTCCTGGTGATCGCGATCTTCGCGCTGGCCATGATGACGCTCGTGAAGCTCCTGCGCGGCGTGGATCCCGAAGACGTGTGGGCCGCGTTCACCCATCTTCCGCCCGCCCGCCTGGGCGCCGCTCTCGCGTGCATGGCCGTCGTCTACGCCATCCAAAGCTCCTACGACCTCCTCGCCTTCTACTATCTCCGCTACCGCCTCCCGCTCCGGAAGATCACGTTTACATCCTTGGTCGGGAACACCTTCGGCATCACGCTCGGCTTCGCCGTGCTCACGGGCGGGTCGCTGCGGTACCGCCTGTACTCAAGATGGGGCTTTGACCTCGCGAACGTCGCCAAGATCACGGCCTTCGGCTTCACCACCTTCACGCTCTCCCTCCTCCTCACCTCGGGACTCGCGCTCATCCTCAACGCCCCTCTCCTCTCCGCGTCCCTGCCGCTCCCGCCGCTCTCCCTCTCCCTCCTCGGCGCCGGCCTGCTCCTCCCCGTCATCCTCTACGTGGGCGGGAGCATATTCTTCCCCGAGCGGACGGTGGGATACCGGAAGTGGCAGGTCCGCATTCCCCCGGCGCGCGTGGCCTTTGGGCAAATCCTGCTCTCCGGCGTGGAAGTGGCGCTCACCGGCACCGTGCTCTTCGCCCTCCTCCCCGCCTCCGACCTGCCGTGGCTCACATTCCTGGGCTTCTACGTCATCGCGCAAATCTCGGGCTTCGCGAGCCAAGTGCCGAGCGGCCTCGGCGTCTTCGACGCGGCGATGATCCTCTTCCTCCGGGACTCCTATCCCACAAGCACCGTCCTCGGCGCGCTCCTCCTGTTTCGCCTCCTCTTCTACGCCGTCCCGCTCCTCATCGCGCTCGCGCTCCTCTCGGGCTACGAGATGAGGGGGTATGCGAAAGCGGCTGGGGAATCCCCTGCCCCGTGAAAACTGTCAGCGTGGTACGCAGCCACTCCCTCTTCTGACCACAGCACAGATGAAGGAAAACGACGAACCATGAATGGCAACGTTCTGTGGTACCATGACGCTATGAAGCCACTCACACCCGATTCCGCCGAACGCCCAACGGAGCCCGTGACTCCCGACGTCCCGGGGAAGCAGGTTGAATCCATTGCCGCAACCGACTTTCAGAGTGCGGAGCGACGGGAATTGCTTTCTCTTCTGGATCCACAACATGCCGCTGCACCGGAGAACGCTCGTGGCATTCAAGACGCGCAGAACCAGCAGCGCATGTTTGAACGGCTTCCCACCGTCGAAGGATTCAGCTTCAGTGACCGGGATGTATCCGTGATGGAAGGGCTCCGGGAATGGCATGAACGATCTCTGCGTTCGGGCCGGGTCATCGGTGAGCCATCGGCGAACGACGTAGCATCCATTTTGTAATTCGCTGCAAAGTGACGAATACGATCTGGAAAGAGAAAGGAGCGCGTAGCTATTCCTCGACGCCCTCGGCCTCTCCGCCATTGAGGAGAAGGTTTCTCATGACCAGCCCGACGACGTTCCTTGATTCAGTAACAACTGCGACATCGAATCCACAACGCATGCGTCGGGCAAAAGCCAGTTGCGTCCCATGAGGCATTGCCAGGAAAAGCCGCTCGAACTCCCTGCGTGGTAAAGGTGAATTCGCCGCGAGAAACTGTGCGCGACTCGCTGCACAGGACCACTGCGATGCGATCGCATTGCCGCTTTCTTGGACAAACTGGCAATACGCCTCGTACAGATCGGTGCCCTGGCTTTCCATTTCCGTTGCTTCCATGCTTCGGGAGTTTCAATGGGAATAGGCAATGATTTTCACGAAGACCGCTACTGCAGTCAACACCGAAACCACATTCACTCCTGCATAGGTTCAGATACATATTGCACTTCCTGGGTCACAGAGACCTATGGAAAAAGGGACAGCAGCCGCTCAGTCCAACAGCAGCATCGCTCCCATCACCCCCATCCCCGCCACCATCATCACGAGTTGGAAGAAGGAAGATGTGATGCGCATTTCCTTGTGGAGTTCCGGGATGAGGTCCGTCCCCGCGATGTAGAGCAGGTTCCCCGCGGCGAAGGGAAGGAGGTAGGCGTTGAGCGGCACAAACGCCCTGCTGCCGACGAGGACGAGGACCGCCCCCGCCACGGCCACGAGCGCCGAGAGAAAGTTGAAGAGGAGCGCCTTCCGCCTGCTGTACCCGCTGTGGAGGAGCACGGCGAAATTCCCCAT
This sequence comes from uncultured Candidatus Peribacteria bacterium, assembly GCA_964502425.1. Classification (GTDB taxonomy): domain Bacteria; phylum Patescibacteriota; class Gracilibacteria; order Peribacterales; family Peribacteraceae; genus CAIKAD01. The sequence continues at coordinate 27,779 of CAZCWV010000002.1, read as the reverse complement.
CTCGTCGGGAATCTCGTGGAAGACCACCGCGATCGTGGTGGAGATCCCCACCGGCACGCTCACGAGGTAGCTGGAGGCGATGGCGAGGCCGTCGATGAAGTTGTGGACGCTGTCCCCCACAAGGCTCATCGTCCCCGCATCGTGGCAGTGCTCGTGCTTCCGGTCATCCTCCGGGAGGAAGTGGCAGTGGCGCCAGTGAATGACCTTCTCCACCGCGAAGGAGAACGCGATGCCAACGAGAACGATCACGAGGCTCGAGGTCAAATCCCCTCCCTCCGCCATCTCCGGCACCATGTGGATGAAGACGTCGCCGAGCAACGCGCCCGAGGAGAAACTGACGAGGTAGAGGAGGATCCCCCGCAGCGTCTTTTCGCCCAGAAAGAGGAACGCCGCGCCGACCAGCGACAAAGCGCTGACGAGGACAACGCTGCCGAGGGTGTAGAGGGCTGTTGTCATGTTTACGGCAGTATAAACATGAATCGGCAATAAGCGAAGATGTAAGCTCTAAACTGTAAGCGATAAGCTATAAGCGGTAAGACTTAAGCTGTATGCATATTGAGAATAATCGCTACGGCATCAAAAAGTAGAAGAGCTTACCGCTTTCCGCTTATAGCTTTCCGCTCGTCACGCCGTCTGATCCTTCCCCTTCTCATACGGCGCCTGCTTCTCCGCCGCCGCCTCCTGCTCCTCCTTCTTGATCATCGTCTCGGGATCGGGCTTCGACCGGACGGTATCCATGCTCTGCCGCGCTTCCTCCTCCCGCGTCCGGGTTTTAATCCCCTCTTCCTTCCCGCCCTCCTCCGCCTTCCCCGGCGCCACCTGCTGCTTGAGCACCTGAAGCTGGAGTTCTTTCAATTGCTTCCCGTGCTCCTGCTTCACCTTCTGCTCCTTCTTTTCCTGCTTGCCATGATCGGACCGCTCGAGCGCCTTGCGGCTGCTGAGGGATTCGTCGAGGTCATCGTCGTTGAGAGGCATAAGAAGAGTATATACCAAGAGGAGTACCCCCGAACCCGGGGCCTCGGAGGAAACTTTGGGATTTCGTTCCGTTATTCTCTACTCGCTAATGCTGGTACTCAATACTGGAGCAGGTTAGAAATTATTGAACCTTGGGTTGTGCTGATGGCGGCGCCACGTGATTGCGCGCGGGGACGTAAAGCGGCTGCGCCGCCACGTCCCACGTAAAATATGCGGCTCGCTTCGCTGCGCGCAATTTTACGTGGTACCCCCGGCAGGAGTTGAACCCACGACCTCCTGGTCCGAAGCCAGGCGCTCTATCCAGCTGAGCTACGGGGGCAGTGGAGGAAGTATATTCCTCAGGGAAGGATCGCGCAGGCACTTTTTTAATTCGCGTTCGCGGACGGACGTTTGCTAGCTGAGCAGAACAAACGAGGATGATCTTCTTGTCCTGCGGGTCAGAAGACCCGCTCTGTTTCAAGGGGTGGAAAGGGGCAGAAGACCCGCTCTCGGTCAGCAACAAGGCTACGATCATGACCATTCTCTGCACAATCACCAGAGTGGGTCTTCGACCCGCAGGTCTTCAGAAAATCGATTCCACCATTTTCCGGCGAACAAGAAGGGATGGAATGCTATTGAACATCCTTCTTCATCTCCTCCAATTCCTCCTTCGTGATCTCCCCCTTCGCATACCGCTCTTTGAGGATATCCAGCGCAGACCCGCGGCCGCCGGCGTGACCGCCTGTCCCCTCCCCCGCCCCGGAACGGATCCACCGGATGAGCGCCACGATCGCGACGGCGATCAGCGCCCACCACAGGACCATCATTATCATCCCAAAACCCCAGAACCCCGACCCGTAGCCATACCACCAATTCATCATGGTCGTATGGTCGTCCCTTTCCGCATTCCGGTCAAAGGAATGGCTGGGATTCTTCATTCCTCTCCGGGCAAACCTGCCTCTTTAGACCCTTGATTTTTTGGGGGACATTCGTACGCTCTTCTGCAACGTTTTCCCCCACCCTATGCTCGAAACACTCCCTGAACAACCCATGCAAAATCCGACGATGGATCGACGCGAATTTTTGGAGAAAACAACCGCGTTCTCTACGGCCGCGGCAGCTGTACTCACAAACGATGGGCAGGCATCCGAACCGAAAGAGAAGTTGTCTCAGGAAGGCGGACATGGTAAAGATGAGCACATGTCCCACAACACCGCGGAAATCATCGCCCCTTACTTTGAGAGAGACGGCAAGCTCCTTCTGGATATCAAGGAAGCCGGCGGGTGGCAGGAGTACGTAACGGCGCATGCGGACCGCGTGCGCGAGGAAGCCTTCTACAAGCCCGGTTTGGTGAAGGCAATCGGATGCATCGACGAGGGGGATGATCGGACGGAAGCCAGCGGACAGGAATTGCACCTCATCCGCACGGCAGGTTCCGGTATTCTCGACATGGATCTGGACGATCTACTGGAGAACAATCCCCTGTCCCCGTCACACATCGAAAAAATGGCTGACGCCTTCATTGCGGAGGGCATCACCGTCATCCAAGGCCATGGCGGTTGCGGCGCGGGAGGAGTCGCGCTGGAGAAGTTATTGGAGAAGGAACTGAAGAGACCGCTGACACCGGAAGAGAAGAAGCAGCTCGTGACACCGGAAGCCGTCGATGCATTGGTGATCAAGTACTCAAACGCCATCGTCGCCGCCATGACGCGAAAACTGACAGAGGCGGGAAAGACAACGGAGGAGATTGACCGAGTACGCGTGCATTTCAAGCCCATTGGGCAGCTTTCCCGTCCCGCCGAAGCCCACGTGGCACAAGTGGTCTACTACGACGGGACCAACGCGTTCAAAACATCCAGCGACGTGTTGCCAGCCGGTTTCCTCGTGAGCGCGCGGAAGATTCTGAGCTCCAAGGCGGGCAGCAGAACCGTGGATCTCGCGAAGGCCATCAGTTTCGGCGGACACGGACCGGGCGAACTCTTGAACGGTGAGCATCCCCTCCACATCGTCGTCATCGGCAACCCCGACGATCCTGCCTTCAGCGGACAGCAACTGCTCCAGCGCGCGAATCAATGGAAAGCATCACTGCCGGAAGACCAGCAGAAGCGCGTTGTGATCGGGAGCTTCACATTGCCACTTGCGGCATAAGGACTACGGTGAATCACTGGACGCCGGAGCTGCTGCGGTTATCATGGGACACGATGCGCCGTATCCTCTCCTTCCTCTCGTCACTCTGGAACGCCGTCCGGTGCAACGGACCGAAAGGATCGAAGGAAACGTATAATTGGTTTGCGGCGCTCACGGAGGAACGGGGTGACGGAATGGACGAGGTCGCGGAAGAAGAAACTGAATGACGTTCATGTTCTTGATCCCCGCCCCGGGGGAAGAGTTATACTTTTACTGATACGAGTTCTTCCGTCGTATCACCCGGTACTTGGCACCACCGTCAGGAAGCGTGCCGGTTCTTATTTGCCTTCGAGGCAGAAAGGAGCGTGGGGTGTATGATCCCCGCGAAATGTTTGATGTGGGCTGCGTGGATGCTCGGCGTCCTTGCGGATGCTGCGGTCTTCTCTGCAGCCGACGAATTCTGCTACCGGGTCCGTCACTACGGCCGGTGGCTCGACGCCGGAGTGATGTGCGTGTGCGCGATGGGAGGGTACTTACTCTTCACTCTCCTCCTGCATGCGCCGTTCTCCATGAAGCTCTCGGGGGTCGCCGTGACGATCGCGACACTCCTCGGCTTCATCGTTGTTGCGCTGTATCACGGCGAACGACTCAACCACGTCGAATGCTGGAGTCTTGCAGGTCTCGTAATCTGCATTATTGCCTTTATGGGCAGCGGCACGCACTGACCGCCAAGTCCCGCCCATCCGCCCCTGATTGCCATCTTCCGGCATCAGGGGCGGTGTTTGTACGTACGAGCCGCCATAGAACCCTCATTGACGTTCCGAAACTAGCACTCAATACTATCGATTATTATCCTCCTACCTTAAGCGCGTGATCCAATCGGACATCCTCGACGAACTCTCCCTCCAGATCATCGAGGGGAAGATCGGCGAAGGCGACAGCGTGACTGTGGACGTGAAGGATACTCAGATTTCCTTCAGGAAGAAGGGAGCAACGAATGCAAAATGAGAAAGTGTGGATGTGCAATGATGGAATGTCCCATTTTTGCATTTCGCATTTTCCATGAGCCAGCGTCAATTTCCTCGTGCCACTTCATTGCGGAAAAGTGGAATGACATCAAAAATACTATCCCACGAATCTCGCCACTCGCACCCCCAAGAACTGGCACTCACGCGAGGCCGAACGTAGAATATCCGGTAACCTTTCCAACGTTCCTATGCGACGTATCGCCATCGCCTTCCTCTCGGCTTCCCTCCTCTTCCCTTCCGTCGCGTTCGCGGCAACGTTCCACACCGGCGCCGCGGTGAGCATTCCCGCTCCGGTCTCCGATGACCTCTACGTCATTGCCGGCGGCCTCGCGAGCATCAAGAGGGATGTGGGAGGAGACCTCTTCGTCTTTGCTGAACGCGTGGACATCGACGCACGCGTCATGCAAGGCGTCAATGTGGCGGGCGCCACGGTGAAGGTGATGGGCATTGTGGGCAACGACGTGCGCGCGGCCGGTGGTGACGTAGAGATCCGCGGGACGATCCGCGGCGACCTCCTCGTGGCCGGCGGCTCGGTTGTAGTGGGCAACGACGGTGCGGTGCTCGGCGATGTCATCGTAACCGGAGGCCAAGTGGTCCTCCGGGGGCCGGTGGGGAGGAACCTCATCGTGCGTGGCGGCACCGTTTCGATGGAAGGCATCTTCCACGGGAACGTGGATGTGCAGGGGGGAGAAGTGATCGTCGCCGGCCCGGTGGAAGGCAATGCGAAGATTTCGGCGAAGGATATTGAGATCACCCCCAACGCATCGTTCAAGGGAAGCGTGGACTACTGGTCGGACAGGGAAGTGGATTTTGGCGCCGCCCTCTCGCAGGGACAGCGCGCCACGTTCCACCAGGAGGTACTGCAGACGTCAGGGGAGAAGAAGGGCGCCTTCGCCGCCATCCTGGGCGCATTCACGCTATTCTCGCTCCTCACCGGCGCGGCGATCTTGCTCCTGCTCCAACTCGCCACCAAAACATTCTTCCATGACGCAGCCAAGCTCCTGCGCCGCAGACCGTGGTGGAGTTTGCTCTGGGGGTTTCTCTTCTTCATGGCCAGCCCCATCGCCATGATCCTCCTGGCCATCACCGTGGTGGGGATTCCGTTCGCCCTCGCGCTGCTCGCCTCGTACCTCCTCACGCTTCTCTTCGCCGCCCCCGTCACCGCCCTGGTTGTGACGCACTGGATGGAGTTGAAGTTCAAGAAAAAATGGAACTTCTGGACGACGTTCGGCATTGCGTTTGCATCGTTCGCGGTCCTCAAGCTGCTCATCTTCATCCCCTTCCTCGGATGGGCGATAAAAGTCGCGATCGTTTTCTTCGCGATTGGCGCGGTGCTCGTCATCAAAGTGAAACTTTGGAAGAAGATCCGGTGATCTTCAACGACAGAAAGCCGCGCCACCAACATCGAGTGACGTCCATGCGTCACCTGCCGCCTGTGCACGTTCTCTGCGTGTGCGCTTGTGGTTGCGTCCCTATTTTCCGCTTGTGCATGCGGATTTCTTGCCTCGTCATCAATCCCAAACAATCCCTCCCACACAGGAAAAATGGAAGAGGAAAATAAAAACGCGCCCCCCCTCGCGGGACGGCGCGTGCATTCTCGAACTATCTCCTCTTCTTCTTCGTCGCCTTCTTCTTCTTCGTCTTCCTTGTCTTCGACTTCTTTGCCTTCTTCTTAGGCATAAAGACGGGGGGAAAGAACTAATGGATATTATTGTACTTCTCTTTAGCGCGTTGTGAAGTGCGCGGGAAAAAAATGAGATGACGGAGCTGTGTAAGTAGTTCTATGTAATTTTTTCGTCTTGGGATCGTCCGCGTTGTGTTTGTATATACAATCGTATATACAAGTGCCCGGACTTCACAGGTGATGCAGGAGGTGACCCATCTTCGTCTTCTTCGCGCTCAGGTACTGTCGCTGCCGGTCCGAGAGTTCCCGGATCTCCAACGGAACTTGCTCCACGACTTCCAAGCCGTACCCGTGCAGCCCGGCGATCTTCTTGGGGTTGTTCGTGAGCAGACGGATCTTCCGCACGCCGATGTCGCGCAGGATCTGCGCGCCGATGCCGTACTCGCGCAAATCCGCTGGGAAACCCAAATGCTCGTTGGCTTCCACCGTATCCAACCCATCGTGCTGCTGCGCGGCGTACGCGCGGATCTTGTTAACAAGTCCGATCCCCCGCCCTTCCTGGCGCAAGTAGAGGAGAATGCCGCTCCCCTCGTCGGCAATGATCCGCATGGCCAGATGCAACTGTTCGCCGCAGTCGCAGTGGCGCGACCCGAGCACGTCTCCCGTGAAGCATTCTGAATGCACGCGAACGAGCGTGGGGACCTCCTGCTGCATTACCCCTTTCACCAGCGCCACATGCTCACGATGGTGCACCTTGTCTTCGTACACGCGGATTTCCCACACACCCGTGTCCGTCTCCAGCGTACTGCGGGCTTCCGGATCAATGAGCGACTCGCGGGCGTGCCGCCAAGCAATGACGTCCGCGATGGAGACGAGGGGAATGCCATGCTCCTTCCCGAATGCCTCCAGCGCGGGGAGCCGCATCACCGTGCCGTCGTCGTGCATGAGTTCGCTGATCACCGCCCCGGGCCGGAGCCCCGCGATCCGGCACAGGTCCACTGCCGCTTCCGTGTGCCCCGCACGCACCAGCGTACCGTCGTCACCCGCCCGCAGGGGAAACACATGCCCGGGCCGGTGGAGATCCGCCGGTACGGCATCGGGATGGATGGCGGCGAGGACCGTCCGCGCGCGGTCTCCGGCGGAGATGCCCGTCGTTACGCCTTCCGCCGCCTCCACGCTCACCGTAAAGGGCGTACCGAGGCGCGATGTGTTGTGTGTCACCATCGGCGATAGTTTCAGCCTGTCTGCAATGTCGCCGCCGAGGGCCAGGCACACCACGCCGCCCGTGTGGCGTATGGCGAACGCCATCGCCTCCTCTGTGATGGATTCCGCCGCCGTGACGAGGTCGCCCTCGTTCTCGCGTCCCTCGTCATCCACGACGATGAGGAACCCGCCGCGTTGCAGGAATTCAACGGCCTTTGGGATAGTGACAAAGGGGGGCATGGAAGCAATAGTATAACCGAAGTGGACCTCGGGAAGAGGAGTTTTGAGGAAAGATGCCGAGGAAACCGACCCTCCTTCGCTTGCGAGCTTCGGGCGGGCTGGCGATGCCGAGGAGCGGCCATTCTACGAATATAACCTCCGACAAGACTGCTCTTCGGAATCGTCGGCATCCTCGGCATCCATCCGACGCGAGAACGACCCACACCCCCACTCGATCCTACTTCAATTCAATCGTGTACAACTGCCGCTGCGCCTTGGGGAAGGCATGGCCGATACCCACGTAATAGGTGCCAGAGGGATACGTGTAGGCAGCGTTGCATCCCGGCCCCTCGAAGCCGAAGAGATCCACATTACTCGAAGGGTTGATGATGCAGCGCAGCTTGTCCGCGCTCGTGAGGCTCAAGGTCATCTTCTGTTCGCTCGTCAACGTGAAGGTGAACCAATCTTCCAAATCGTTGTCTTCCAATACTCCCACGCGCGTCAGCCGGAACGGCAGGTTGGCTGCCTGCGAAAAGCCGTCATTGCCATCGCCACTCCCCACCGCAGTCTCCACCACGTACTCCGTCCCCGCCACCGTCGGCTGGAGCTGCAGTTGGTAATCACCCGCCGAAAGCGCGCTGCGCAGGTAGCACCCAGCGCCCTCCGTGTAGCCGAGGTAGTACTCCGTGGACATGCCGTCCGCATCAAGCCGGAAGAGCGTGCATGTGAGCCCGCCCTGACCGTCCCGGATCTTCGCGGTTACGTCTGCCACGAAGGACGTGTCCGCGTGGAACCGGTACGAGAACGATGTCTTGCCTTCGAACCGCTGGATGTCGTCAAAGGGGAAGTTGAGGCTGAAGACGCGCGCCGAGGCACCCGTGTCATCCAAGTCCACCTTCTTCCTGGAACTCACTTGGGACGCGGCGGAGCCCGCGGAAGACGTTGTGGCCGCATCAAACGATGTGCTGTTCGACGCAGAAGACACTGCGGAACTCTGCGTGCCGTTCCAGATGAACGCAGCGGCTTCCGCACGATCGATGGGCTCGTTGGGCGAGAGTGTTGTGGCATACTCCCTGCCACTGAGCGGGATGATTCCCGCCTGCAAGGCACTGTTCACATAGGATGCAAACCAGGCATCGACGGGCGCATCGGTATAGGTTGCGGATCCGGTGACCGAAGCTTCACCAACGTTGATGCCGAATACGACAATGACCATCTTCAGCGCTTCCGCGCGCGTCACCGGCCGCGCCGGCTTGAAGGTATTATCGGCCGCATAGCCCATCACGTACCCCTTGGCTGCCGCATCGCAGACGTACGTTTCGTACCAACTGCCCTCCTCCACATCGGGGAAGCAATCGACGGATGTGGATGCCGGCGTCTTGCCGGATGCGAGGTAGAGCATCTTGAGCATCGCCGCGCGGTTGACGGGATCACCGGGACGGAACGTGCCGTCCGGATTCCCGTTGATCACGCCCATCTGCACCAAGCCATCGATTGCCTGCACGAAAGGATGTGTTGCCGGCACATCAGGGAACGTCACTGCTTGCGCGAGGAGCGGTACGAGGAGCGAAAGTGTGAGGATGAGGGAAAACGGACGGGCAAAGCGCATGGGTACAGGGGGGAGATTACCCTCTGAATGTATGCTGAACACGAAGTTTGTTCAATGACTCAAGACTGTATCTGTCTCAAATGCGCAAGGGATTGTAGAACAGCACGCGCGGCTTCTTCTCCCCTGTCCAGGCGCGCGCGGGCGAGGGCGAGGTTGTCCACGTACAGGACTTCGAAAGCAAAGGGGACGCCGTAGCGCACCTGCACGTCCATCATGCCTTGCGTTACCGCTTCGGCGATGAGGCGCGCGTGATGCGTCTCGCCCTCCACGATGATCCCAATCCCGATGAGCGCATCCACCTGCTTGGTGCGCGCAAGCTCCGCTCCCAGGAGCGGAATCTCGAAGGAACCGGGGGCAGCAATGGTGACGATGTTTGAGGCATTGATGCCGCTCTCCCGGAGAAGACGCACGGCCCCCGCCACCAGCCGGTCGGTCTCCTCCTTATAGTAAGACGAGTGGACGATGCCGATGCGCCACGCATGGTTGATGGGGCCGGCGAAGGGAACTGTTTCTTGTTTCATAGTCGGGAGGAAGAGAATTGGCGAACGTAGCGTCCCAGTATATCCGTTTCCACGTTCACACGGTCGCCTTTTGCTAGAAGTCCGAGGGTCGTCTCCCGCAACGTGGTCGGAATGAGGGCGACGGAGAAGGAATCCTTCGTCGTATCCACCACCGTCAACGATACGCCATCGAGCGTGATGGAACCCTTGGAGACGATGGATGGAAGAAGATCCCGAGAGGGACGAATGATGAGTACGCTCGCTTGTCTTCCCTCTTCCCTAACCCTTCCCCCGATGGGGGAAGGGCATGTTTTTGTTTTGTGGTTGTCTTGTGGAACAACAGAAACACACACATCCCTCTCCCCCCCCGGGGGAGAGGTGAGGAGAGAGGGAGAAACAACAACACCAACCCCTTCGACATGCCCTTGAACGATATGCCCGTCGAACCGGCCGGAAGCAGGGAGGGCGCGCTCGAGGTTCAAACGGTCACCAATCTTCTTTTCCCCCAGTGACGTCTTCCGGAGCGTCTCGGGCACCACGTCGAACGCCATCTCCTTCTCCGTGAGCGTGGTGACCGTCAAGCACGCGCCGGACACGCAGACGCTCGATCCGCGCTTAAGGTCATCAAAGCTTGCGGGACGCTGCATCGTCAGCTTCCCATGGTCATTCCTTACTATTTCCGCCGTTGCTTCGATGATGCCGGTAAACACTGCCTCATGGTATCACCAGACTTGTTGCGGCTCATCCGTAACCGGAAGATCTTCTTCCACTGATACGAACATGTGGTTCTTAATCGGACGTTCGTTGTGCTCTTCAATGTCAGAAGCACGTTCCACATCTCTCTGGCATTTCACGCATCGTGTGGCAAAAGGCAGGGCATCTAACCTTGCTTTAGGAATATTCCCCTCGCACATTTCACAAACCCCATATACCCCCGCGCGACAACGTTCTATTGCCGCATTGATGCGTGCAAGCTGTTCCGAAGCGGCTTCCGCCGTCCCAATGACCATCTCTGCCGCAATCTCGCTCGTCGCAAGGTCAAATGCATCACCATGGGCATCCACAGCAAAGTCTGACGTGTACGAATCGCGTTCAATCTGCTTCTTTACCCTGTTCAGACGCTCCATGGTCTGTGATACAGGGAATCTCTCAGCACCGTTTTTCCTGTGAACCATGGAATTGGGGGAAGGAATGTATTGAAACAATAACCGTCTTTTTTTGTTTGTCAAACACTCGCCGATACGATGCGGGTTTTTCCCACACTGAAGCCCCTAAACCCTAGACATGGCGCATTTTTTATGATAAGCTCGAGGCTCAGCCCTCGCGCGCCGCGGGGCTATTTTTTTGTTCTTCAGCCTTCCGGCATCCACCCTCTTATGACCAAGAAAGACCACAAGACCGATGCGCATGGAACGACGCCGGCAAAGGAACAATCCATCGCCCCGCAGGCTCCGCTGAAAGACGCCATCGTCATCCGGGGAGCCAAGATGCATAACTTGAAGAACATCAACGTCTCCATCCCCCGGAACAAGCTGACGGTGATCACGGGACTCTCCGGATCGGGAAAATCCTCCCTGGCGTTCGACACGATTTTCGCGGAGGGGCAGCGGCGGTACGTGGAGAGCCTCTCGGCGTACGCGCGGCAGTTCATCGCGCAGATGGAGAAGCCGGAAGTGGAGAGCATCGAGGGGTTGAGCCCCGCGATCTCCATTGACCAGAAGACCGCGCCGCGCAACCCCCGCTCCACGGTGGGAACCGTGACGGAAATCTATGACTACATGCGCCTGCTGTGGGCGAAGACGGGCAAGGTGCACTGCACCACGTGCGGACGGGAGCTCAGCAAGCAATCCGCAAGCCAGATCGTGGAGACCATCGCGCGCATGCCGGAGGGAAAAAAGGTGTTCCTCCTCGCACCCATCGTGGAAGGACGGAAGGGCGAGCACGTGAAGGTGCTGGACGCCATCCGCCGCGAAGGCTTCGTGCGCATGCGCATCGACGGACAGATCGTGACCGTGGATGAGGACATCAAGCTGGACCCCAAGAAGGCGCATACGATCCATATCGTGGTGGACCGGTTCGTGGTCCGTGATTTGGATATGAAGGAGGGAGCAGCGATCAATCCCAACCGCACGCGCCTCTCGGACTCCGTGGAACTGGCGCTGAAGAAAGGCGAAGGATCACTCATCGCGCTGGACGCGGACAGCGGCGCGGAGACGCGCTTCTCGGAGTCTTTCGTCTGCCCCGAGCACCCCGAAGCGTCGGTTCCGGACATCGAGCCACGCAGCTTCTCCTTCAACTCGCCGCACGGCGCATGTGAACAATGCCACGGGTTGGGATCCATCCTTCAAGTGGACGAGCACGCCGTGATCCCCAACCCCCGCCTCTCGCTCGCCGAGGGCGCTATCCATCCGTGGGCCACTTCCGCCAGCCGCAGCGGCTTCACGGGACAGCTCCTGGAAGCGCTCGCGGAGAAAGTGGGCTTCAGCATGGACACGCCGTGGGAGCAGCTCCCGCCCGAGCACCGCGCCATCATCCTGCAGGGATACGATGAAAAACTGCAAATCAGTTTCAATACGGCCAAGTTCGGCGGCACGTACCAGACGGCATACGAAGGTGTGCTCCCCAACCTCCAGCGCCGCCACTCCGAGACGGATAGCAGCTACATCCGCATGCAGATCGAGGAGTACATGCTGGAACTCCCCTGCCTGTCGTGCGGGGGCAAGCGCCTGAAGAAGGAAATTCTCGGCGTGACCGTGGGGGGGAAGAACATCGTGGATGGGACGGATATGGATGTGGAGAGCGCCGAGAGTTTCTTCCGGGACCTCATACCGGCCGATGGCGCGTCTGCGTCGACAGGGACGCCATGCCATGGCGTCCCTACCCTTACGGCCTACGAATACGCCATCGTCAAAAAGGTTCTCCACGAGATCATCGCCCGCCTCTCCTTCCTCGAGAATGTGGGGCTCAAGTACCTCACGCTCTCGCGCTCCGCCAACACGCTCAGCGGCGGCGAGGCTCAACGCATTCGCCTGGCGACGCAGATCGGCTCGGCGCTCCAGGGCGTCCTCTACGTCCTCGACGAACCTTCCATCGGCCTACATCAGCGCGACAACGCGCGGCTCATCGAGACCCTCAAGAAGCTCCGGGACTTGGGGAACACTGTCATCGTGGTGGAGCACGACGAGGAAACCATAGCCTCCGCGGACTACCTGCTGGAGATCGGACCGGGCGCGGGGAAGTACGGCGGCGAGATCATCGCCACCGGAACGCCCGCGGAAGTCATCGAGAATCCGCGGTCCGTCACGGGACAGTACCTTGGCGGGAAGAAAGCCATCGCCATCCCCGCGGAGCGCCGCGGCGGCAACGGCCATGCCGTCCGCATCCGTGGCGCGCGCCACCACAACCTTCAGGACCTCACGGTGGAGTTCCCACTGGGGGCGTTCATCGGGATTTCCGGCGTGTCCGGCTCTGGAAAATCGAGCCTCATCCATGGCATCCTGGCACCGGAACTCCTCCACATCCTCAACAAGGCGCATGCCAGGCCGCAGGACGTGGAAGCCATCGAGGGCCTGGAGCATTTGGACAAGGCCATCGTCATTGACCAATCCCCCATCGGCCGCACGCCGCGCAGCAACCCCGCCACCTACACCGGCGTCTTCACCGACGTACGCGACATCTTCGCCACCACCCCGGAAGCCAAGCTGCGCGGGTACAAGGCCGGCCGCTTCAGCTTCAACGTCAAGGGCGGGCGCTGCGAGGAGTGCGAGGGCGACGGGCTCAAGCGCATCGAGATGCACTTCCTCCCGGATGTCTTCGTCACGTGCGAGTGTTGCCACGGCAAGCGCTACAACCGCGAGACGCTGGAAGTGACGTACAAGGGGAAGAACATCGCGGAAGTTCTGGACATGACGATCAGCGAATCACTCCTGTTCTTCGGCGCCATCCCCTCCATCAAGAACAAGCTGCAGACGCTGGAGGACGTGGGCCTCGGCTACATCCACCTGGGCCAGAGCGCCACCACCCTCTCGGGAGGCGAAGCGCAGCGCGTCAAGCTGGCGACGGAACTGACGAAGCGCGCCACGGGACGGACCTTCTACATCCTCGATGAGCCGACGACGGGTCTGCACTTCGACGACATCCAACGCCTGCTCGAAGTGCTCCAGCGCCTGGTGGACAAGGGGAACACCGTCCTCGTGATCGAGCATAACCTGGACATCCTCAAGAGCGTGGACTACATCGTGGATTTGGGGCCGGACGGCGGATCGGGCGGCGGGCGCATCGTGGCCAAGGGCACGCCGGAGGAGGTGGCGAAGGCCCCGGGCAGCTACACCGGTGAGTATCTGAAGAAGGTGCTTCATTCTAGGAAAATTGAAAATTGAGAATGGAAAATTGAAAATGAACGCAGGTATCCCCCCACGTTCCAAATTTTCCATTTTCAATTTCCCATTTTTGCATTCCTTCATCGCTCTCCTCCCTGCATAATCACGCCAATGTTCCTCACACCAAGTACGTTCCCCTGGGACCTCGCCATCCTCCTGCTCATCGCGGGGCCGTTCTGCATCCTCATCATCGCGGCGGTCGCGCTGCGTAAGGCCGAGGGGTGGAAAACGCGGACGGCGCTCCACGCCCTCAGCCTGCTCTGTTTCGCCGTTGCCATGACGGTGCTCTACGGCTCCTTCCTCGAACCGCGGTTGATCACGGTGACCGAACGCCGGGTACCGCTCCCCTACCCCGAGCAACTCACCATCGCCGTGATCTCGGACCTGCACGCGGGCCCGTACAAGGGCGCGGCGTTCCTCCAGCGCGTCGTTGACCGCGTGAACGCGCTGCGTCCGGACCTGGTGCTCTACGCGGGCGACTTCCTCTTCGACAAGGATTCCGCCTTCAGGGACCTTAAACCCCTGGGCGGCCTCACCCCGTCCCTGGGCACGGTCGCCGTCTTCGGCAACCACGACATGGGCCGGATGCGCACGCCGCTCGGCAGGCGCTACGAGATGGCGGACCGGTCGGTCGAGCTGCGGGAGTACCTGCAAGGCATGGGCGTAACGGTGCTGCGCAACGAAAATATCCTCTACCGGACATCCCGCGGCGCCGTGGCGGTGGCAGGCACGGGCGACCTGTGGGCGGAGAACGTGGACCTGACGAAAGCGCTGGACCTGATCCCGGAGGACCACGCCGTCATCCTTCTCTCCCACAACCCCGACATCATCCTGCAGGAGGAATCGAGGCAGGCGGACCTCATCGTCTCCGGACACACGCACGGCGGACAATTCCGCCTGCCGTGGATCGGCCCGCTCGCGCCCATTCCCCTGCGCATCGGGAAGCAGTACAGCCAGGGCGCCTTCCCCCTTGAGGGAGGTGGAACCCTCGCCGTCACGCGCGGCATCGGCGAAACACAGGCCCGCGCCCGGCTGTTTGCGCCGCCGGAGATCCTGCTGCTGAAGACGACGCCGCGTTGACGCTTGAACGGAACATGATACACTCCAAAACCTTTGAGCCACGAAAAACTCATCATCCCCGGCGAACGTTCTTATGCCGCTTCCCAACTGGCAGACATGGCTCGTTCGATGGAGGAATGGGGGAGAGATCTGCCAAATCCGGAGAAACCCTTTATGTATGTGGGAGCAAGGGGATTTACGGTGGCGCAATTGGCTGAAGAAGTGCGGAACGGTACGCGCTTGGGGATGGGATTAGCAGAATCAGCCTGCAACATGCCCGGAGCGATTCAGGCAGAGAAACAACAACCGATATCACGGCAGCGGCAAGTGGAAATTCTCCGGGAGCGCATGGCGGAAGCCCGAGGATCGCTGGATGCACTCCATACATGCACCGAGGGCTCACCAGATTCTTCCGACCGATCAGCAATGGAACGTTTGGTTGGGCTCTATGAGCAACTACCCGCTCGCGTGAGAGAGCAAGCCCGATCGTTGCTGGAAACATTCCGTCCGCCCGCTGAAGGATCCCAGGAGCAGTCGCGGTGAACATCACCACGCCTTCACCAAATCCACCACTCTCTCCGTGTATCCGAGTTTTTCGTAGAGACTGCGGGCATTCTTATTCGGAGCAAAGGCTTGTATCCGGGCAGCGCTGCACCCTTTACTCCTCAAATACTCTTCTGCAGCATGCATGAGGGCGGTGCCAATGCCCTTGCCACGCGCATGGGGAAGAACAACCAACTCCAGGATCCTCCCCTCGGAGAGCGGTTGCACGCTCAAGAGATCCTCTTCTCTCAACGTGATGATGACGCATGCACTGCAACCGACGACGGCCCCTTGGTCTTCCGCAATGCATATCTTTCCATCGCCGTTCTGAATTTTTTTGAACAAATCATCCACGTACTTCCGGCCGTACTCCGGCACGCGGCGCTGGCGCTTGAGGGGATCGATTTGGACCAAATGCCCCTGCAGCTCTTCCATCAGCGCTTCGAGCGCACTGCGGTCCTCGTCCCGATACTCGCGAATGGTGAACGCCACAGGCGCAATTGTACCCTAGATGAGAATCGGTGTTGGACACCGTGTTCCAGACAGAAACACCGACTACTGCTCACTGACCGCTGACCACTGACCGCCCTGCCCCCCGAAGCCTTGGCGTAGGAGGGTGATCACTACCCACTGACCACTGTCTTCGGTTCGTTCCCCTTCTTCCACTTGATCGAACATCCGATCGCATTCGCCTCCTTGACTGCGGGGGCTTTCCCCTTGAGGAGCGCGTCGATGGCGTCGCGGAGCTCGTGCTTCTTCGCCTTCTCCGGCTTCTCCCAGTTGTCATCCACTCTTCCTTTGTATCGCAAGTGACGGTCGGCGTCGAAGACGAAGCAGTGCGGGGTACAGAGGGCGCCGAACGCCTGCGCGACGTCCTGCTCCTTGTCGTAACAGTACGGGAACGGGAACCCCTTCTCCTTGGCGCGGTTGTGCATGTTCTCGAACGAATCTTCGGGGTACCCCGCGGGATCGTTGCTGCTGATGAGGACGAATGCCGCTCCCTTGGGTTGCATCTCCTGCCCCAGCGCGATAATCCGATCCTCGAACGCCTGCGCGTAGGGGCAGTGGTTGCAGGTGAAGATGACCACGAGGACGGGGGCCATGATGTCCGCGGACCGGACCGTGGAGGCGTCCGTGGCGAGGAGAACGAACGACGGGAGGAGATCGCCGATCTTGAGGATGGTGGAGTTGGATTGGATGAGGACCATGGACGAAGAGGGAACCGAGAGATCCGAAGAATCCGAGGAAACCGCTTGCCCTGAACCGGAGCCCCTCGTGTCTTCTCGGGGTAAACTCTGCGACTGGTTCAGGGAGGAAACCGACGAACCAAAGGATATACTTGTCCGGACGCTCGTCCAACCCTCCATCCCTTCCTCTCCATGCACCGACACTTCACGGCCACCGCGTTCATCGTGGACTCCCGGAACAGGACGCTCCTCCTCTGGCACAAGCGTCTGGGGCGGTGGATGCCGCCGGGAGGCCACGTGGATCCGGATGAGCTGCCGGAGGAGACCGCGCGTCGCGAGTGCAGGGAGGAGACGGGGCTCGACGTGGAGATCGTCGGCGAACTGCAGGAAGACATGTTCGCGGGAAATCCCGCGGAGGGCCGGATTCTGAAGAAACCCCTTGTCCTCCTCCTCGAAAACATCCCCGCGAGCACGGAGAGGAACGAACCCGCCCATCAGCACATGGACTTTGTCTACCTCGCACGGCCCGTGAATGAGAATCAGGCACTCTCGCTGCAGGAGGAAGAAGGGACGGACCTGCGCTGGTTCACACGGGAGGAAATTGCGGGGATGGATGAGGGGACGGAGATTTTCGCAAACGTGAAGCACTACGCCCTGAAAATCTTTCAATGACCCCTACAGTCAGAAAGGAGAATCATCCGAAAACTACTGTCGCCTCCTCCAGACAGCACTCCTCATGCGTAAAGAATGAATGTGTTAATCATGGGATAATTCATCCTGTGCAGCGATCTCTTTCTGCTGAGCTGCATGCTCCTCCTGTGGCAAACGTCTGCACAAGATATCGTAGACCAGATGAGAATGTTCCGGTTGGTCCTTCCACTTATCGCCTGGCCGCATATCCACACGAATACCTCGTTCTTCCAGACATCTATCGAACCGATGCAAGTGCAAACGATCCATTTCACTGAACGAAGGCTGCTCGTACACCGTTGAGACATCGGTGAGAAGTTTGACCACCGCATCAGAATTAGGATAGCGATTGTCTTCGATCATCTTGGTCACTGTGAGGGCTGCCATCGCAGTATTATATTGGGCGATAAAATTATGGATCTGCCTGTACATTTTCCAGCGTCCCGTCTCCGTCTGCTGGCCGGACTGGTTCGCCACGCGCTCAGAATCGCTGGTCACTTCCCCAAACCTCTCCCATAGATCCGCTTCCGCCGCCGCTCCCGTCCCTGCCACAACCATCTGATAGGATGCAAGATGGATGGGTAACGGCTCATCCTGGACGGTCAATCGCAACGTACGCGTCTCATTCTGGCCACCCGCAAGCAGCATCTCAGGAAGGGCAACTTGTCCTTGATCGCCCATTTCCCCAAGGAACGTCACCAGTTGTTTCTTGAGCCATTCAATATCCGTCTCACCAAGCTTCGCCACCATTGCGCTGAATTGCTCCTCCGTAGCGACTTCCCTCATGAGCTTCTCAATGTAGACACCATAGACCGTGCTCATGCAATTGGTAATATCGTACTGCATTCCAAAGAGCTTTTCGGACGGCACGCCCGCCTCCATCAGGTTTCGCATGGCAGACACCACCACGGCTTGGGAAAAATCGATGACGACAATGGAACGCAAGTGCGCGAGCAGTTGCTTTGCCGTGTTTTCGCTGATCTCGTTACCAACGGGGTGGAAACCCGGTCCCACGAGAGCCAAGTTCATCTCCCTCCTCTTCAAATTCTGTTCTTCACCCACATCGAGAATGGCGCAGGCAAGTGCGTCGTCCATCCATCGGTAATGCGCGTTCCAGGAATCACGGAAAGTCTCGCGGTTCTCCGTCCAATCTTGCCTCAGATACTGGTCATACGAGCGCACCGCGCGCTCCGTGAGACGGCGGAAAGGATCGATGGCCTGATCCAGGAGTTTTCCTTCCAAGTTCATGACAAAGAGGTTTAACGGTACTGAAGAAAATTAAGGATTGTCATCATACCATATAATTATCTCTTCCTCAATACACTCCTGATACTTGGCACCTGGACAAGCGAATCGTAGAGATCGCTGAATTGATCAAAATTTTTCACTTCCACGCGCATTTTGTAAAAGGAGCCCCCATGGGGAGTGGCATAGACGGAGAACTGCGACATATTGATATTCCGGTCGACGCAGCATTGCGCAATGTCATGGATGAGACCGAGGCGATCCTGCGCATAGATCTCTACATCCATGACCGTCGCATCTTTATTGAGGACCCGCATGCGGGGAAGGAGGTGGAACAACTTCAATAAAATGACTTTCCAGCTCGTGGGCGCAATCAGGAGATTCCTGTACGCATCTGCCACGGTACCTACCGGCACAAGGCCACTCCCGACGTCCTCGAGCAACGCTTCAAACGATTTCCTTTGCATCGCACGGGCGAGATCGCCCTGCATGGGAGGGAAATGCACCAACCACCACAATGGTAATCTGCGCTTGCTGCACGCCACCTCCAGCAGATGCCTTCCTTCCTCCCTTCTCTTATTCTTCGGGGAGTAACGGAGCGACTTGCGCAAGGTTTCCCGGGCGCCGACGAGCGTCACCTTATCCACCCACATGCTGCGAAGCTCGCTCTTGCCATTCTCCAGGAGAACGAGCTCAACGGTATCACCTTGCTTGAGCAGATACGTCGCTTCGTGCAATTCCCCGTCCACGCGTACGCCCGAAAGAGAGGAGACATGGTCCGGATTGATGGCGAAGGCGAAATCCACGCCCGTGGCGCCGAGAGGCAACGATACGATATCGCCTGAGGTCGTGAAGATGCTCATGCGCTTCTCCAAGACCGTCCGCTTGAGATCATTGACGTACTGGTCGTGGTTCCCTTGCACAGCGTGCAATCCGCTCAACGCTTGGTAGATGTCATTCCCCTGGTCGCCAAGCCACGTGGAGAGCATCCGCGTCGACGCAAATTCGTACATCTCTTGCGTCTGGATACGCAGACGGACTTCATGACGCTGCGAGAGGAAGATCGTCGTATGGAGGGCGCGGTACCCGTTGGATTGGGGGGCGCTGATGTAATCGTGGAACGTACCGGACCGTACGGGATACCGTGCATGGATCTCCCCCATCACGTGGTAGCAATCGACGGGCGACTGCGATTGGACTTTGATGAGGACACTATCAATGGTACTGGCGCTCCCGAGGCGATCAATAATCCCCTGCATTTTCTGGTAGACTTCATAATCCGTCATGGGACGGAGCTCCGCCTGGACATCATCCGATGTTTCCTCATTGAGCCGCTGAATGAACGCGTTGCGTTCCTCCTGCACGGACTGGCGCAATCGTGCAATGGTGCCATGCCATTCCGCACTCTCCTGAGGGTACGCGATGGGGAAACAGGCTTCTTCGAAGAGCGTCTTCAATTCCCACAAGCCCACGATACGGGCGAAGGGAACGTAGATCTCCAACGTCTCGTGGGCGATACGCTGCTGCTTCTCCGGGGGAAGAGCGGCAAGGGTTTCGACGTTGTGCCGACGGTCCGCGAGCTTGATGAAGATCACGCGTAAATCGTCATTCGCCGTGAGCATCAGCTTGCGCAGGGAAGCCACTTGTCGTTCCGCCCTCCGCCCGCTTTCATAATGATGTTTGGAGAGCTTCGTCACTCCATCCACCAGCTTTGCGACCGTATCCCCGAACTCGCTCTTCACTTGCTGTAACGTAGCTTTTTCGTCTTCAACGGCATCATGCAAAAGAGCTGCGATCACTGTTTCCCTCCCCGCGCGCAGCTTGCATAAGTACAGGGCAACGGTGATCGGATGGATGACGTAGGGGTCACCGCTGATACGCTTCTGCCCTTCGTGCCACAGCTTTGACCGCTCGAGGGCAACCAGCACCCTCTCCCTGTCATTCGCAGACATGTACTCCATGGCCTCATGTAACTGGCGCTCAATGTCCATCATGGAACAGGAATCATACCATTCCGCGTGTCCTCCAGGATACCGATTTTATCATGGGTATGCGCAAATCCTGCAGACGTCACTTCCGAGAAATCACCGTGTTCCTCCCTCCGTCTACAATGAGCTGAGAAATGACCTGGGCAACAAAATGTCGAAAATCCTTGATATCCATCTTCGTCCCCTCCGCTCCGCCCAGTTCCTGCATCACGCAAATGTGCATCTGCTCCTCACTCATTCCCAAGGTAAAGAGAAGATCAGCGCCTCTTTTCCAAAAAATCCCCAGTACGCGGGCAACGTTGTGGTGGATTTCTTCCTGGGTAGCATCAAGAGAAGGCTCTTCCGTTTCGCTCTGCTGAATCGGATGGTAGTAGTCCGTGCCGATGCGCGTGGTCGTCTCAGTTCTCATAGAAAAAAAACGTAGTGACATTGTACCTTCTCACGTGGATATTGTCAAATACTGATATCAATTTTTCCATCTCTCTGCCCAGCAAGTATCAACAAAATTCTGTACACTCTCCCCATACAATATGCATCGTTGCGTACGTGGAACTCTTCCGCATCCCCTTGATCCTGCCCCCCTTCCGCATGCCCTTTGACCCCGTCGATCCTAAACAGTCCTTCCCGGACCTTGAGCGCACGATCCTCACGTACTGGCAGGAGGAGAACACCTTCCAGCGGTCCATTGACCGGCGCCGCGGGGTGAGCGAGAAGACGGGGAAGCGGCGGAAAATCCCCCTGGGCAGGGTAAAGGGGAAGGAGCGCGTTGAGTACAGCTTCTTCGACGGCCCCCCCTTCGCCACCGGTCTCCCCCACTACGGCCACATCCTGGCGGGAACGATTAAGGACGTGATCCCCCGCTACCGGACGATGCGCGGCAAGGCCGTGCAGCGGCGCTTCGGCTGGGACTGCCACGGCCTTCCCGTGGAGTACGAGATCGAGAAGGAGCACGGCATCCAGTCCAAGCAGCAGATTGAGGAGATGGGGGTGAAGGCCTTCAACGGCCTCTGCCGCGCCGCGGTGCAGCGCTACACGAAGGAGTGGCGCAAGGCCGTGGAACGGATGGGCCGCTGGGTGGATATGGATTGGGACTACCGGACGATGGACCCCGATTACATGGAGAGCATCTGGTGGACGTTCAAGAGCTTGTATGAGAAGGGATTGCTGTATGAGGGGAAGAAAGCCATGCAAATCTGCCCCCGCTGCGTCACGCCACTCGCCAACTTCGAGGTGACGCAGGGATATAAGGAAGTATCGGATGTTGCGGTGACGTGGAAGTTCCTCCTGACGGATGCCGACGATGCCAAGGATTCCAAGGATCGCAGGACATACGTCCTTGCCTGGACAACGACGCCCTGGAGCACGCTCTCCACGATGGGGCTCTCCGTCAAACCGGATGCGACGTACGCAAAGGTCCGAGCGGGCGACGAGCGGCTCATCATGATCAAGGACCGCGTTGCGGACGTAATGAAGGGAACGGAAGGGTACGAAGTTCTGGAGGAATTCCCGGGGAGCGCTCTCGTCGGCAAACGCTACGCGCACATTGCGCCGTGGTACGGTGACATCCCTGAGGTGAAGGAGAACCCAAACGTGTACCGCATCTTCGCGGGGGACTATGTGGAAGCCGGGGAGGGAACAGGCATCGTGACGATCAACGGATCGTACGGGGAAGTGGATATGGAAGCCGCAAAGAAGAACGGCCTCCCCATCGTGATGGACGTGGACATGACGGGACACTTTACGGAGACCGCCGGACCGTACGCGGGATCATTCGTAAAGGACGGGGAGAAGAAACTCCTTGCGGACGTAAGCGCCAAGGGCCTCGTCTGGAAGCAGGAGAATTTCCGCCACAGCTACCCCCACTGCTGGCGCTGTGATTCGCCGCTCTTGAACTACGCCACGTCCTCGTGGTTCGTGGCCGTGGAGAAGATCAAGGAGCGGATGCTCCAGGTGAACGCGGAGACGGAGTGGGTTCCCGCGCACATCCGCGACGGGCGGTTCGGCAAGTGGTTGGAGGGAGCGCGCGATTGGGCGATCTCCCGCAACCGGTACTGGGGGACGCCGCTCCCCATCTGGCGCTGCGCGGAGACGGGGCAGGTGGAGGTGATCGGGAGCCGGGATGAGCTGATGCAAAGAGTGCCGGAACGTTTCACAAAGGTGACGATCCTGCGCCACGGCGAGAGCGCGGGGAACGTGAAGCCCGTCTACCAGGGGGAAGTGCCGGGGACGGACCTCACCGCGCGCGGGAAGAAGCAGGCGAAGGAGGCCGGCGTGTTCCTCAAGACCCAGGACGTGACGCGCATCTACGCCTCTCCCCTCTGCCGCACGCAACAGACGGCCAAAGCCGTGGCCAAGCAGACGGGCGCCGGCATCGCCGTGGATGAGCGGCTGCGGGAAGTGAAGTTCGGGGAGTATGAGGGCAAGAGCGTGGACTTCTCCGACCTGGCTTTCGTCAAGGCGCGGCGGGCGCACAAGATGCAGACGAACGACATGGAGAGCATCTACCACTTCCCCGGCATGGAGACGTGGCAGGAGGTGCAGGTGCGCGTGAAGTCGTTTCTGGAGGACGTACTGCCCCGCCACCGCGGCGAGCACATCGTGGTGGTCACGCACGCCGATCCCCTGCTGAACCTCAAGCACTACTTCACGAAGGAAGACCCCGCCAAGCTCACGCGCCAGCCGTACCCGGAGTACGCGGACACGCAGACGTTCTACTGGGACCACGAGGCGGGGGCGCAACTCGACCTGCACAAGGAGACAGTGGACCCCATCACGTGGGAAGCGGCGCCCGCCGAGGAGGGAAAACCGACCCCGCTCTTCCGCCGCATACCGGACGTGCTGGACTGCTGGTTCGAGAGCGGCGCCATGCCCTACGCGCAGTCGCACTTCCCCTTCGACATCGAGCACGTGCAGAAGAAGGCGGAGGGGACGGAGCTTCCGCCGGGCTTCCCCGCGGACTTCATCGCGGAGGGGATTGATCAGACGCGCGGGTGGTTCTACACCCTCACCGTCCTCTCCACCGCCCTCTTCGACCGCCCCGCGTTCTTCCACTGCGTGGTCAACGGCACGGTGCTGGCCGAGGACGGGAAGAAGATGAGTAAGCGCCTGAAGAACTACCCCGAGCCGCTGGAGGTGGCGGAGCGCCACGGGGCGGACGCCGTCCGCTTCATGCTCATGAGCTCCCCCGCCGTGCGCGGCGAGGACATGCGTTTTTCGGAGAAGGGCGTGGAGGAGACGCTGCGCAACGTCCTGCTCCCCTTCTGGAACGCCTACGCCTTCTTCGTCACGTACGCCAACGCGGCGGGATGGGAGCCGCGCGAGACGCGCGCCGCTTCCGCGCATCCGCTCGACCGTTGGATCCGCGCCGAGGTGCAGGACCTCGTCAACCGCATGACGGAGCAAATGGAACGCTACGACCTCTCGGCCACCTGCGGGGAACTGTTCGACACCATCGACAGCCTCACGAACTGGTACGTGCGCCTCTCGCGCCGCCGCTTCGCCGGTAAAGGGAGCATCCATGAGACTGGTGACAACATGAGCGCAGGACAGGAGGAGGACCGCACAGCCGCCTGCGCCACCCTCTACGACGTATTACTGACGATGTCCCAACTCCTCGCGCCGTTTTGCCCGTTCGTCACGGACGCCATCTACCTGAACTTGGTACGTGAAGACCACGGCTCCATCCACCTCACGGACTGGCCGACCACGCGGACGCTGACGGAGGAAGAGGAAGAGCTCCTCCGCAAGAACCGCTTGCTCCGCACCATCGTCTCGCTCGGGCTCAAGCTCCGCGCGGACGCCGGAGTCAAGCTCCGCCAGCCCCTCGCCACAGCGTCCGTCGCCCTGCCCGCGTCCCTGAGCGGAGCCGAAGGGCGGGAGGAACCGCTCACGGATGAGGAAACGGCGCTGCTACAGGAAGAATTGAACGTGAAGCGGATTGACGTGACGGATGACCCGGGAACACTGGGAATGCCCATCGCCCGGGTGGACGCGCGCGTAGCGGGCCCCCGCCTCGGCGCGCGCGTGCAGGATGTGATCGCGGCGGGCAAGCGCGGCGAGTTTACGCAGGGGAAGAACGGCGTCATCGTGATCCTCGACGAGGCACTCACCTCCGACGAGGCGACCGTCGTCTACGTGGGGAAGGAAGGACGCAACGTCGCCGGCGACAAGGGCGTCGTCGTCAGCTTGGATACGGGCCTCACGGAGGAACTGTCGCTGGAAGGGTGCGGACGGGACCTCATCCGCGCGGTGCAGCGCGAGCGGAAGGCGGCCGGATTGGGCATCGCGGATCGGATTACGCTGCAGATCGAGGGCGCCGCCCCCGTGCTCCACTTCTGCGGCACGATGATCGCGGAAGAGACGAACGCGACGTTCGCGGAGAACCTCGGCCCCTGGCACGATGCGGAACTGAACGGGGAGAAGGTGAGGTTTAGGTTCGAAAAAATTTGATAGTTATTTCGTTATCTCGTTCTTTCGTTACTTCGTATCGCGCTTCACTACAATCAAAACATCTGCACGAGATAACGAAATAACGAAGTAACGTTCCATTCGCCCCCTTCCCGAAGCTATACTTCCTCCCAGCATGTCCCTCCCTCTCCGCCTCGCCCTCCGTTTTGCCTTGAACGTCGCCCTCGTGTGGGCGCTCATTGCCTTCGTCCCGGAGGCGTTCGTCCTCGGCGGCGGCTTTGCGGCATCGGTCATCGTGGGGGCGCTCCTGACGCTCCTGAACATTCTCGTCCGGCCACTTTTGGACGTGGCCACGCTTCCCCTCAAACTCGTCGCCACGCTCCTCGCCTTCATCCTCGTGAACGGCATTTTCGTATGGCTCACGGTGTGGATCGCGCAGCACATGGAGCCCGCACTCGTCACGCTGCGCATCGGGGGAGGACTCCCGGGCTGGCTGGCGGTGATCCTCGTGTTTGGAATCGGGAACTGGCTGATGAAGATGTTATTGAAGTGAAAGAACAGAGTAGTACGAAGGAAAGAATGGGTAGATATCTCTGTGAAGCCATTTTTTGGCATGGCATCCTCAATACGCAATACCCAATACTCAATACTCCCCGTCCATCCTCCGCCTTTGCCCCTTCCGGTGAAGAATAATAGGATTCTTCCATGCGCAGCGTCCGCGCGTTGGCCATCCCCGCCATCGGCATTCCCTTCCTGGCTGTCCTCATCTGGATGCAGGGAGAACGGCCAATACGGCTCCAAGGTCTTATCCTCAATGTGTGCGGGAATAGCATCGTCGAAGCGGGAGAAGAGTGTGACGATGGCAATGTGGACGAAGGAGACGGCTGTACCGACCTGTGCTCCCCCGAACCGGGGTGGACGTGCGAAGGGAGCCCATCCATCTGCACGCCGGCCGAAGCCGACGCGGTGTGTGGCAACGGCGAAGTGCAGACGTACGAAGAATGCGATGACGGGAACATTATGGACGGTGACGGGTGCGGCATGTGGTGCTACGTGGAACAGGATTGGATCTGTGAGGGAAGCCCCTCCATCTGCACCCCCGTCTCATCCCCTCCCCCGGAAGATTGCCTCTGCACGATGGAGTACCTGCCGGTGTGCGGCGCGGACGGCATCACGTACGGGAATCAATGCCAAGCCTTCTGCGCCGGCACGGAAGTTGCGCATGGGGGCGTCTGTACGTCCTCGTCTGCGGGCGATTGGACCCCCCCAGACAACTGGGAGGAATGTCAATCATCCTACCAGTGCGACCGCCTGCTCATCGGCGATGCCTGCGTTTCCACATCGATCGACTGCGTGGACGGGGACTTGTCGTGCGACGGCAGTTGCGGGACGGATGCCTGTGTCGGCTTCTGCTGCCGTTGTATCCCCCATGACTCTTCTCCCCCCTCGGAAGAGATCTGCGGAGATGACACGTTCGCGGTCTGCGGCAATGACGGCAGCACGTACGTCAATGCTTGTTGGGCGGACCGGGCGGGCGTGCAGATTGCATATGGGGGGGCGTGCAGCGATGAAGAGATGGGGGAGTGCATCCTGCCCGCGCGCTGCTCCTACGAAATGGATGGCAATGCTTGCACGCTCACCATCCCCACGTGCCCCTCGGGGTCCTTCCTACGATGCAGTGGATCCTGCGGCACCGATTCCTGCGGCGGAGAATGCTGCTGGTGCGAGGAATCCGCCCAGAGCTCGTCTTCCTCGCGCAGAGCGTCGAGCCGTTCGTCGCGCTCTTCTTCCAGCTCCCGCCCCCGCTCCTCTTCTTCCGCCGCGCAGAATCAGACGCTGCGCCAAAGCGAGTGTTCCGCCTTTTGCACGGGGGACGAGGGGGACCGCCGATGCAAGATCGTGTGTGCCAATCTCCCCTCCCTCCCCACGCCGAACGCCTTCCTCTGTTCATCGGGGGAACGCGTCCAGTCCTTCGCCTGCGACCTGCAGGGAGAACCTGCCTGTTCCTACACCTGCATTCCGCATGAAGAGAGCGCCCTGGGCTTTTTGCGGGCAATCGTCGAACGGCTGACTCGCTCCCGCCGCCACGAAGCATCACTCCTCACCAGCGCGGCGTTTGCCGCTGCCAGCGGCCCCATCTCCGTGCACGTGGGCATGCCGTCCACCCAGGAGGAAGGCACCATCACGCTCCTCATTATGGCGGTGAACCGTAGCGCGAGCCCCAGCGACGCCCTCCTCGTTACCCACACCGTGCCCCCGGGGCTGTTCTTCATACCGAACCGTTCTGACGCACACTGCACGCTCCGCGCGGGCAGCCAGGATACCGTGGACTGTTCCACGATCGGGAATGGGGCTCCTTTTGTCCTCTCCGCCAACCAGTCTGCAAGCTTCCAACTCGTCTTCGCTATCGGCGCTTGCACGTCCCCCATCTCGCTCGAGACCGTGGCACATGGCGTGTCCGGCGAACTGGCTCGGCGCATGACCGACGTCATGCTCACCTGCAATCCCAACGGTCCTTCCTCTCCCCCCGACACATCTCCTTCTCCCCCCCCGCCTCCCCTCCCCCCTTCGGTCCCCACTCCCTCCTCCAATGTCCCCGCCACCTCATACTGCGTCCCCTTCTGCGGACAGCAGAATGGTTCCCCGGTCTGCAAGACGATCTGCCCGGCCATCCCCGCAACGGTCTCCCCCTACCTCTGCCCTTCCGGCATGGGCCTGCGCTCGCTCCTCTGTTCGGCCTTCCCGCTCACGTCCCGGGATAGCGTCTACCCGCGCTCCTCCTGCGAGTACGAGTGCAAGTGAACCGGCTTCCTCCCCCTCCCCCATGGCTTCCCACACCGCGTACCTGACGATGGACGTCCCGTCCCGCCGGGGCTTCGTGAACATTACGGACCAGGTGGAAGCGGCGGTGCGCGAGAGCGGCGTACGGGAAGGACTGTGCCTCGTGAACGCCATGCACATCACCGCCTCCGTGTTCATCAACGACAACGAGACGGGACTGCACCACGATTTCGAGC
>CAZCWV010000001.1:51199-58952 GCA_964502425.1 uncultured Candidatus Peribacteria bacterium | reverse complement strand
CTCATTCAGGAGCTCTTACGGGGAAAGTAGCAACCAAAATTTCCCATTAAGCCGGGAATGCGCTTATCGCGAGGGGTACCCCTCTTCGTCAACGAGGGAGAGAAGATCAAGGTCAACACGGAGACGGGGGCGTACATGGAGAGAGTTTCAGAGTGAATTGTTGCTTTTCTGGTTTCTGAGGAAGGATGCCGAAGATTCCGAAGAGTCCGAGGATTCCGAGGAACGTTATACGTAAGATCTGGACACTCCAGGAGCGAGGTGCGTCGGAATCCTTGGCATCGTTGGCATCCTCGGAATCCTCACGAAATTTTTTTCATTAAGATCTCATTCACCATTGCGGGGTTCGCCTGCCCCCTTGTCTCCTTCATCACCCAACCGACGATGGCGCCGAGGGCGGCGGTCTTGCCGGCCTTGTACGACTCAATCGCCTTGGGGTTGACGGCGATGGCTTGTTCCACGAGCTTCTCGAGGGCGCCGGTATCCGAAATCTGCTTCATCCCCGCTGACGCAATGATCTCCTTGGGAGACTTCCCCGTCTCCACCATCTGCTCCAGCACGTCCTTCCCGGCGTTGCCGGAAATCGTTCCATCCTGGATCGCGCCCGCGAGATCCACCAGGTCCTGGGTGTTCGGTCCTTCCGCGGGTGATTTCTGAGCCGCGTTGAGGAACCCCGTGAGTTGGGTCAATACCAGGCTGGAGGCGCGCTTGGCGTCCGTCGTCTTCCCTTTGACGGCGTCGAAGTGCGTGCGGAGGAGGGGCTGGTCCACGAGCATCGCCGCCTCCGCTTCCGTAAGCCCCATAGCGAGGTACTCCGCCTTGAGCTCCGCCGGCATTGTGGGGAGCGTTTTTCGGATTGTTTCAATCTCCTCTTCCGAGAATTGCAGCGGCGGGATGTCCGGTTCGGGGAAATAGCGGTAATCCGTTGCGGTCTCTTTGTCACGCAGGAGGCGCGTGCGTCCCTCGTCATCCAGCCAGCCAACCGTAATGTCATTCTTGAGCGGGCCACCCGTCTCGTCCCACGATGCGCGCAGCCGTTGTTCCTCGAACGTCAGCGCGCGTTCCAGCGCCTTGAACGAGTTGAGATTTTTGATTTCGCTGCGGGGGTTCAACGTCGTCGTCCCCTTTTCCCGGAGGGAGATGCTGGCGTCGAAGCGCATCATTCCTTTGAACATGTCCGCGTCACTGGAGCCTATGGCAATGAGCATCCGCCGGAGTTCTTCCGCGAACGCCACGGCTTCGGAGGCTGAGCGCAAGTCCGGCTCCGTCACGATTTCCATCAGTGGCGTCCCCGCGCGGTTGTAGTCGCACAGCGTGACGTCGCCCCGGTGGGTCAATTTTCCCGCGTCATTCTCCACGTGCAGGCGGGTGATGCGGCACGTGCGCTTCCCTCCTTCCATTGGATAGTCCACCGTTCCCTTGGACGCAAGGGGGAAGTCGTATTGGGAGATCTGGAATCCTGCGGGAAGGTCCGGGTAGAAGTAGTGCTTGCGATCGAAGTGGCTCCCAGGGTTCACCGTGCAGTGGAGGGCGAGGCTGGCGCGGATGGCCTTCTCCATCGCCGCCGCGTTCGGTACGGGCAGCGTTCCGGGGTGCCCCATGCAGACGGGGCAGACGGTGGTGTTTGGGGGCTTGCCGAAGGCATCGTTATCACACCCGCAGAACATTTTCGTCTTCGTGTTCATCTGGGCGTGGACTTCCAATCCGATGATGGCTTCCAAATCCGCCATAGCCCGTACGATACAAGAAACCCTGATACTTCACAAAACTAATCAAAAATGGTATAATCATGCTATAAACACATACTCTGTGCCTCGTGCCACGCACATCAACGTGCCTCTGGTTTTCCTCGCCGCCTCCTGCGTGCTGGGGTTTGCCGTGGTCATTTTCCTCGTGAGCGGCGGAGCGTCGGTGATCGGGGAGTTGCGTGCTCCGGAGGCGTCCATCAAGCAGTGGGGGATGGCCTCGTGCCGGAGGAATAGGGACTGCGATGCGTTTTCCACGTGCATTGAGGGTATGTGTGTTCCTTCTCTCTGCGGGGACGGTTCCATTGGGAATAATGAACGGTGTGAGTATCCGAGCGTGCAGGTGACGAATAATGCCCTCTGTCCCGTGGAGACGCAGTGCGAGCGCTGCCTGTGCGTGCAGCAGACAACGCATCCCGTGGCTACGGACGCACTCGACGGCGCCGTGTCGTCCCAAGCGTCTTCCTCTTCCTCGGGCTTGCGTTGGGAAGAGGCCCCTTCCCTCCCCCGGGAACTCAGCGATGCGGCTGTTGCGGTTTTCCGCGATGCCCTCTGGGTGGCGGGGGGAATCTCCGATGCGGACAGTCCCGTGGCAAAGGTCTTCTCCACCGTGGACGGACGGGAGTGGCAAACCAAGAGCCCGCTCCCCATGCAACTTTCCCTCCATGGCGCCGCGTCGTACCAAAGTCGTCTCTGGATCGTGGGGGGGCGTGACCAGTGGGGCAAGGCCTCGGCGTTCGTCTTCGTTACAGAGGATGGCGCTTCCTGGAAGCAGGCTTCACCTCTTCCCCGTCCCCTCTTTGGCCATGCAGTCGCTGTCTTCGGCGGCAGGATCTGGGCGATGGGTGGACAGACCACGGAGGGGAAGGAATCCCGTGAGGCGTACAGCTACGACGCCATCAACGAACGGTGGCAGGCGGAGGAGGCATTGCCGCGCGCGCTCGTGCAGGGGATGGCCGTGGTGTTCCGCGGCCGCCTGTGGATCATGGGAGGCTTCCCGTCCTCCGCCGACGTGTACTCCACCGCGGATGGGAAAGAATGGCGGAAGGAAGGGGCGTTGCCGGCCAGTCTTTCCCGCGCGACCGGCGTTGTCCACAGTGACCTGCTGTGGCTCATCGGGGGCGCGGGCGATGGGACATCGCTGCGGCAGATATTCTCCACCTCGGACGGGCAGACATGGAGCGAAGAAGGCCAACTCCCCGTGCAATTGGAGCGACACGGCGCGCTCTCCTGGCAGGGGAGGATTTGGCTCCTGGGCGGGGGCATCGTCCCCACGGCACGCGTCTTCGTCGCTCCTCCGCTTTCGGAGGAGACGCAGGGCAACGTGGGGTTTGACGAGGTACGGCGCGCGCGCGAGCGGATAGCGTCATGGGATGACCGTGCGGTGTTGAGCTCCACGGCGGACGGGAAGATCATGACGTACACGGATCCCGAGGACGGAGTAGCCACCATCGTGCGGCGTCTGGTAACGGAGCGCTTCTGGAGGGAGGACCTCCTCAGTAGTCCCACGCTGGAATTCGGCGCCTACAGCCAGCCGACGATTTCCGCGGATGGCCGCTTCGTCGTCGTCCGTGAATACCAGTGGTTCTGCCGCCAGACGTGCGTGGGGAAGCTGTGGCTCCTCGATACCAAAAACGGTACGAGGACCGTCATCGCTCCGGCTCCGGCAATCGGCACGACCGGGGAAGAGGACGCCATTTCCCGCGATGGCCTCAAGGTTGTCTTCCTCACGCGTCCGGAAAGCCTCCGCGGCCTCTCGGTGCTTCGCGCCACCGGCGCCGCAGGTTCGGAACTCTTCGTATGGCACAGGACGGGCGAGATTGTGCAGATCCCCGTGGCAAAAGGCCCGCCCTTCAATCCCCGGTTCGCCGATGAAGCAGGGCGCTTTGTGACGTATGGGCTCACCAACGGTACGGTGCACCTGTACGACATGGAGACCGGCCGCGATAGCGTGGTCCCCATCCCCATGGGCATCAGCCCGGCAATGTTACAGGTCCTCATCCAGCAGATGGTGGATGAGATGCAGGGGGACGCCCCCATTCGCCCGCTGCCCAACCCCACGGCTTCCAGTTCCTCCCGTCCCTCCACGTCCCCCTTCACGACGGCGCCGCCCTCCCTCTTCCGTGGCGGGTCCTCTGCAAGTTCTGCCGGCGGAAAATGAGGGGGGCTAGCTTGTAGGTTGTAGCTTGTAGCTTGTACAAGAACGGAGCAATTGCTCCGTTCTTCCTTGTATGGACGTAACCACTGATCACTAATCACTGACCACTTATCACTCATCACTTACCACCTCATCCAAAACGTCGCTTTTTTCCCGCACAACCAGAGGAATTCCCTGTTGGAGATAATCCACGATCAGCACTCCATTCAAGTGGTCTATCTCGTGCTGCGTCACGCGCGCGTCAAAATCTTCCAGCTCCCTTTCGTGAGTCTTCCCGTCCTCATCCATGTAGCGCACGGTGATTTGGACCGCGCGGGGGACGGGGAGCCAGGCCTGAGGCAGGCTGAGGCAGCCTTCTTCATCCACCGTGCTTCGGGCGCTCCGTCGGAGGATCTCGGGGTTGAGGAGCGCGATCACCTTCTTCCCCTCCAGCGTCACGAGGCAGACCCGGAGGTCGCTTCCTACCTGCGGAGCCGCCAACCCCAATCCTTTTGCATCCTTGAGCGTCTCGCGCATGTCCGTGAGGAGGGTCGTGACCTCTTCCGTCACCTTCTCCACGTTCCGGGTCCCGGCGCGGAGAACGGGTTGGTCTTCGCCGGTGATGATGGGGAGGACGGACATGGATGAGTATTGAGTATACAGTATTGAGTATTGGGGGACGAAGAACCTCGCCCTCATTCTCTCCTCAATACTCAATACTCTTCCCTCAATACTCTTCATCCAACCAACTGCCTCACCGCAGCCAGTTTCCTCAATTTCTCCAGGGAAGCGATCTTCCCTTCCTCCATCATCTTGAGCAGCGCCTGTGCCGCGAGGATGGCGTCGTCCAGGGCGCGGTGGCGATTGTCCGGGATGGGGAGTGCGAACTTCCGGGCAAGGACGTCCAGATTGGAGCGGAACTCAGCGGGGTAGAGCCCTTGGAAGAGCTGCCGGGTGCAGAATGCCTCGGGCAATTCCACGTAGCCCCAGCAGAACTCCTTCTCCGCTTCCAAGAAACCCATGTCGAACGTGGCGTTGTGGGCGAAGAGCAACGATCCTCTGGCGAAATCCAGGAACTGCGGGAGTACCACGTCGATGTTGGGTGCGTGCTTCA
Source organism: uncultured Candidatus Peribacteria bacterium (assembly GCA_964502425.1). GTDB lineage: Bacteria > Patescibacteriota > Gracilibacteria > Peribacterales > Peribacteraceae > CAIKAD01. The sequence continues at coordinate 53,959 of CAZCWV010000001.1, read as the reverse complement.
CATCGTCATCACTGATCTTGTTGATCTGCCGGGCTTCCCAGGGGATCTCCCGTTCCGGATTGACGAAGGAGGAGAAGGCGCTTTCCTTGAGGATGGTCCCGCCCTCCACCCGCACGCCCGCGATCTCGATGATCCGGTGCCCCTTCTGGGGTTCGAGCCCGGTGGTTTCCACGTCAAAGACGGTGAAGGGCGGTAACGGCATGGGGCGTCACTATACTCTCCATTCGTGACGGATCGAGGGAGTTTTCTTCACATCCCAGGAAATGCAAAATTTGAAATGGGAAATGCAAAATGCTCCCTCCTATTCATGAATCAGAGTTACTCCCATCATTTTGCATTTCCAATTTTCAATTTTCAATTGCTGTCACGTTCCATCACAATGGAGTGCCATGCCAGATGTACGTGTGCACCGGGTCATGACAACGCTCGAGAAGCTCTACCAGCCGCCCAAGAGCTTCCTCACCCACAAAACGCCCTTCGAGCTCCTCGTCGCCACGGTGCTCAGCGCGCAGTGCACGGATGTCCGGGTGAACATTATTGCGGAACGTCTCTTCCGGAAGTTCCGCACGCCGGAGGATGTTGCGCAAGCGCCGCTCACCACGCTCACCAGGCTCATCCGCTCGTGCAGTTACCCCAATGCCAAGGCGCGGTACCTACGGGGTTTTTCAAAGATCATCCTCCAGCGCCATGGGGGGAAGGTGCCGGATACCATGGAGGAACTGGTCCGGTTGCCGGGCGTAGGGCGGAAGACGGCTTCCATCATCCTCGCCGTGGCGTTCGGAAAGTTGGAAGGGATCGCCGTGGATACGCACGTGTTCCGCGTGGCGCGGCGGCTGGGCCTCTCGCAGGGGAGGACGCCGCAGCGGGTGGAACGGGATTTGATGGAGGCGGTACCGCGCCGGAAATGGGGGGAGCTCAATCCCCTCCTCATCAGTTTCGGCCGGGATATCTGCACGGCACGGAACCGCCGCTGTCCACAGTGTCCTTTTCGCAAGGCCTGTCCGTCGTCGGAGGTGATGGAAAGAGAGGACAGGGCGGGTGACCGCAAATGACTTTTTCAGACTGTTCCTCATCCATGTCAATTTTATCCGGGGCGCGACAGGTTACAATTTAGGTTAATCCCTCCTTCCCCCTTCTTTCCTATGACTAAACGCTCCTGGGGTTATCTCATTCTCGTCCTCATCATCGTGGTGGCAGCCGCCGCGTGGTGGGCGTACAGGAATTCCTCTACTTCCGCCGCCTTGATCAGGACAACGGCGCGCGGGTTGGAGACTACGCTGCGTGACCAGCCGGCGTGTCTCAACATCAATACGAGCAAGGAAGGCTGGTTTATCGGCGACGCAAAGGTGAAGTACGAGCGATGCAGGAAGTGCACCGCGGAGTGCCAGAACGACGGCACTCGCTCAGCCGGCTGGTACAACAGCTGTGACGGTTCGCTCATCGTGTACGCGAATTGTACGGTACCCATCATGCCTTCCGTTGACCGCCCCTACTGTCGGGCGGACGGTTCAGGCGAAGATGGTTGGTACTTGCGTCAGCGCTTGGTTCTGAATGCTTCCTGCAAGAATTGCAGCGTGGACTGCCTGAATATCGGCACGCCCGATGAAGGCTGGTACGACGGCTGCAGCGGCTCGATGATCTTCGCCACCACGTGCGGCGGAGCGCAGTGAGATACCTTTTTGATTGGCCCTTTACCCGCTCCTCCAACGTGGATGGGGCGGGTTTTTCGTCAATAGACGGGGGATGACGTGTTGTTAAAATGAAGAACAGCTTGGTATACTCCCGTCCCATGGCGAACGATCTCCTGTCTATTCTTCGCTCCATCGGCTTCGATGAGAAAGAGGCCGCTCTCTATCTCCACGGCCTGGAAGCGGGGTCCGTCCCCGCATCCGAATACGCCAAGGCGACGGGGCTTAACCGCATCACCGCCTACAACGCGCTCGAGGGGCTTGTGCGCAAGGGGCACGTAGCGGTGGAGAAGAAGGTCCGGGGGAAGTGGTACGCTCCTATAGATCCTGATGCGTTGGTGCTGGAAGCCCGCCAGAACGTTGATCGCCTCGACCGCGCGCTCCCGGAGCTTAAGTCTCTGCGGGGGGCCACGTACCACAAGCCGCACGTGCGGTTCTTCGAGGGGTGGGAGGGCATCCGCCACGTCTACGATGACTCGCTCACGGCGCGGACCGAACTCCTCAACTTCGCCAATTCCGCTGCGGTACGCGAGTGCTGGCCGAGCTACGACGAAGAGTACGTGGCGGAGCGCGTCCGCCGTGGTATCCGCCTCCGGGGCATCGCGCCCGATGACGCCGAGGGTCGTCGCGTCCATGGCGAGGACCGCAAAAAATTGCGTGAAATCCGCCTGATCCCCGCTAGGGATTTCGATTTCACGAACGAGATCAACATCTACGACAGCAAAATGGCCATCTGCTCATTCGGCGGCAGCCTCAATACTTGCTCGTTCGGCAAGTCTTTGTCCGGTGCACGGAGGTCCGGGAAAAATTTCTCGGGGCAATCCCAAGAGGAGCGGGACCTGTTCGCGGTGATCATCGAGAGCAAGGAGGTGGCCGAGACGCAGAGGCAGATCTTTGAGATGGCGTGGCGCTATGCCGGGAAGCGCGGGTCGTGAGACTTCCATTTCCAGCCGCATCCGCTAGCCGAACACTCCGACAGATAGTTTTGAGTCATGAGTCTTGTGTCGTGAGTGTCGCGTGCGTGAGTTCGTTCATCCAATCCCATAACTCATAACTCATAACTCATAACTCA
>CAZCWV010000001.1:21266-51099 GCA_964502425.1 uncultured Candidatus Peribacteria bacterium | reverse complement strand
CATAACTCATAACTCATAACTCATAACTCAGGTATACTCCCATACTTCATCCCCCCAGGATCGCAACCGGAAATACGGAAGCAGACATTCACAGTTATTGTTTTTCCTCTACATTGAGCCCACCGTACAATGTCACCACCCCGCAGAGAACATTCGGCCTCTTCCCGTCACGCGACATCTTCTGCCAAGCGCCGCCCCCTCCTTACGCTCCATTTCCTCTCGGGGGGTGTTTTCGCCTTGATCCTCGCATCCCTCGCGCTCTCCCCGGGCACGCCGGTGGAGGCGTTCTTCCTCTTCCGGAACAGCGATATCCTCGCTCCTTCCTCTTCCTCGCTCTCTTCCTCTCCGGTGGGCGAGGGGCTCCACCCCGCTGCGGTGCGTCAGCAGGTTCAGGCGCAGAATGGGAAGGGCGTTCTCCAGTTGGAGCGCATCATTCCCCCTGAGGCGTCCCAACCCCCTCGCCGCGCCGATAATGCGCTCGCCGCGTACTACACCGTCGGCACCGTGAAGAACACCACGTTCTTCCTGGAGTCCCTGGACCGTATCGTGGCCGCGGGGGGCAATGCCGTGACGTTCGACGTCAAGGGGAGCTACGTGTACTTCGCCACCAATGCCCCGATGGCGAACGAGATCGGCACGGCCATTTCCTCCTACGATCTTCCTGCCGTTCTTGCAGCGGCAAAGGAGCGCGATCTCTACACCATCGGTCGGTTCATCGCCATCAAGGATGGCGTATTCGTGGATCAGGTGCCGGAAGCGCGCGTCCGTCACCCCAAGACGGGAGCGAATTTAGGGCTCGCGTGGTCAGATCCCGCCTCCGCCCTCACCATCACCTACAACAGGCAGATTCTGGAGACACTTCTCCAAAATGGTATCGACGAAGTGAACTTTGACTACATCCGCTACTCCACGGCGATTTCCGCTTCCGCGTTCGGCCTCACCGGGGTGGAGAAGGCGGAGCGCCTGGAGACGTTCCTGCGCGCCATGAAGGAGGCGCGCGATGAGCTGAGTCCTTCCACCCGTCTCGGCATCAGCACGTACGCCATTCTCGGATGGGACTTCGCGGTGAACGTAGAGCCGCTAGGGCAGGACTTCGTGCGGTTCGCACCGCTGGTGGACATCATCTCCCCCATGGCCTATCCCTCCACCTTCGCGCAGGGCGCATACTACGTGCCCGGCAAGCACCCCCGCAGCCGTGCGTACTATCTGGTGTACCGGACGCTCAAGGGTTACACGGACCTCCTGGGGCCGGAACAAATCCAGAAATTGCGGCCGTGGATCCAGGCGTACTCCATGAATGCTTCGGAGATCAGTGATGAGATTGATGCCGTGTACGACGCGGGGCTCTGCGGCTTCACGTTCTGGAATGCAGGCAATAACTACACTGCCGCGCTCAGCGCACTCAAGTCTGCGGCGGAGAGGAGGCCGGAGAGGTGCTTGTGAGGCGGTAAGTACCACTTCGTAAGCACCAAGTACCAAGCACCAATAACCAGTGACAGGCTTTGTGCTCCGTTCGGTGTATTGGTACTTGATGCTTGCAGTTTGGTGCTTTGGTATGGACGATCCCCAGGGCATGCTATGGCTGACATCTCTCTTTGTGCTACCCTAGCACTCCCATGCGCCAATACCTCGACCTCCTCCGACACATCCAGCAGAATGGCGTGAAGAAAGAGGATCGGACCGGGGTGGGGACGATCTCTGTTTTTGGCTACCAGATGCGGATTCCTTTGGGTAATGGCTTCCCGCTCCTCACGACGAAGAAGATGGCAACCAAGGCGATCTTCCATGAGCTCCTGTGGTTCCTCAAGGGTGACACGAACATCAAGTATCTGGCGGACCATGACGTGCACATCTGGGACGAGTGGCCGTTCGACGATTACTTGAAGGCGAACGGGCTCGCGGAGAAGTTCCCGACGTACTCGGAGGCGTGGAGAGGGGAGAAGGCCGCGTTCATCCAGAAGATCAAGGACGATCCTGCCTTCGCCAAACAGTGGGGGGACTTGGGGCCCGTGTACGGCAAGCAGTGGCGTCGGTGGGAAGGCCCCGACGGCAAGGCGTACGACCAGCTGGGAAGGGCCATCGAGCAGATCAAGAAGACACCAAACTCGCGCCGCATCCTCGTCTCCGCCTGGAACGCCGCCGACGTGGCTTCGCACACCAAGTCCGCTCCCCCGCTCTGCCATACGCTCTACCAATTCTACGTGGGAAAAGGTTCGCAGCCGGGAACTGCTGCGCTGAGCTGCCAGCTCTACCAGCGGAGCGCCGACGTATTCCTCGGCGTCCCCTTCAATATCGCCTCCTATTCCCTCCTCACTCGTATGATCGCGCAGGTGACGGGGCTGGAAGCGGGGGAATTTATCCATACCTTCGGCGATGCGCATCTCTACCTCAATCACCTCGATCAGGTCAAGGAGCAGCTTGCGCGCGAGCCGCGGATTCTCCCCACACTGAAGCTGAATCCTGCCGTCACGGACATCAACGCGTTCGCGTTCGACGATATCGTCGTTGAAGGATATGACCCATACCCGCCCATCAAAGCACCTATTGCCGTGTAATTGGTGCGAATCGCGATTCGCGTCTACCATACGGTTATGCGCATTTCCCTCGTCGTCGCCGTATCCGAGAACAACGTCATCGGCAAGGATGGCGCGCTGCCCTGGTCCCTCCCCAATGACCTGCGGTTCTTCCGCGAGATTACGAGGGCGAAGCCTATGATTATGGGGCGCAAGACGTTCGATTCCATCGGGAGGGTGCTCCCCGACCGGCAGACCATCATCATCACGCGGCAGAGGGAGTGGAAGCATCCCGGTTGCGACGTGGTTTCTTCGTTGGACGAGGCGCTCAAGCTCGCCAAGGCATCGGGAGCCAAGGAGGCGTGCGTAGTCGGCGGGGGGCAGATCTTCGCGGAGGCGCACTCACTGGCCGACCGCATCTACCTGACACGCGTTCATGCCGTCATTGAGGATGGTGACGCGTACTTCCCCACGCCGGATCCCAAGAAGTGGGAAGAGACATCCCGCGACGAGCGGCAGGAGGATGCGCAGCACCTGTACGCGTATACGTTCCTCGTCTACGAGAGGAGACGGTAGGGACGCACGGTGGTGCGCAGGGTGGGGAGGCATGGTAGGGACGCACGGTGGTGCGCAGGGTGGGGAGGCATGGTAGGGACGCAAGATCTTGCGTCCTTACAAACATCCGCAGCATCGGTTTTTTGGCATAGGTAGGCCCTTATCTATGTATAACGCCATTTCGTCGTCGAAGTTGTTGAGCGGCCTCCCCTCTTCCGTGATAGTGCGTGCACTATGACACCTGAGACCCCCACATCATCGGCGCAAGAGACGACGTTGATCGACGCGGTCGCCGCGCGTGCGGCAGAGGAGTCGCGGACGGCGGAGGAGTTCCAGAGAGCGTTCGATCAACGCATCCAGGCCATTGTCGGTACGGATGGGGCGGAGGCACTGCCTCCTGAACTGGCGATGCAGTTTGAAACACGCAAACAGCTCATCGCGTGGGCGTTGAAGGACGTAGAGAAGGCGCAGCTTGCGGACCATGAGCCCGGGGTGGGGGGCACCAACGTCATCGGGGGAGGGGCGGAGAGCATGACGCTCAGCCGCGAGAGGGTGGCGGCGGTGAAGGACGAACGGAGCGCCGAGGAAGTGGCCATGATCGCGGCGCATGAAGGCGCGCACGGTGAAGCCGTCCCGTTACGGGGCGAGCTCCTCCCCGCCTTTGCCGGCCAGACTCGGAAGGAAACCCACCTGCTCCTCCAGGAGGGGTTTGCCGAGGTGAAGGCCAACGAGGCGATGGGCCGGAGCGTGGATGCCCACCGGGAAGGGCAGCCGCAGGAGGTCTATGGAGAAGGACAGGATCTGATCTTGCATCTCATTCGCCGCACGTCGCGGCAGGAAGTGGAGCTCTTGATGACCGAACATGGCGACCTGGAGAAATTCCAGCGGGAATCGGCCCTGGCAGCGTAGTCATCTTTGCTGCAGAACGGCTCACGCCGAGATGCTCGCCCCGCCCATCTCCTCCACCTTCCTCTTCGGCCCGCAGAAGAGTTCCGGTCGATCCCCTAGCGGGGTCAACGCGATGTGGCGCAGGAGCCAGCGCGTCACCACCACGGCCGTGAACATGGAGAGGAACACCCCCACGCAGAGCGTGACGGCGAAGCCGCGGATGATGGACGTGCCGATAATGAAGAGGATGCCGCTCGAGATGAGCGTGGAGATGTTGGAATCGCGGATGGCCGGCCAGGCGTACCGGAAACTGGATTCCACCGCCGTTCTCACCAGCTTGCCCTTCCGCAACTCTTCCTTGAAGCGCTCGAAGACGAGCACGCTGGCATCCACGGCCATGCCGATGGAGAGGAAGATCCCGGCCATGCCAGCGAGGGTGAGGACGATGTAATTACTGGTAAAGAAGAGGAGGGGGAGCTTGAGGAAAGCCGCAAGCAGCACGGCATACATCGCCAGGGCGATATCCGCCATCAGGCCGAGGAGGCGGTACATGAAGATCATGTAGATCATCAGGATGATAATGCCGATGAAGGCGGCTTGGAGGGACGTTTGCAGCGCAACGGCGCCCAGTGTGGCTTCCACGGTGTACTGTCCCACGAGATGGATGGGGGCCGGGATGGCGCCGGTGTTCAAATCCTGTGCCAATTGGCGGGCCTCATCAAAGCTTGAGCTCCCCGTGATGACGGCGGAGCCGCCGGAGATTTCTTGCTGTACGACGGGGGCGGAGATGAGCTGTCCGCCGACGAAGATAGCGATACGCTTGCCCGTGTTGCGCTTGGTGAGCTCCTGGAAGAGTTGCCCCCCTTCCTCATCGAAGAGAATTTGCACAACCGGGATGTTCGTCACGGGGTCCACGGTGACGGCGGCGGAACGGAAGTGCTTGCCGTCGAGCGTTGTGTCCTTCCATCCTGAGGGGATGAGTGAGAGGAAGATCGTCCGCACGGCGAGGCCTTGCTCCTGCGAGTGTACTTCCCCGTTTCGGAGGCGTTGGACGATGGCGGTGGCGCGCTGTCCGTTCCCGTCCCCCTGGATCGCCAGGTCATCGTACGTGGCGAGGTCGGGCGTGGTTTCCTTGGGACCGTCCGCGCGGATGAGGTGGTAGCCGTACAGGGTCTCCACGGGATCGCTCACCGTGCCGGGTTCCAGTGAGAATACCGCGTCGTCAAACGCGCGTGGCCAGGCATTCCGGGCAACCATTCCCAGTGTTCCGCCCTGCGCCTTGGAAGTGGCCCCGTCGGACTCCGTCTTCGCCACCTCCTCGAAGGATTCGCCTCCATCGATCCGTTCCTTGAGGGCCGTGGCGCGCGCCAATGCTTCTTCCTTGGTACGCGTGACGTTTGCGGCTGCTTCGCTCGCATCGGCGTATGCCACGAGGATGTGGCTCGCCGGGACTTGTTCCGTTCCCTTCGTGAGGCCGCGAAGGAACACGACGTGTGAGGCGTCAAACGTGGGGTCGAGGACCTTGAGCTCCCCGGCCTTCATGGATTGGATACCGGTTTTTACGCCGGAATCGATGGAATCATCCAGCGGCACCTCCTCGCGGAGCGTGTACGTGGCACCGGTCTCCGATTGGGAGAGCAGCGTGAAGGCGCGCGGGGCTTCGGTGACGGTACGCCCCGTCATCGTGAGGGGGCGCAATACTTCCGCAAGGAAGATCCCGGGCACGTCCTCTTCCGTCACGCTGCCGTCCTGCCCCTGTTGCCCCACCCGTATGCTTCCTTCAAGACGGTACACCTTGCCGGGCTTCTTCCCCCACAGACTCTCTAATCCCTCGGGGAGCGTGTCCTTGTAGAACAGGAATCCATCGTTGTAGACCACTCCCAGTTGCGTACCGAGGTTCTGTCCCTCTTTCTGGAGCGTTGATCCGCTCCGCGTGATGCGGCGTTCGATGGCATCGGCATTCCTGCGCACTTCGTCCTTGAATTCGTCGGTGGTTTCCGTGAATTCCTCCTTGAATTCCAGTTGGATCGTTTTGCCCACAATGTCGATGCATTCCTGCGTATTCACCACTCCCGGGCATTCCACGAGCAGGTGCTTCTCGTCCCCGATGTAGGACGGGGTAATGACGGACTCACTCACGCCCAGTGCGTTGATCCGGCGCTCCAGAACGGTCCGGATGGCTTCCACGAGGCTGCGTTCCTGTTCGCCAATGCTGTAGAGCTGCGTGCGGAGACGGTTGATATCCTCCGCGGGGGCGTTCTCCTTCTCCGCTTTCGCAATGTCCTTCTCCAACTGCGCTTTCTGGCGGTTGATTTCCTCTTCCGAGATGCGGAAATCGAGCTGTGTGCCTCCCACGAGATCCAATCCCAGGTGCAGTACGGGCTGGCGGATGATGCTGGGAGCCCAACTCTTCCACTCCTGCGGGAGAGCGATGAGGATGACGATTGCAGCGGTGATTACCGCGACGATAGGCCAGTAGGAGGGACGGGAGCGCATTGCGGGAGGAGGGATGGAAGTTTACGGGTTGACCGGTGACGGCGAGAACATGACGTGTGCGCTGACGTTGACGTCGTCGGCGAAGACGGAGGCGAGTGCAAAGCTCGGGATGTTATCGATGGGAATGGATGCTTTCTCGTCCTGTGCGGCGATGGTCTTGTACGTCACCAGTACTCCGCGCACGAAAATCCCCAGTTTCTTCCCCTGGTTCCGTTCGATCACTCCCCGGAGCAGCTCCTGTCCTTCCTCATTAAGGAGGAGGAGGACGTTTCCCCTCCCCTCCACCTGGGAAGGGGAAGCGGCGGCCCATGCAAGGTGTTCCTCCGTAATTCCCGTTTCGCGGTATCCATTCTCCGTATCAGCTTGTTCCAGCGGCGCCTCCACCATGACGCGAAAAAAGAAAGGCGCGACGAGCTCCTGTTCCAACGCGGTGCGGTGCGCGGGATCGGCAACGGAGAAGCGAAGCAATGCGCCGCTCGCCGTATCCGTGACGCTCATGCCCTTCATTTTCTGCCCCAGCCTCTCCAGGCGCCGCGTGACTACGCGCTCGGCGGCGGCGATGAGTTCGGCCTTCCGCTCGTGCCCCGTTTGGTCGAGGGTCAGCGTCAATCCTGCATTGGCTTGCGAGCAGGCAGTGAGGAAGAGGACGCCACAAAAGACAAGGAAGCGTTTCATGGTGGAAGGAGTGTAGGGAATGTATGCATACCATGCAATGAAGAGGGTAGGGACGCCATGGCATGGCGTTCTCAGAGGGGAAGGATGCCATGACATGGTCTGGCTTGCGCCCACCGCGCGTGGCATCCGACAAGCGGCATGCGATCTTCATTCCGGGGAGGGATTTACCGATTCTCCGGCTGTTTGAGGACCGTCCCCGCGCGTAGCATCTTGTCCGACAAGTCGATTCCCCTCAATTCACATCCATCGTCAAGGATGCAATTCCTGAGGACGCAGTCGAGGACCTTGCACTGTCCAAAGACGATGCAGTCCAGGAGTTCACTCCCCTCCACAACGCTTTCCCTCCCCACCGCAATGCTTCCCAGGCAACGGGAGTCCCGGACGGCCGCTTCGGGGTGGAAGAGGGCTTGCTGCCCCACGAGGAGACGGTGAGCGTCCAGATACGAAGCGAAGGAGCCGATGTCCAGCCACGGTTCCGTGAACGTGAAACAATCCACCTCCATCCCCTGCCGCAGGAACTCCTCGAAGAGGCCGCCCACGTTGTCCGGCTTTCTCGCTGAGAGATCCAGGAGTACGGGGAGCATTTCCTTGGGGATGAGGGAGCAACCCGTGCTGACGAGGGTGGTCTTGGGGTCGCGGGGCTTCTCTTCAAAGCCGAGGATGCGTCGAGGTTCTGACCTCACCTCTCCTGTCCTCCCCTCTCCCGCCTCTCCGCTTGCCTGCGGGGAGAGGGGAGGGACGAGGTTGCTGCCCGTATTGGTTTCGTTCTGTGCTTCTGAAGCCACTCCTTGTACTGGAGCGAGGATCACCGTCCCGAAAGCGGATGCTTTCTCCTTATCCTGGATGTCATACGCGGCCAGGAGGGGGATACCCGGCCGTGCGGCGTCCAAGAACCGGGAGAGCGGGAAGCCCAGGTAGTTGTCTCCGGTGAGCAGCAGCAGGTCCTCCGCGATGTGCTTGCGCCGGATCCATTCAGCCACCGCGCCCAACGCCCCCAGCTTGTGCTCGTCCTTGTGGCTCCCTTCGATGACCAGGCGCACGTCCTGTCGCGGGAGCGCGGCTTGCCACTCCTCGAACCCTCCCGCGAACGCGGCGTTGGTGCTCACCGTCACGGGGATGCCCTCGGGGATCCGTTCCACCAGGTGCGTCACGATCGGCTTCCCCGCGAGTGGCAGGAGCGGCTTGGCGCGCTTTTCCGTCAACGGCCACAGTCTCGTGGCAAACCCGCCGGCCAGGACAAATGCTTGCATCAATGGGCAGTATATCCGTATCAATCATAACTTCCACCGCGACCCTGAGCTTGTCGAAGGGCGAGGATGAAGGCTTGCATGGAGGAACCAGAATAGCTTACGGAAGAAATAATCCCTTTCCTACTCCCCTGTCCGGCCGCACCATCGTCACCGCCCAGCCTTCCAGGGACTCCACCCGTTCGTCACGCTCGATCACGCCGAGGACGGAGGGGAGGAGGAGATACGTGATCTGGTGCTGGCGGCAGGCGGAGAGGAGGTTCAAGGATTGCTCCAGGTCGCTGCACTGGATGAGGTGGGTAATCTTCAGGCCATTGAGCGTCGAGTCCAGCCTATCCAGCTTCCCAAGCACGGGGACACCGCTGATTTCTTTCTCGGGGCTTCCACGGCCATCCAGCACCGCAACGGGCTTCAGAGGGTTCCTCCGTTTCTGCAGGAGTTCGATCAAGCGCCGCGATTCCCGCGTATCCCCCACGATGAGCGTGGGGAAGGACGGAGGATCCCTTCGGAGGATGGACCGGGCGATCCGCTCATAGAGGAGGTGCCAGACGCGGAGGATGAGCGTGGAGACGAGGAAGGCTTCCACGAGGAGCAGGCGGCTGAAGAACTCGTCGTAGAGGAAGAAGAACCCCAGCACGACCAGCGCCGCACCCACGGCGTTCACGTAGGTGAGGTTGAGGAACTGCCGCAGCGTTCCCTGCGGACGCATGAGGCGGAATGCTCCGGTGGAGACCAGGAGCAGGAGCCACGCTGGCGACACGAGCGCCGCCACGGCCATGTAAGGGCCGAAGGGCAGGTCGGACGAGAGGATCCACCCCACGCGCCAGAAGTACGCGAGGGCGTAGCTGATGAGGAAGAAGACAACGTCGTAGAACAGCCAGAGGACGAGGACAATACGCGGACGCATCGGTAGGGAGTGTAGAACATCTGGGGATAAGGTTGTAGGTGGGAAGTGATGAGTGATCAGCGGTCATCGGTTAGTGATCAGCGGTCAGTGGTAGCACATCCATAGAAGGAATAGCGGAGCAGTTGCCCCGTTCTTGTACAAGCTACCACCTACAAGCTACTACCTCCCCACGTTCAATCCTGCGCAACCGCAACCGCCGGCCCCAGCCACACGTACGGCAACACCGTCGCATCCCACGGGATTGCGCTCTCGTTCCACGCGTACGTACTCAGGGCGTAGTTCTGTCCCCCGGGGAAGGCGTAGGTCTCGATCCACCGGAACTTGGCGGCGAGGATGGGATTGCGCGCGGCGACGCGGCGGAACTCCTCCCGGTGGAACAGGTAGAAGACGATGCTCTCCGCCACGTCCTCAAAGGCGTCGGTGCGGGCGTACCCGCTCACGAAGTCCTCATCCCGGGATGCCGGGAGCCGCGTCTTGGCGTCCGACCAGGAGAGGCGGTAGAAGAAGACGCTGGGGTCATCGCCGTAGATGAGGTCGCTGCCATCACGGAAAGACGTCACACCGCTGCTCGGCTTGCCCGTGAGACATCCCAAATCAAGCGCGTGGCCCAAGATCTCGTGGGCGAGAACAGCACGAAATTCGTCCAATGGCAGGTTCCCACTCACGATCACGGTGCTCTTGCTTCCCAATCCTCGCTGCTTGGGGTTGTCGTAGCGGATGTAGAGGTTGCGGATGGATTCCTGACAAGAAGAGGGCAAGTAGCTGCCAATTTCCTCTATAACCTTGGCATGGGAGGGGTGGAGGGTGCTTTTGATGGTTTTGGAGGACAGGACGGTCTCCTTGTCGGTTTTCACCAGTGCAATAATGCCATTGGTCGTTGTGGAATGCGTCAGAGCGCCCGTTCCGGTTCCTCTTGCGGAAATATGCCTCTGTGCTACGCTTTGCGGCAGGAATGCTCCCGCTGCAAGCATCGTTATGAGGCCGAATCGGAGGAGGTACGAGGTTTTCATCAGGGACAAAAAAGGTGATATTTATACTATATTATTAATTAGATGTCAATACCTTCCCAGGCCGTCACAACAGGACAGGCGCATCAGGTAACCGTGGAAAAGCTCACGTTTGGGGGATCCGGGCTTGCCCATGTGGGTACCCTTCCCGTCTTCATCCCCGACTCCATCCCCGGCCAGATGCTGGAGATCGTCATTACCAAACTCAAAGACTCCTACGCGGAGGCCAAGGTGCGCAAGATTATCCGCAAGGCCAAGGATGAGATCCCTGCTCGCTGCCCCCACTTCCACGACTGCGGGGGATGCGTGTGGCAGAACATCCCCTACGACAAGCAGATTGCGTACAAGGAGGAGATTGTCCGCGAGACGCTCCTCCACCTCACTCCCATCCCCGAGGCCGAGCGGAAGAACCTCCCGGGGCGGGTGCTGAACATTGTCCCCAGTCCCCAGGTGTTCCACTACCGCAACAAAATGGAACTCTCCTTCGGGTATGAATCCATGCGGTCCGAGCAGGGGAACGGCCGGAAGGTGTTCTTCGATGAGAACCCCACCATCGGCCTCCACAAGCCCGGCCAGTGGTCCACCGTGTTCCCCATCACCGAGTGCCACCTCTACGACGAGCAGCTCCCCATGCTCCTCTCCACCGTGCGCCGCTTCATGCAGGAGACGGGGCTGCCGGTCTACAACCCCAAGACCCAGAAAGGAATGCTCCGCACTCTCATCCTCCGCCGCGGTGTCCACACGGGGGAGCAGATGCTCTGTTTCCTTCTCCAAGCGAGGAAGAAGGAACTGGAGCCGCTCTTCCAGGCATTCATCCGTGCCTTTGCGGGGCGCCCGCAGATGGCGTCGCTCCTCGTGGTGGAGCACATGGGCCTCCACGATCGTCCGGACTTCCCCAAGGTCCACACGCTCTTCGGCAAGGGGACGATTTCCGAGCGGCTCTTCGACCTCACGTTCGAGATCTCCCCTTTCTCCTTCTTCCAGACCAACACCCTGGGCGCCGAGAAGCTCTACCGCGCCATCGCGGATGCCGCCGAGCTGACGGGCAGAGACACCGTGCTGGACGCGTACTGCGGCATGGGAACGATTGGGCAGTACCTGGCGCGGTTCTGCCAGAAGGTCGTGGGCGTGGAGAGCCATCCCTCCGCCGTGGAGGACGCGCTCCGGAGCGCGGGCAAGAACCGCATTGGGAACATCAGCTTCTATAAGGGGAAGACGGAGCAGGTCCTCCATCACCAGCTCAAGGCGGGTGGCAAGTACGCCTTCACGACGGTTATTGTGGATCCTCCCCGCCCCGGCCTGCATCCCGCCGCGCGGGAGGCCGTAGTGGCCCACAAGCCGAACAAGATCGTCTACGTCTCGTGCAACACGTCCACCTTCGCGCGCGACTTGGCGGAGTTCCTCAAGGCGGGCTACGAGTTGCGGACGGTGCAGCCGGTGGACCTGTTCCCGCATACGGCGCATATCGAGACGGTGGCGTTGTTGCAGAGGAAGTGATTTTCCCTCTCGCCCTACTCCTTCCCCGCTTGTTCCCTCTCTCCCCCCTCTCCCCCGGAGGGGGAGAGGCGTTATCCCATACGAAAGTATGTCCAATAATGATGAGCAGAGTCTTGGACGAGGCGAAGGACGTCATGGTGGAAGACAAAAACACACACATCCCCTTCCCCCATCGGGGGAAGGGTTAGGGTAGAGGGAGGAGGCGAGGCGAGCGGAGGAGGGGGAAGACATCGACTGCTGTACACTCCCTTCCATGCACCGCCTCACTCTCCTCTGCGTCGGCAAACTGCACGGCGGCTGGATCGCCGAAGGGTGCGAGGATTTTCTTCATCGGCTCAAGCATCACGCGCGGGTGGAGATCCGGGAGTTGCCCCCGAGCAGGGAGAAGGATGCCGGACGGCAGTGTGGGGATGAATCCTCGCGGCTCCTCGCGGCCATGGGGAAGCAGAAGGGCGACGTGATCGTCCTGGATGAGAAGGGGGAACGGATGACCTCGCGGGAGTTTGCCCTCCTCCTCTCCCAGTGCTTCGATAGCGGCACGCCCGCGACGTTCGTCATCGGCGGCGCGTACGGGCTCACGGAGGAGGTCCGCAAGGGCGCCAAGGCCGTCGTGAAGCTCTCGGACATGACCTACACCCACGAGATGGCGCGCCTGATTCTCCTGGAGCAAGTCTACCGTGCACTGGAAATCCAGAGAGGGAGCGGGTACCATCATTGATGATCAAGGTTCTGACACTCGCTGCCTCCATCACGTTTCTCTACTGCAGCATCCCGCTCAGCGCGACGCCGAGGTAGTACGGCCACAGCAGGAGCGCGAACACGCCTTTCCAGAAGCCCAGGTGCAGGAAGCCGATGGTGAAGAGCCAGAGGGCGAACCACATGCCCCCGGCGGTACTGTGCTGTTCGACGTGAATTTTTTGCATAGGGTCAGTATAAGGGATGGACGCGCGGTGGTCATGTGAGTTCCCGAAAATGTGGCAGCCCGAAGACTTTCTCAAGCAGGGATTACGATTGCGGGATGACGGCATCGGTAAATATGACGAGACGCTCCCGATAGATTTTTCGCTGCTTGTCCCAGAGACCGCCGCATGTCACAAGATTCAGATGGCTCCCATCGCTCTTCTGGAAGACTTCCGGAACGATTTCATTCGGGTCATAGGAATGAATTTCCCGCACCACAAATGGAAGAAATTTGCCTTTGTCCGTCTCGATGGAGAGGAGATCCCCCTTGCGCAGGTTTTTCAGATTCTGGAACACCGCCGTTTTTCCTTTATACCAATCCAGGTGCCCGGCAAGCACGGCGTTGCCTTTCCCCCCGGGACGCACCCCGAGACTGTACCATCCCACATTGTCGGGGTCTTTCGGCACGTCCATCGCCCCCTTCGTCGTCATGCCAACGGACTCAACGGCGGCATCCACCTTGATGCTCGGAATCTTCAGACGTACGGGGAGGCCTGGCGCCTGGCGTGGTTGCGAAAGGAAATTCGTAGCCTGCCGCGGCTGGGCGGCATCTACCGACTGAAGAGCCACTTGAAAAACCAGCAAAGAGGAGGCGTATCCCGCAATGGCGATGAGCATCGGCACCCGAGAAAATGTTTTTTTTGCACGCATACGATGCGGGAGAAATGAAATCCCCGAGGGGTGTATTCCCGGGGCTTTCCGGGGTCGCTATCCTTTCCTGGAAGACAAGAGACGTTTTGCTTCGTAGGCTGCAAGCAGCACGGAGAGTGTCATGAGCAGGCCAGAAGCCATGATCGTCCACGACATGCCTGCCATATCGGGACCGGCTCCCGTATTCGGGAGAAACGGCACTTCAGGCGTTGGAGCAACAGGAGGCGCTGAGTGGAAGACCGGTGCAGCAGGAGGCGCTGAGTGGAAGGTTGGCGCAGCAATCACGGCAGGACGCGGGGCAACGGTGACAGTCGCAAACGCGACGTCGGTAGCCGTTTGGTTGTTGGCGCTGCCCGCGGCCGTCACAGTGTTGATCGTCGTCAGCTCAAGATCCGTCTTGCACATGTAAGTCCACGTCTCGCTGACACCAAGGATGTTGTCGCCATTCGCGTCGCCGGAAGCGTAGTTCACGGCATCACACCGGTTATCGCTGACTTGCACGTTGTGCAACGCGACCACGCCGGGGTTGCTTACTTTATAGGTGTACGTCACCTTTCCCCCGCCGAACGGCAGAAGGTAGAGACTCGGCGTCTTGATAACGTGGATGAGAGGAGGCGGAAGCAGCGTGCCGACGCGGACGGTCGCATAGGCGATATCCGTGGCAGGGAGGCCGTTGGCAAAGCCGACCGCCGTGGCTGCGTTATAGGTGTCTTGTGTGAGAGAAGTCGTACAGTGGTAGTGCCATGTTTCATTCACTTGGAGTATGGCGTCCTTGTTGGTATCGCCGGAATCGAACATGACATTGTCGCATTTGTCATCGGCGAGCGTGACATCGGTCATCGGGTAATTGCCTGGGTTTGAGACTTCATACTGATACGTGACCGATCCCGGACCGGGCAATGCGAGTGGAATCGGTACCTTTTTGACGCTGATGATCGGACGTCGCATTGCTCGGTGGCCTCCGGTTGCCACGGCGACTTCGGCGGTGACACATGTCGGTTCGGTGATTTGGTTGCTGTCCAACGTCACTTGCGCGATGCGCGACAAGGCACGGCCTTGCAGGGTCGCCCCGGCGGCAAGCGAGATGAGTTCGGTATTCGTGATGATCGTTCCAACAATCTGTGAGCCGGCTCCAATCGTCATGGCGGTGGGGATCTGCCAATACACGTTGCAGGCTGTAGCGCCGTTCGTCAAACTCACGACGGCAGGCCCGGATGTGGAGATGCTGGACGTGCTGCGGAAGATATAGATGCCATCGCCATTGAGCGTGAGGGTGCCGTTGAGCGTGGTCGCACCGATATCGTAGACGCCTGGCGTCACGGTGTTCGTTCCGGCCAGATCGAGTGACGCATCAACGCCTTGGGCTGCCAATTGGCCATAGGCGGTCAGGATGGCGGCCTCGACGCCTGCGCCGCTGTTGATCACGCCATCGACCTGCGTTGCATCATTCAAGTTCGTGACGTTGGTGGCATCGGCACCGGCATTCCCCCAGATATGGGTCGTTCCGACGGCGGAGTCATTCGTGACGCCTGCCTTGCCAAAGACCGCATACGTGGACGCTACCCCAAGGGTGGGCGCCGTTGCGGCATGTGCGATCGGCAATCCGGAGACCGCCATCGCGATGCCCAGGAAGAATACGTAGAACGCCGACCGCATCGATCTCTCCTGAGCAGAGATCATGCACGAACCGCAGGAGAGTCTGACCATAGAATGCGTGGGTATTTGTGTAATTGTAAACTTCATTATACCCCCCTTATCCTACAATAGCTAGAAGTGGTTTCATAATAATGACTCTCCCCTTTGAGCAGAAACTACCCCTGGAAGGAGTTATAGTGCCCTCATGCCGTCCTGCTCTGGGGTTCATACCCGTGTTTTCTTTGACGACAAAAGACGTTTTGCATAGGTTGCAGCGAATAAGAATGAGAGTGCCACGAGCACGCCAGACGCGATGATTTCCCATAGAATGCTTGTTGCATCAGGACCAACACCCGTATTCGGCAGAAGTGGCACCGCAGGCGTCGGGACAGGCGATGGAGTGGGAACCAATGGGCGAAACTGAACGACCGAAGGGGCGACAGCAGGACGAGGGGCAACAACAACTGAGGCGAATGCTATGTCTGTAGCCGTCTCATTATTAGCATTCCCCGTAGCTGTGACGGTGTTTGTCGTCGTTAATCCAAGGTTTGCCTGGCAGGTATAGGTCCACGTTTCGTTTGTATCAAGGAGGTTGTCACCGTTGGTGTCGCCGGAAATAAAGTTCACGGTACTGCACTCGTCGTCGGTCACTTGCACGTAATGCAGCGCGACTATTCCAGGATTGCTCACCTTATAGGTATACTTCACTGTTCCTCCGCGAAAGGGCAGAAGGAACAGATTCGGTATTTTCACGACGTGGATCAAGGGTGGCGGGAGCACTGTGCCCACACGAACAGTGGCATAGGCGATATCGTTTGCAGGCAGACTGTTGGCATATCCCGTCGCAGTGGCTTGGTTGTTGGTGTCTTCTAACAGCCAAGTCGTGCAGCGGTACGTCCATACTTCGCTGGCTTGCAGCAGTGAATCATTGTTGCGATCACCGGAAATATAGTCCACGGTGCCGCACTTGTTGTCGGTAAGCGTGATATGGTTCATCGTATACCGTCCCGGGTTCGACACTTCATAGGTATAGGTTACTGATCCCGGTCCGGGCAATGCCAGTGGACTTGGTATTTTTGTCACGCTGATGATGGGGCGTCGTGATGCTGTATTGTCTTTCGGTGCAGCCGATGACGATGATACGGATGACGATGAGGAAGAAGACGAGGCAGGTGCTGAGGATGACGATGAGGAAGAAGACGAGGCAGGTGCTGAGGATGACGACGAAGATGCTGCGGTGCATGTGGGTGCGGTAATGGTGTCCGTGCTTCCGGTCGTTACCACTCCGGCCCCCAATGACAAGGCTCTTCCTGTCCATGTGGTGTTGGCGCCCACGGTGATAGCATTCGCATTATCAATGATCGTTCCTTTGAATATGGTGGTCGCGCCAAGAGTTGTCGCGGCCGTGGGAGCCCAAAACACATCGCACGCCGATACGCCAGCGCCCAAAGTAACCACAGAGTTGTCTACGGAAGTAAGTGCACCATTGATCCGGAAGACATACGTTCCGGGGGTACTGAGCGTGATTCCCGTTGTGCCAATGGATGCGGCGCCCGCACCGTTCGTGCAATATATTCCCGGTGTATACACTCCGACCGGACCGTGCGTGGTGTCAGTGGCGAGATCAATCGCTCCGCTCGCAAAATCAAACGTGCATGGGGCCTGATTATTGAGATCAACCAAAGCACTGGCTGCGTCCGTTCTTGCCGTTGGGGTGGGAGCGGCTGCTCCGTAGTTCGGATGCAAGCCCAAGGGGGCTTGGGCCGGGGCCGTGGTGAATCCGATATCTCCAGTGACCGTGGTTGCCGCCGACGTGTTGGTGTAGGTACCGGCAAGAATGGCATAGGATGCCGCCGCTCCAAGATCAGGCGTTGTTGCGGCATACACCGAAGAAACGAACGGAACGGCCACTGAAACGACCAGCAGCAAAGGCAGTATTCCTGTGCAAAACTTCGACCGCAGAAAACCGCCCTGGGTGGATGTCAGGCAGAAAACAGAAGGGAGTTCGACCATAGAGCAGTGGGAGTATGCGTGTTAATCGTAACCTTCAGTATACTCTTTTCCTTTTGAATTTGACACTTTTTCCAAGAAGAGGAGAACCATTTGCGAGAAGAGCTTCTGGTCAAGAGAATACTGTGAGCACCGTCGGGATCGATGAGGACACCATCAAGAAATACATCCAAGATCAATGGAAGAACGACCAGTTCTATGATGGGCTTCAGTTGGATCTCCGTTGGGACTGATCATCACAGCCGGTGGTAGCCCAGAGTCTCTTTAGCCAACCCTTTGTAGGGGGCTTTTCTCAAGCTACCGGCCATGACCGGTAGTTACTGACCGAAGAGGAAGTTGCATACTGCACATATACCTGTACCATAGGTATAGGTTTTACGATCAAGAGCCGTTATGCTCAAACGCGCCCTCGGAATCCTCTCTGGCTTCGGCTTTCTGGGTCTTCTTCCCGCACGCGCCTCCGCGATGTGCCCGGTATGCACGCTCACCGTGGGTGCGGGACTGGGTTTGGCGCGTTATCTGAAGGTGGACGACCTCGTCACGGGCATCTGGATCGGAGGGTTCATCGTCTCCTCCACGGGGTGGCTCATCAACGTGCTCAACCGCAGGAATATCCGCTTTCCCGGCCGGATTCTCCTCATCACCGTCCTTTCGTACGCGCTGTTCCTCGTTCCCTTCTCTTCTGCGGGGCTCATCGGGCAGTACTTCAATACCCTCTGGGGGATAGACCGGCTGCTCGTCGGCATCGTCGCGGGGAGCATCGCGTTCTTCGCCGCGGCGCTTTGGTACAAGCGGCTGAAGAAGCGCCATGGCGGCCATGCGTCCTTCCCTTTCCAGCACATCGCCATGGAGGTGGGTTCTCTTGTGGCTATGAGTGTCGTTTTCTTCGTCATCGGGATACTCTTCCCCACGATCATCTGATTATCCCTTCCCCTCTTCTTCCATGACCGTCGAACCTTCCCCCGCCCTCTGGGCGCGCACACTGGCGGCCCTCGGTGCCGCCGCTTTCATCCTCTGTTTCTTCTGGGGATTCCTCCTGCGGGACCCGACCCTGCAGGAATTCCACCTCACGTCCCTGCGCGTGTTCCTGCTGGGAGCGGGATTCGTGGGCCAGAACATCGTCACGCTCATCGTGGGCACCGTCGTGAGCGGCGCGTGGGGACTGATTGGGGGAGCGGCGCTGGGTTTCTGTTTGCACCACTGCAAAAAGCGCTAGGATGGTTGGCATGCATGAACATGCCGCCCACGACATGGCAGACAATCCATCGAAAGCGCATTGCCCGTGCGGCAAGGCATGCATGAGCTGTGCCGCGGAGGAACTCTGTGTCACTTCCGGGTGCGACATGGAGGCGAAGCAGTATGAATATAAGATGCAGGAGCACACGGGACATATGTCCCACGAGAAGCATGACGCCCACGCGAAGCACGAAGGCCATGACATGTCCAACATGCCCGCCCACCATGGCCTTGGCGAAGGCGGGAGCCATCACGACCACGAAGCCGCGATGACGGATCCGCGCATGGCGAAGCAGATGGAAGCCGATATGCGACGGCGGTTCTGGATTGCATTGATTTTGACGATTCCCATCGTCGTTTACTCGCCCCTGGGCGAGAAGATCTTCAGGTTGCGGGTGCCGTCGCCGATTCCTGTCCATTGGCTTCTTCTCTCCCTCACGACGCCCGTCGTCCTCTGGGCAGGGTCAATCTTCATTACGGGAACGTACTATTCCCTGAAGTCGCGGAAGTTGAACATGTCCGTCCTCATCGCCACGGGTGTTCTCGCTGCCTATCTTGGGAGCATCATCCTCATGATCACGGTCGGTGGAGAGACGTTCTTCGACGCGGCCGCAATGCTCGTCACGTTCGTCCTCTTCGGACATTGGATGGAGATGAAGTCGCGCAGAGGCACATCAGAAGCGCTCCGTGCCCTCTTCAACTTGATCCCGCCGCAGGCGACGGTGATCCGGGACGGGAAAGAGGTGACGGTCCCAAGCAGCGAGATCATCAAAGGGGATGTCGTTGTGCTCAAGCCAGGCGACAAGGTTCCCGTGGACGGGGAAGTAATAGAAGGGCAGACATCCATTGATGAATCCCTCGTCACCGGCGAGTCCTTGCCTGTTTCCAAAGAAAAGGGCGCGAGGGTCGTGGGCGGCTCGGTAAACCAGACGGGGCTTGTGAAGTTCAAGGCGACGCAAGTAGGTGCGGAAACGGTGCTCGCGCAGATCATCAAAATGGTCGAAACGGCGCAAAACTCCAAGGCACCGGGGCAGCGCATCGCGGACAAGGCAGCGGCCATCCTCGTCATCGTCGCAGTCGGTTCGGGGCTCCTGACGTTCTTTGGCTGGTATGTCTTTGGCAATGCCACCATCATTACGTCCCTAACGTTCGCCATCTCTGCCGTCGTCATCGCGTGCCCTGATGCCCTCGGACTTGCCACTCCCACTGCCGTGGCCGTGGGCACGGGAATCGGCGCCAAGCACAACATCCTCATCAAGGACGCGGCGACGCTGGAGAACACTTCCCGTCTCACTGCCATCATCCTCGATAAGACGGGGACGCTTACGGAGGGCAAGCCGAAAGTCACGGCCATTGTCCCATTCGACGGCTTCATGGAGGAAGACGTGCTCCGCTTCGAAGCTGGTGTTGAGAGCGGGTCGAACCATCCGCTTGCGGCTGCCATCGTGGACGAGGCGAAACGCCGGAACATCAGCCCGGCTGCCATCGCGGATTTCGCATCGGTCGCAGGGCACGGCCTCCGGGCTATCGTCGAGGGGAAGAAGGTCCTCGTGGGGACGGAGAAGCTCCTCAGGGACAACAGCGTAGACACGTCCGCCGGACGGGAGGCGATGCAACGGTTGGCAGGGAAGACATTCAGCCTGCTCGCTGTGGACGGGAGGCTCAAGGGCATCATCGCCGCCGCCGACACGCCGCGCCCGAGTGCCAGGAAAGCCATCGAGGGACTCAAGGCCATCGGCATCCAGCCGGTGATGATGACGGGCGACCATAAGGACGTTGCCGAGGCGGTTGCGAGGGAGCTTGGGATCGAGCGCGTCTTCTCTCAGGTACTCCCCGAGCACAAGGCGGAGCAGGTGAAGAAACTGCAGCAGGAAGGGAAGTTCGTCGGGATGGTTGGCGACGGGATCAATGACGCTCCGGCGCTCGCGCAGGCGGATATCGGCATTGCCATCGGCGCGGGGACGGACGTGGCCATGGAGACGGCGGACATCGTGCTCATGAAGTCCGATCCTGCGGATATCCTCTCTGCCATCATTCTCAGCAAGGCGACGGTGCGGAAGATGAAACAGAACCTCTTCTGGGCGGCGTTCTATAACGTCCTTGCCATTCCCGTCGCGGCAGGTGTCTTGTACCCCGCCTTCCGCATTGCGCTCGCGCCGGAAGTTTCCGCGCTCCTCATGTCCGTTTCCTCCATCATCGTCGCCACGAATGCCGTCCTGCTGAAGCGCGTGGAGCCGTCCCTCATCGGGCGGGGGGCGGCCGGAGGCGTTACAGCTTGATGTTTGGCCGGCTGCCCTCCGCCGATTGGATAGCCGCACGGAGCTCCGTTAAATCATTCGGTACCTTCTGTCCGTTCACGAAGAACGTCGGCGTGCCGCTTACGCCGAGTTTTCTTCCTTCCTCGAACTCCGAAAGAATCGCCTTCTTCTTGATATGGGATTTCGTACAGCGATCGAAGAGATCCATGTCGAGCCCGAGTTCCCGCGCCCACTTGCGGAGAGCCGATGCATTGAGGTCCGCCTGCTTCTCATACGCCGTCTTGAGGAAGGGCCAGAATGCGCCCTGATCGGCCGCGCATTCGCTCGCCTCCGCCGCCGCCATCGCATACTGGTGGGTCGTCAGCAGCGGGAATTGCTTGAATTCAAGGCGGATCTTGGAGCCCAGCTCCTTCACGAGCGGCTGCACGATTTCTATTTCCGCCGTGCGGCATGCGGGACATTGAAGGTCGCCATATTCCCGCACAAGAATGGAAGAGGCGGCATTGCTCTTCGGATCCGGCTCCTTGCTCGATTGCGGGGAGATTCCCGTGGTATCCACGGTGGAACAGCTGGTGAGCACCAGGGTGCAAAGGAAGCCGATGGCGGCGATGCGAGGGAACCGCACGATGCGATGATCCCACATCTGACCAGGGAAAGAAATTGCCACATGCATGCTTTGACCACACAATATTACAGCTGTTTTTCCTCTAGCAGCAGCTGAAAAATACAGATCTACAAAAATCAGTTTACCTGTACCTCCCGTGCGGGTATCATTGTGGGGATATGCGCCGGTTTGTCCTCTCCGTCTTCGGCATCTCCGTTGTGTTCTCCAGTCTGTGCACGATGGCATACGCGAAGGCGGACGCCGGGGCCATGGCCCATGAAGAGGCATGCGCGGCGGCGGCCCTGTCGGGGCCGTCTTCCGTGACGCCAGGGATCTGTGCACAGGAGAGTACGCCGTGTGTAGACGGTTCCTGCTTTATTCCTTCTGCCGCAGAAGACGGCGCTCTTTCCTCAAACCTGCTTTCACTTTTCGCTGCATCTTCGCTGCCTGCACACATCGGTGCGTCGCTTCTGGTTGATTTCAACATCCAAATGGCTGTTGCATCGGAAGTTCCACACGCTCCCCCCGATATCTTTTTCAGCGTCGTTCGTCGGGAATAGGGAAAGAATAGAAGCCGCAAACGAGTCCTGCGGATTTTGTTTCGTTTCCCCTTTCTTTCCCATGTCGAATACCCCCACCAACGAAGTCCATGCGACCGTTCGCATTATCGGCATGCATTGCGGTAGCTGCGAAATCCTTCTTGAGCGCAAGCTGCGCGGCCTCAAGGGGATGAAGTCTATTTCCGTCAACTATCGGACGGGCATCGCCAAGCTCACCGCCGATGACGCCTCGCCTCCCTCCTTCGACGACATCAGCGCGATCGTGAAGGCGGCGGGTTACAGCCTTTCCAAGGAAGAGCCCGTCGATGCCGATTCTCCCTCCGCACCCGTTTCCAGGCGGGGAGCCCTGCTTCTCCGTTTCACCGGCCTGCCCGCACGAGACGACCAAGCCCTGCGCCACAGACTGAAGGGCATTCCCGGCATCCGCAGCAGTTCCCTCGTCTCGACGGGCGAGAATGCACTGAGGCTCTACTACCAAGGCACACCGGATGAGCGTGTCGTCGAACAGGCTGTCCAGAGCGAAGGCTATCGCTTCCTTTCCCTTGAGGAGACCGCGGAAGAGGAAGGAGTGGAGCAGCAATCCGACGCGGAGAAACCTGGCAAAAAATGGATGGAAATCGGCGGCGCGCTCATCATCATCATCGCGCTTTTCAAGATCCTCTCCGCTTTTGACCTCGTCTCCCTCGCGCCATCCGCTTCGGGCGCAGTCTCGTGGGGCGGCATCTTTCTCATCGGCATCGTGGCGGGTGCTTCCAGCTGCCTTGCAGTGACAGGAGGTTTGCTCCTTGCCGCCGCTGCGAAGTACAACGAGGTGAACCATTCCCAAACGCGCTGGCAAAAATTCCTGCCACTGCTCCAGTTCAATGTCGGGCGGCTGGCTTCCTACTTCATCCTCGGGGGCGTCGTGGGCCTCATCGGGCAATCCATCACGCTGACGCCGAAGATGACGGGCTTCCTGAATATCTTCATCGCGTTCGTGATGCTCAGTATCGCGCTCTCGATCCTCAAGATCCTTCCGAAGGGGGCATTCGGCATAAAACCGCCCAAGGCGCTCTCGCATTGGATCCATGACCTGGCGGAGAATAGGCATCCGCTCGCGCCCTTTGCCCTGGGCGCCATGACGTTTTTCCTTCCCTGCGGCTTCACGCAATCGCTGCAGCTCGTGGCATTAGCCTCGGGCAATTTCTGGACAGGTGCCCTGACGATGTTCATCTTCGCACTCGGCACCGCTCCGGCGCTCCTGGGCATTTCGGCCATCTCCTCCACGGCGTCTGGCAGGTCCTCCCGCCTGTTTCTGCGCTTCGCGGGGACCCTTGTGCTTGTCTTATCCATCTTCAACCTCAATAGCGCACTGGCGCTCACAGGATTTGATGTGGGCGGTGCTCTTGCCTCCCTCATCCCACCCGAAGTCCAGAACGACGGGAGCGGTACCCCGGCGGCGAATACGGGGACTGCCCCATCCATCGTCAACGGCGTGCAAGAAGTCTCCATGCGTGTCACCGGATATGGGTATGAGCCGAGCGTCATTACCATCAAGGCAGGCGTGCCGGTGCGCTGGACCGTGGACGGTACAGAAGCGGGCGGATGTACCCGCGGCCTCGTCATTCCTTCCCTCAACGTTTCCAAGGTCCTCGAAAGCGGATCGAATGTGATTGAGTTCGCTGCGCCCAGCAAGCCCGGTCGGCTGGCCTTCAGCTGTTCGATGGGTATGGTGCGTGGTTCCTTCAATGTCATCTGACCCCACCCCTACCCTCTCCCCCTTATTCCCATGGCCTCCATCCAGTGGCAATCCGGCCCTGCATCACGTCATTCGTCCCCCGTACTGCCGCCTGCGCCTTCAACGTCCGGGAATATCTGGTTCGGCGTATCCATCGGCCTCATGGGTATCATCGTAGGGTACGGTTTCGGCTTGTGGATGCAAACGCCGCCTGTTTGACCCTTTCCCCCCTCCTCATGCGTACCATACTCTCCATCCCCGGCATCTGCTGTGACTCCTGCAAGCGCCTCATCGCAGGAATCAGTTCGCTCTTTCCGCAAATCCGGACTGTGGAAGTCGATATCCTTTCGCACCGTGTCTCTCTCCAGCATACGGAAGAATTCAATGTGCGTTCCTGGATTGCACTCCTCGAACACCGCAGCCACAAATTCAAAGTCTTTGCCATTTCCTGACCCCTTTCCATCCTTTCCCCTCCCTCTCCCATGCGCACCACCATCACCATCCCCGGCATCCATTGTCATGCCTGCGAAATGCTCATCCGCGATGTCAGCGGGGATTTCCCGGCGATCACGGATATCAGCGTCGACATCCAGAGCAAGAAGGTCACCCTCGACTACGGGGATGGGTTCAACCTGGCGGACTGGTCCAATGCCATCGCGGGACTCGGGCCCGAGTACCGCGTTCAATCCGCCTAACCGAGCGAAACATCGCCACAATGCGGGTTCTCATACGGGCATCCGCATTGTGCGCAATGATGCTTGCGCCCAAGGGCGAATACCCCTATCCTGGGTGGTAGGTACTTCCCCTTACCTCTCCTGTTATGAATGACCAGAAAGCCAAGACCGTTATTGGCCTCAAGAAGGCACACAGTTTGCTCAAGAAGCTCATCGACATGGTCGAACATGACGAGTACTGCATCGACATCATGCAGCAGAACCTTGCCGCCATGGGTCTCCTGAAGGGCGTCCATAAGCTCCTCATGGAGGGCCATCTCAAGTCTTGCTTCAGCAATGCCGTGGATTCCAGCAGCCCCGCGAAGAAGCAGCAAATGATCATGGAGATCCTCGCCGTCTCGCGCCTCGCCAATAAATAACGCGGGGGTTCCTCCTCTGGGAGGAGTCAATGCGTTGTCTCTTGAGCCGTACCTCTGGTGGAGGTATGATCTCGTCGATGCCGAAAGCTGAGTCCATCTTCTGGAGCGTGGCGATCGTAGCCGGTCTCTTCCTGGTATCCGGATGGAGCCCCGCTCCGTCGGCGCAGCAAGCGCAAGTCGTACAGGGCGGAGGGAACCAACAGGACGCGGCACCCTCTACGGCAGGCGGCGGCGGTACCTGTGGCGCGGGAGGAGGAGGTTGCGGATGCGGAGGCGGCCTCCCCAAGGATGATTATTCGCAATAATGTTGAAGCTGCATGGGAGTGGTAGAGATGTTTGGCTTACGACTTCAGCGGAATGCATTTCGCATCTGTTCCTACGTTAGTGGATATTGGTAGAGGGAAGCGGAAAACCCGCTCTTGACTGTCCGGGGCCTGTACCTATACCATAGGTACAGGTATATTCACCATCCCTCTTCTCCCCCTTCCCATGGACAAGGAATACCGTCTCAAGATCAATGGCATGTCGTGCGAGTCATGCTCTAAGCTCATCCGGCGCGAGCTTGATGACGTGAAAGGCGTCATCGGCGCTTCGATCAACGTGAAAACGGGTTTAGCACGCGTCACTGCTGACCCTTCGGTCACGTCCCGCGAAGTTGTTGATGCCGTCGTGCGTGCCGGATATTCCGCGGAATTGGAGAGAGGCGAGGAAGAGCCTGGCGATGTTCCATCCGGCGAAGCCATGACCGTGCAGAAGAAAACGGTTCCCGCGGGGAAGCCGTTCAAGATCAATCTACAGACCACCGTAGAGGCGGAGGGAAAAGTGCTGGAAGATACCAACGGGAAGCCGTATTTCGAGGGGAAGATCACGAAGAAGAACAATGCGGAATTCCGGGTCCCTGAGGATGAGAAGAGCGCAAAAGCCCTGTTGGACCAGCTGGCGAAATCCCTTAACTTCACAACGCTCTTTGAAATGCTTGGGAATGGGAAGCAGGGAGCGAGGCAACTGGCGTCGGGCCCATCCGCTCCTGCAACTGCTCCGTCTGTATCATCCGTCCCATCTTCACATTCCAATCAACCCCAACGCGCATCCCTGTACCTCCTCGGAATGCACTGTTCCTCGTGCGCAACGCTGATCGAACGCTCCATCAAGAAAGTTCCGGGCGTTAAACAGGCGAACGTGAACTTCGCAGCCGAGAAGGCCTCTATTCTCTTCGACCCCTCCGCCGCCGACGTCCCCGCGCTCATTGCAGCGGTAAAGAAGGCGGGCTACGGCGCGGAAATGGTAGACGAGCAGGACAAAGAGTTCGACCGGAAGAAGAGGGACGCAGAGATCCGCAACTACCGTCGAAAATTCCTTTGGAGCTTCGTCCTCAGCGCCCCCCTGCTCTACTTCATGCTCCTAGACTTCTTCCAATGGTTGCCCGGGGCCGGATTGCTGCCGCCGTATTTCGGCATCGCTTCCTTCATTCTCACCACACCCGTTCAGCTCATTATCGGCGCGGGGTTCTACAGGGGATTCTGGTCCAGCTTGAAGATGAAGACCTTTAACATGGACAGCCTCATCGCCATTGGCACGTCCACGGCGTACATCTATAGCGTCGTGAACTATGCGCTCTTCATTGTCCGGAACAGCACGGTGCTTGGCATCAATGGCGTCAAGGTTCCCGAGTTGTACTTCGAAACCGCTGCATTCCTCATCACCTTCGTGATCCTGGGGAAATGGCTGGAGGTGAAAGCAAAGGGGCAAGTATCGGATGCCATCCGTAAACTTATGAGCCTGCAGGCGAAGTCCGCGAGAGTGGTGCGGGAGGGCGAGACTATCGACATTCCGGTGGATCAGGTCGTGGCGGGCGACACGATCGTCGTACGACCCGGGGAAACCCTTCCGGTAGATGGCACGGTACTCAAGGGGCATTCGTCGGTGGATGAATCCATGCTCACGGGCGAGAGTATCCCTGTGGAGAAGAATGTGGGGGATCGGGTCATCGGCGCCACGCTGAACAAGGTCGGCAGCTTTGAGTACACGGCCGAGCGCGTGGGTAATGAAACGATGCTCGCCCAAATCATCCGCGTGGTGGAGGAAGCGCAGGGCAGCAAGGCGCCCATTCAGGGTTTTGCAGACCGCATTTCCGCCTATTTTGTCCCTGCGGTGATTCTCGGCGCCATCCTGACGTTCGCGCTTTGGTTCTTCGTCTTCGGCGCCAGCCTCTCCTTCGCGCTCATGGCATTTACGGCTGTCATCGTCATTGCCTGCCCATGTGCGCTCGGCCTCGCCACGCCTACCGCCATCATGGTGGGGACAGGCAAGGGCGCGGAGAAGGGCATTTTGATCAAGGGCGGTGAACCGTTGGAAGCCGCGAACAAGATCAACGTCATCGTATTCGATAAGACGGGGACCCTCACGAACGGAAAGCCGGTGGTAACGGACGTGGTGGGGTTCGGTACCGATGAGGATGATGTCCTCCTCATCGCTGCAAGCCTGGAGCGGAGTTCCGAACATCCCCTTGCTGAGGCAATTTACAATCATGCACAGGAGGAGGGTTTGGATCTGCTCGAGGTGGACCACTTCAAGGCCATCCCCGGCCATGGGATTGAAGGCACCATCGAGCAAACCAAGTACTTCTTCGGCAACCGCAAACTTGTCTCCGAGGTGGTGGGCGTGGAACTGGGACGGGCGGAGCGCAAGATGGCAAAGCTTGAGGAACAGGGCAAGACCGCCATGATCCTGGCTACTGAGAAGGAACTCCTCGGCATCATCGCCGTTGCGGATACCGTGAAAGAGACGACGAAAGAGGCCATTGATGTACTCCGGAAGATGGGCATCGATACCTACATGATCACGGGGGACAACGAGCGTACCGCCAAAGCGATCGCGAAGCAGATCGGCATTACCAACGTACTCGCGGAAGTGCTGCCGGAAGACAAGGCCAATGAGGTCAAGAAGCTGCAGGAAACGGGCAAGAAGGTGGCCATGGTGGGTGATGGCGTCAATGACGCTCCCGCCCTCGCGCAAGCGAACGTGGGCATCGCCATGGGCTCCGGCACGGACGTGGCGATGGAGACGGGCGGCATCGTGATTATCAAGAACGACCTCCGCGACGTCATCACGGCTCTCGAACTTGCAAAGGAGACCATGAGCAAGATCAAGCAGAACATGTTTTTTGCGCTTTTCTACAACGTCATCGGCATTCCCATCGCCGCGCGCGTCTTCTACGTCGCCTTCGGTCTCATCCTGCAACCGGAACTCGCGGGTCTCGCGATGGCGTTCAGCTCCATTTCCGTGGTGACGAATTCCCTCCTCATCCGCTTCTTTAGACCTCGGAAGCTCAACTGGTTCTCCCTGCTTGCGCCCGCCGTCATGGTTGTCGGTTTCACTACGGTCTTCCTGCAGTTCGCCTCCTTCAGTTCCTCCCTCATGGCCAATGCAGAGACGGCGGAACTGACGTCGGCGCCTCCGGCCGCGCAGGCCGTTGCGGCACGGTTTATTGCCACACATCCCGTGAAAATCGCCTTTGCCGAAGGGAATCCCAAGCTCTTCCTTGCCATGACCACCCTCGATCCTTCGTTCGCAATCGCGGAAGGATCAGCGGTTCCCGGTGATAACGCGATGGTCATCGGTTCATCCGAAGCCAAGATGATGCGAGAGGAGAAACTCTTCTCCAAGACGGGAGATGCGCTGAAGGATTTCTTCGGGATTCCATTGATGGCCGTGGGAGGTGTTCTCAAGCCTACAAACACGGTTCTCGATGCATTCCATCTCATCACCCCCGCGACATGGAACGTGTTGCAAGGCCAAGGCCGCGTGACGATGATTGACGATCGGGGCGTCCTCAAGATGTTCTACTCGGGACCGGTCTCCGGCATGCCGGAAAAGGTACGGAATGCCATGCAAAATTCCGTTCTCACTCCGCTCGTGAAGGACGGGAAATCCTACAGTCCGGTCTTCGTTGGCTCCACGGAGGCGACGATGATGAAGGACAAGAAGCTCTTTGCAAAGGAAGGCGATACGATCGACGGTTTCTTCGGCAATGCCGTCTATGTGGCAGGTGTGCTCCCGCAGACGGGAACGGCGCTCGATCTCTTCCACATCGTTCCTGAAGGTATGAATATTGCGTTGTAAGATAGAAACCAACAACATTTCGTTCTAGAGCCAGCCTCCGAGGGGGCTGGTTTTTTGACGTATTGGCCTCCTTGGCTGAACCGACCGATGATATGCGTATGATGACCGTCGTCTATATGGGGAAGGTCTGTCTTGGGAAAGTCATTTCGAAGTGGGGACGCGGAAAAGAGGCCGAACCAACCGGGTCTGGAACCGCACTTTCCGGTCTCTCAAACACCAACTTTTTGGCTTAGAAAAACGGATCTAGAAGCACGCGCACGTGATGGCAGCCCCACGGGGAATCGAACCCCGGTTACAGGAATGAGAATCCTGTGTCCTAACCGCTAGACGATGGGGCCAGAAAAGGTAAACGGGAAGAAAAGAAAGAACGAGAGGCACCTCCACTTCTCGCCCGGCGGAGCTCGCCGCAGCGAGCGGAGTCGGGTGGGGCCCCGCACCAGACGCTCGCTCTGTTTACCCTGAGATGAATCGAAGGGCTCGCGTCGGTGCGGGGCAAGCCCGCTTCCAACGCGACAGGGCGAACGAGGGGAAAGAACGCTGTCTCCCAGCAGAGACAAAGTAAAAGAAGTATACGGAGGGAAAGGGGCTCTGGGAAGAGGAGTTGCCGTGAAGGTGTGGGGCTGCCAGCTCAAGTTGAAGCCAAATTTTCCGGTTTTCGTTCATCATGGTACGATGGGCGGGTTCATGGCAGCCATCAACGACCAGAATCTGCAACGGTTCTACCATGGTACGAAGGCCGCCCTGAAGCCAGGGGACCTGATCGAGCCTGGATATTCTTCGAACTTCGGCAGGAGGAAGAAGGCAGCCTACGTCTATCTGACTGCTACGTTGGATGCAGCCACCTGGGGGGCTGAGCTGGCACGCGGCGAAGGCACCGGAAGAATCTACGTGGTTGAACCGACGGGCCCGATTGAAGATGACCCCAATCTGACGGACAAAAAGTTTCCGGGCAATCCGACGAAGTCCTATCGTTCCCGGGATCCGCTTCGGGTCACGGATGAGGTCACACATTGGCAGGGGCACTCCCCCGAACAACTCAAAGCCATGCAGGACCGTCTCGAGGAACTCAAGCGGCTTGGCATTGAGGCCATTGAGGATTGACCCCCGATCCCATCCGTCTCACAGTGCATTCTCGATGACCTTCCTATCAAAATCCTTCTATCGAATTCAAACATCATCCCGAAGAGGAATGTTTGATTACC
>CAZCWV010000001.1:9319-21166 GCA_964502425.1 uncultured Candidatus Peribacteria bacterium | reverse complement strand
CGATTGATTGCCGTACATAACCAACTCATTTCTTCCGCCTGTTCCACTTCAGCAAAAATATAACCAACAGCACAAAAAATAGGGCAGTTCCAAGATATGCAAAAAAATTGCTTTCCGGACTAGGAAAAAAGAACAGGACGGCAACTCCGACGAGTATCACTATGGGAATGGGCTTTACTTTCACCATTGCAGTATACCGATTGGTTTGTTTCGTTCCATTCCAAATGCCCGTATTACCGCGCAATCGATGAAGGAATTGACATCGAGACCGATGGAGGTTCATCCGAGTCCTACAAGGATTGCGCCCGCTGCCATCAGCACCACACCGATGAGGACCAAGAGGGAAATGTGTTCCTTGAGGATGAGGGCGCTGAGAAGAATGGTGATGACAATACTGAGCTTATCAATGGGTGCGACTTGAGAAGCCTTTCCTATCTGCAGCGCTTTGAAGTAGAAGAGCCACGATGCCCCGGTTGCCAGTCCCGAAAGGACGAGAAAGAGGACGGAAAAGCGGGAGAGGGAAGAGAGTTGCTTGGCGGTCCCTTGGTAGAAGACGATGCCCCACGCGAAGAGGAGAATTACCACCGTGCGTATGGCGGTTGCGAGGTTGGAATTCACATCCCTGATCCCGATTTTTGCGAGGATCGCCGTGAGAGCGGCAAAGAATGCGGACAGCAGGGCGTAGGCAATCCAATGCATACCAGGGAGTATAGCGGGAAGTATCTCTCCCCTGGGGAGAAACTATCGTGCCTTCGGGAGTCTCTCATTCCGGCGCGGCTTCCGTGCCCCCCGCCTCTCTCTCCAATTCGTCGGCGCGCGCAGTCATTTTCCCCACCACGACCATGGCGCGCTCGGGATAGTTGTTCAGCATCGCTCCGTATGCCTCAAGCTGCGCCTGGGTCACACCGTATTGCGTGAACATCCGCTCGCGGCCGCCGCCGGTCGACCATCCTTCCGGATCCGTCATGCTGTGATAGAGCTCCTGCGCCGCCATCTCCACCCACAAGTCATCCGTCAACTCCCCCGTATCACCTGCTTGCGCGGACGTCGGCTGTTCCGTGTCCTGCGCATCGCTCACGGGAGGCGTGTTCTCAGCTTCAGGTGACGGAGGCGTTGTACCGGGAGCGCAGCCGCTTGCCAGGAGCAGCATGCCGGAGACAAGCATCACGCCGAAGACGGAGTTTTTCATGGGGGAGGGGGGGGAATGACCGGATCGTACTCCGCTACTCCCCATTATCCAACGAGGGCTTTCTTACCGCCTATCGTCGTCACTTCGCGGTGTCCGCCCCCTTCGTCCTCCACTGCCGTCCAAGGAAGCGTGGGAGTTCAATCCCTCGCTCGAGACGATCTCCGCGCAGACGCAGTCCATCGTCAAGAAGAAGGCCGACGATGCAAGGGTGCTGGGGAGGGTGATAGATATCAGCCAAACAATTGCACGATTGCTGTTTTCACGGAGAGGAATAGTGTCCGATAAAAACCGGCAGCGGGAAGCCCCGCTGCCGATCTTGTTCAAGTGACGCAACCGTCACTCGAGTACTTGCTCTACTTGTCTCTCACGTTTTTTCCAGAAGAAACGTTTGAGATTGTGGATGTTGAACTCATCCATCATCAGGTTGCAGAACACGATGGCATAGATGATTTTGAACATCCATTCCTCCATAAGGAGGGACTCCAGGAAGTGTGCAGCATCCGTGCTTACTACGCTGACGGGAATCAGCGCGAAGAACAGCACAATGGCCAGCACAAGCCACAATAGGGGGGTGACAATGAGGGCAATGATTCCGTTCAATGCCACTGACACCAGCACATGAAACAACTTGTCTAACATGGGATTACCCCTTTCTATCCCGAAGGACACTGAAGTTCAGGTAAAGGACAAAGAGCAAGGTGGTAGTATGGGGAATTCCCTCTGTAATGCAAGTGGATGTCATTCCGCAACTCTCTTCTTTCTCCATCTCTTTTCCATTTCGTGGATCTTGTCGTGCCCGAAGCCGAAGTAGTGGGCGATCTCGTGCCACCCGGCTTCGCGGCATGAGAACGACGAAGCGGCAGGGTGTGGTGATCGGATCGGGCGTGACGATCCCGCTTCGCCGCGGTTGGCATGCGGTTACGTGTTGCCTGTTGATCTTCTGGTTCTCCACCTCTTCTCCATTGCATGGATTTTTTCGTGCCCGAAGCCGAAGTAGTGGGCGATCTCGTGCCAGAGGGTCTCGCGGATGAGGCGGGGGACATTCTCCGGCGAACCTGCCACCTTCTCGATCGGCTCTCTGAACAACGTGATCTTGTCCGGCGGCTTGCCGTTCCACTCCCTCCCCCACGCCGTGAGCGGCACGCCCTCGTAGAGGCCCAGGAGCACCTGGCCATGACGGATGGGATATGCGTCGGGCCGCCGTGACGGTTGTTCTTCGACGATGATCACCACGTCCTTCATCGCCTCGCGGATGCGGGAGGGGAGGGCGTCGAGTGCTTCCGCGATGGCGTCGTCGTAGAGCGGATCCATGGGAATGTGCAGTGTATGGTTTGTGAAAGGGGCTGTACACTATTTGCGCATCCATCCCGCTTCCTTCTACACTCACGCCCTCGTGTTCCGCCGCTCCATCCTCCCCATCGTCGGCTGTGTCCTGGCGCTTTCCGCGCTCTTTCCCGTCGCGGCGTCCGCACAGAAGGAGCTGGATATTTCCCGCTTGGAGCGGTACTACACGGAATCCAACCGTTCGGAGAAGAACCGGGAGTACTACGAGCCGATCATCGCCACGGAACGAGGGCGCATCCGTGACATCATCCAGGCGAACATCAATGCCGTCGTGCAGCCCTCCGAGGGGGAAGGCGCGTTGGAATCCGCCAAGGCCATCGACCGGCAGCGGGAAGTGGTGCGGGAGCTCGAAGAACGGTTGAACGAGCGAACGGTAGACCTCAACTTGCTCAAGGAGGAGGAGAAAATCTACCTGGCGGGCAACGAGAACGGCACCGGCGTGTTCATGATGACCAAGAGCTACCCCGAGCTGCTGGCCCGGAAAGTGGTGCTGGAGGAGGGAGTGGAACTGTACGCCTCCGCTCTCGCCGCGCAGCAGACGCGTCTCCAGCAGTTCCTCCTGGAAGAACGCACCAAAAACGTCGGTCTCTTCCTCCTGATGCTCTGGTACTTCGTCATCGTCTTCGCCGTCATTACGCTCGAGAGTTTCATCCGCACACAGGTCATCCTCCGGCTTCCCAGCCGCAAGTTCCGGTACGCCCTCTCCAAAGTCTTCACGCTCATCGTGTACCTGAGCCTCATCTTCTGGCTCGGGCAGCAGATCCTGGCGGAGTACCCCGGTTTTACCACGGTGTTCGCCGTCATCGGCGCGGCGCTGATCTTCATGTTGCAGGACGTGATCAAGTCGTTGATGGGGTGGTTCACGTACCGCGGATCGCTCAAGTTGGGGGATCGCGTGACTCTCGGCGGGTACACGGGTGACGTCTTGGACATCAGCATGCTCTACACCACGCTGCTCGTCGCCCGCTCCCCCACCCTGGAAGACCCCACGCTGGCGGGCAAGAGCGTGCGCGTGCCCAACGTGCAGCTCCTCACGGGCACCCTCGTGAATTTCCACAGCACCTCGGATTTCGAGAATGTGGAGATTCCCCTCTACCTGGCTGACGTGCAGCAGGGCGAACGGGCCAAGAAGGTCCTCGGGGAACTCCTGGCGGAAGAGGCGAGCGCGTACGCGGAGGAAGCGCGGCGGCAAATGGACCGGCGCATGCGCGGCTCCTACTTCTCGCAGGTGTCACCCTCGATCCGCGTGTACATGGAGATGACGGAGAAGCGCGAGCTCAAGTTCAATCTCTGCTTCCCCGCCCCCATCGGCCAGCGGCGCCAGATCACGACCAAGATCCTCCAGGGCATCCTGGAGCGTTTTGAGAAGGAAGGGATCCTGCTGGCGAAACCGGCGTAAGCGCAGCTTCCTTGTTGTGCGGATAGTCATGGTTGCGTCTTCCTGTACACTTTCACCATGCTCCTCGCCGTCCTGTGGGTCGTGGTTGGGCTCTTGCTCCTCATCAAGGGGGCGGATTGGCTGGTGGAAGGAGCGGCGTCCATCGCCGCGAAGTTTCGGGTCTCCCAGCTCACGATCGGGCTCACCGTGGTGGCCTTCGGCACGTCCCTCCCGGAACTCACGGTGAACCTGTACGCCAGTTTCAGCGGGGCGAACGACATCGCCATCGGCAATATTGTGGGGAGCAACATCGCCAATATCCTCCTCATTCTGGGGGTCTGCGCCCTCATCGTTCCCCTCGCGGTGCAGACGTCCACGGTCTGGAAGGAGATCCCACTCTCACTCCTCGCGGCGGGTATCCTCTTCGCGCAGGCGAATGACATGCTCATCGACGGCGCCCCCACCTCGGTCCTCTCTCGCACGGACGGCCTCACGTTCCTGGCTTTCTTCATTATCTTCCTCTGGTACGTTGCCAGCATGCGGCGGGAAGAATCGCAGGTTGACGACGGGGATACCGGGGGGCATCACAGCAGCTTCTGGGTGTCCTGCGGTCTCATTGTCCTCGGCTTCGTGCTCCTCGTTCTGGGGGGGCGTCTCACCATCCTGGGCGCCGTGGACATTGCCGCGTTTCTGGGCGTTTCCCAGGCGTTCATCGGCCTCACGATCGTGGCCGTGGGGACATCGCTCCCGGAACTGGCCACGTCCGTGGTCGCCGCGCTCAAGGGTAAGGCCGACTTGGCTGTGGGGAACGTAGTGGGGAGCAATGTCTTCAATATCTTCTGGATCCTCGGCGTCAGTGCTTCCATCAATCCCCTGCGCTTCGAGCCGGCCATCAACGCCGATCTCCTCATGGTCGTCATTGCTTCTTTACTGCTCTTCGCATTTACCCATACGGGAAAATTGCGCCAGAGACTCCTCTTCTGGCGGCAGCGATCCAGCCACATGATCAATCGCTTCGAGGGAGGGGCGCTGCTGGCAACCTATGTCCTCTACGTGGGATATTTGGCTTGGAGAGGCTGAGAACAAGCGATTGCCCCCTCGCGGTTCGCTTCACTGCAGAGCGGAACGGGAGGCCGCCGTACTCACCCCAGGCTGTGCCGAATAGTCCCTGCTTCCACGATATCCCGCGTGAGCAGGGCGGGGTCCGGGGAGGTTTGCAGGCGGTGGTAGATGGAGGAAGTCAGGTTCCGGTGGATCATGTGGCGGGGCTTTTCCGGTCCCAGCGGGGAACCGAGGAACGCCTCGATGGCTTCAATCCCCTCCTCCACGTCCGCGAATACCGGATAGTGCTCCTTGAGCAGCCGGACGTTCTCGCGGTTGAGGTACTTGCCTGCATGTTGCAGATCTTCCCGCAGCGCAGGGTAGTGCTTCTCCAGGAGGGGGAGTGCTCCCGCTTCCCGTGCGGCCTTGAGTCCCCTCCCCGTGGCGAGGAGTTCCGGGGGGATCCCCAGGGAGTAGAGCGCGCAGGTGAAGCCGATGGCGCGGGGAAGTTTGACCTTGCCTACCCCGCGGCTGTAGCCGAAGAGCCCGATGTGCAGCAGGCGCTCGCGCCGCGGTGGAATGAACGCCGCAACGTGGTTGATGAGGGGGGCGAGGGCTTCGATGGTGGGCTTCCAGACCTCCAGGAACAGGTCCGCCAGCTCCCGGAGCTTCCGGTGCTCCGCAGGGTCCATCCGTGGCGTCTGCCGCAGTGGGGCTTCGCGACGGATCATCTGGAGGGCATCCCGGACCTGCGCGAGGGGGTAGTCGTACCGGAAGGCCGATTGGATGGAGTAGGTGCGGGTTCCTGCGTACTGCGCGAGGAATGTTTCGGTGTACTGGGGGTTCACGCTGCCGCGGAACGGCAGGGAGCCGGTGCCGAGGACGGGATGCACTGCAAAGCCAAGTTGTTCCCCCAGCATGTGCGACGTGCTTAACGCGGCGCGCACGGCGAGCACCGCGGGGACGAGGCCGGAGTTCATGGCGGGATCGCTGCGGGCGAGAAACACGCGCTGCCCGCGATCCCCCACCGTCTGTTCCCGCAGGAGCGATTGCCAGTAGGGTTCCAGGATCTTCTCGATGGAGAAGAGTGAATCAATATCCTCCACGAGGGGCGTAACGCGGAGGTGGCGCAGGAGCTCCTGCTCGTCCTTCCGGGAATCGTGGAAGACGGCGCGATGGTAATCGGCCGTTTCTTGAAACGCCTTCCGTACCGCCAGCGGCTGCCCCGCCGTCGTGGTGAGCGGCAGGAACATCTCCGTGACGGGAGGAGTGCGGAGCGCGAGGTCCTTCCCCAAATCCGTGAGCGACAGGATGTTCATGAACGCCCGCGCCATGCGGTGGCTCTTCCCCTCCTCCCATGCGGGGATCCGGTACGTGAGGTAGAGCTCTTCCCCCAGCGGGCGCTCCCGGAAGTACTCCAGGGAAGAGGCGAAGAGTTTCTCGCCCACGGCTTCGTCCACGTACTTCCCCTCCCAGTCCCACATGTACTCGTCGATGGGAAGCTCCCTAAACAGCGTAACGAGCTCTTCGATCTCCTCGCGCGTCGTGACGAAGGGGTTCTCTCCCCACCACGGCGCCCCGGCGTTGTCCGGGTGCTGGGTGGCCATGGTGACGGGAGGCCAGAGCATGAGGCCGCAAGCGTAGCAGTTCCCCTCCTTATAAGCATTTCCTGTCCCGTTGGCATCCCCGCTTGCTATCATTCCTTACCACCATGTCTTTTACGCTTCACACACCGGCGGAGAGGGACCCCATCTTCCAGGTGGCAGAAGAGGCCAAGAGTGCGGGTCCGGGCGCGTTGGACGCATCGATCGGTGTGATTCTGGACGAAGAGGGCCGGCTCCTCACGCTGGAGTGCGTGCGGAAGGCAGCGGGGGAGTATGCCCATGCGGCGGAGAAGTCCGGTTTCCCCTACCCGCCGCTCCTCGGCGTCCCCGCGTTCCGCACCGGCGTGACGAAGCTTCTCTATGGCGCTGGAGACTCGACCATTGCCTCCATTGCCGCAACGGGAGGGACGGGTGCTCTCGCTCTTGCCATCAAATTGCTGCAGAAGATGGAGATACGCCGGGTGCTCCTCCCCCTGCCCTCCTGGCCCAACCACCGGCGATTGCTCGATGGCTTTGGCATGGAGACTCTTTCCCTTCACGCGCGGGAGAAGAATCGTATACAGATCGGGGACATTGTGGATGGATGGACGGAATCCCATGGCAAGAAATGTGCGCTCCTCCTGCAGGCGGGTTGCCATAATCCCACGGGACGATCGTGGACGGCGCGGGAGTGGGAGGAGCTTGCGGCTGCGCTTGCGGGTTCGCCGCATGTGGTACTCCTCGATTGTGCGTACCAGGGATTAGGGGAAGGCGTCGAAGAGGATGCCGCCCCGACGCGTATCCTCCGCCAGGCAGGCGTCCCCCACATCGTCGCCTGGTCCGCCTCCAAGAACCATACGGCATACGG
Source organism: uncultured Candidatus Peribacteria bacterium (assembly GCA_964502425.1). Taxonomy (GTDB): domain Bacteria; phylum Patescibacteriota; class Gracilibacteria; order Peribacterales; family Peribacteraceae; genus CAIKAD01. Next base: position 13,763 of record CAZCWV010000001.1, on the reverse strand, counting down.
CCTGCGGACAGGCCTCGTTTGCGCCGTCGCCTCGTCGGAACGGGAGCGGGAAGAGTTGGAGCAGCACCTCATGATTCTCGCGCGGGAACTGCACTCCGCGGCGCCCACTCCCGGCCAGCACATCGTCGCCGCCGTCCAGGAACGGTACGGGGAGGCGTGGCGGCGGGAACTCGCCTCCCTCCGCACGGCTCTCGGGAAAAAGCGTGCCCTGCTCCAGCAGGCGTTTCCCCCATGGTCCGCGCAACTGGAAGGGCGGGGGCTCTTTACGATCCTGCCACTCGCGCCCGAAGCCATCCGCGCATTGCGCAAAGAGCGCGTGTTCCTCACCGACGACGGGCGCATGAACATCGCGGGGATTCCCCTGGGGAGGATGGAGGAGTTCTGCGCCAAGGTCCGCACCGTCCTCTGAGCATCACTTCTCTCCCTTCTTCAGCCAGCGCACTCCCGCGTACACGAATGGCGTCTCGATCACGGACATGGCGCACTTGAGGAGCCAGTAGGGAATCAGTAATCCGACGATGAAAGACGTGTTCTCCCCCAAGCCTTTGTCGAATGCGTAGAAGGCGACGAACATGAAGATCACCGTGTCCAGGAACTGCGACACGAAGTTACTTGCGTTGTTCCTCAGCCACAGCGCTTTTGCCCCCATCATCTGCCGGATTTTGACGAAGACGAAGAGGTCGGTGAATTCCGCCACGGCAAAGGCGAGGAGGCTGGCGAAGGACATGCGTGCGGAGAAGCCGAAAATCGTATCGTAGGCCGCTTCATTGGGGGCGAAGCGCGCGGAAGGAGGGAGGACCGTGGCCAAGAGCGAGAAGAGGAAGAGCAAGGTCACCACCACGAGCCCCGCGCGGATGACGCTCCGCGTCCGCTTGCGTCCGTAGACCTCGGTGATGACATCGTTAATCGTGAAGACGAGCGGGATGGTGAAAATTGCCACGCTTGCATTCACCTTCAGCCAACTGAATTGGAATAGCGGAAACGTCTTGGCGCCCATGAGTTCGGATACCGCGATGCAGAACATGTACAGCGCCACGAGCAGGTCCATTTTCCAGATGTTCTTCATAAGGGCAAAGGGCAGGGGGATAAGAAAAGCGGGGCGGAGGGTCGGCGTCCATCGGTACCAGCGTATCCTTCCTGATCGTGCGTGCAAGACAAAGAAAACCGGACACCCGGAGGCGCCTTTTTTCGCAAACTGAAGCGAAGAAAATCAGGATTTCTGACCGCTCATCTTCGTCAGCCATCCGATGATGGCGTACACCGCTGCCAAGCCCACGAGGCCGTAGATGATGCGGGAGACGAGTGACATGTCTCCGAAGAGGTTGGCGACGAGGTCATACTGCATGGCGGCGACAAGGCCCCAATTGAGGCCGCCGATCACGAGCAGTACCATGACCAGAGCATCGAGCGCTTTGCTGCGCATAGGGAAGATGGGAAGAGGGAACCCAAGGCGGGTTAAACAATTATTTTCCCCTCTCCGTATTCCATTGCAATACCCGACTTCGGGAGTTGGGGTGCAATGATACTTTCGGTCAAGCATTGATACCACGCTGCATTCTCAGTGATACCAAACAACCTTGGCCTTTGCTGGTAGACGAGCCACGAAGTGAATGCTTCGCGGTATCATTTTTTTGGAAACGGCATGAGTATCCACAGTCGCATTCGGGCATTGCGCGAAACTTTCTTCCACGGAATGAGGACATGCGCCTATGTATAGGATCACTCACGCTATGCCAATCACGCTTCCCTGTGATGACCAGACGGGTTTGTTGATGGTGGGATACTACGAGGAGCCTTGGCTCATGAAGAAGCTACGGATAGCTCCTGCGACGAGAGCGAGGCAGGGAATGACGATGGAAGAGAGTATGAAGGAGGGGAAACTACTCCCAATCCCCTTCTCCAATCGCAATCATGGACATGTACGTTGCGTTGCTGTCCATTCTTCTTGTCCGTTCCATCCCCTTTCTGATGGCTGACGACAACGTTTCCTTTCTTTTTTGGTGTGTGAGGGAAGGGAAGGAAGCAGGAAAGATGATAGTTCGCCGCCGTTCCTTCGGGGGGGATATGTTAAAAAATACATAGAAAATTAACATATAAGAGTGGAAGTGTTACCGGTGTTACCATGAGAGCATGGCCTCTACGACAGGAGCTTGAGGAATTCCGTGGAGTAGAACACCTTCTGCCGTCCTTCCTTCTTCTCCGTGAGGAGGCCCATCTTGGCGATGGTGACAAGGTACTTGGACGCGGTTTGGCGGGCGGAGAGGCCGAGAGTTTCCTGGACGTAGTCGATGGTCAGCAGGGGGCGGGAGAACATGCAGAGCACCAGGTCGTGGGCATTGGGGAACTCCCGCTTGAGCGTCTTCTCCGTCTGCAGCATCAGCGCTTCGATTCTGGAGACGGTCTTGGCAGTCTCCGCAGCCTGCTCTTCCACGCCCTTGAGGATGAAGAGCACGAAGGGGCCGAAATCCTGCGATTTGGTCACCTGCCGGAAGAGTCGGTAGTACTCGTTCTTATGCCGCTCGATGAACCCGCTCAGAAAGAGGACCGGGGCTTGCAGGCGATGCTTGAGTATCAAGTATAGGATCATGAGGATGCGCCCCGCGCGGCCGTTACCGTCGAGGAACGGGTGGATGGACTCGAACTGATAATGGATGACGGCCATTTTGATCAGGGGATCCACGTCCTCCCAATCTTCGTTGGCGTACTTCTCCAGGTTGATGAGGAGTTCCCGCACGGCCCTTCCCTCCGGCGGCGTGAAGAACACCTGCTTGGTGTTCTCGTTCCACAAGTGCACGCCCTTGGCGCGCAACCCCGCCTTCTTGGGCTCGATGAGCTTCTGGAGCTCCAGGATATGGTGGACGGTCAGCTTGCCCTTGGCGACGAACTCGATGCCTTTGAGCATCGCCTCGCGATAGTGCAGCACCTCCTTGGCCGGCCCCTTCTGCTTCCCCTCCGGCAGCACTTCGGCCTCGAAGACCTCCCGTACGGTGGTGTTGATATTCTCGATCCCCGAGCTGGCAACGGACTCCCGCACGAGGAGGGGGTGCATGAGGAGGAAGAGGTTGGGGAGCTTGGTGGCGAGCGCGTCCAGTTTGGATAACGCGATGTTCGCAAGATTCACCTGCTTGAGGATCGCAACCTGGTCGAAGTTGTACGGCGGAGGCAGGTGGGGGAGCGCGTTGAAGGGTTTACGGGGATCGAATGGCACTTTCTTGGTGCCAGAGAGGCGGCGCAGAATGGGGATTTTCATGGAGGACGGATGGGAATATCACCTGTGCATGCCGTTAACACGTGGGCAGGAACATGTTAATTCTAACTCAACAAATTAACATGATAAAGGGGATGTGTTCGTTCCGTTCACATATTCCCTGGCTTCGTATTTCAAATCATTTCCCTATATCCATCATGGAATGGTCCTGCGGGTCGACCCGTTGATTTCCCTCAGGGCAAGCGACCCGCTCTGGTTATTAATCATATTCCTGCGGGTCGTAGACCCGCGCTGATTGTGAATCAGAGTGCTGGTTGTGCACCAGATTTTGCTTCTTCACCAGAGCGCGTCTTCGACGCGCAGGCAGTGTCGCGGATTAAAGCGTGAAAAGAGAGAATAGTGAATGGTGAATTGTGAATTTTGCATGACAGGAAGAACGCTTCATCCCAAAATTCACCATTCAAAATTCTCGACTCTCATTTCACCCACAGTAGTACGTCATCTTCCCTACCCCAGCGTGTGCCCCGAAGCAGAAGGCCAGAGAGAATTTTCCCCCCTTCATAGTTGTCCTGTTCGCTTCTGGTACGTAAAATAGCCGCCCATGCCGGACGTTCCCGATCAACATCGCATCATCGAGGTAACGGATCTGACACGGACCTTCGGTGCGCTGACGGCCGTGGATCATGTGTCGTTCCACGTGAACGCCGGAGAAATCTTTGCGTTCCTTGGACCCAACGGGGCAGGGAAGACCACCACGATCAAGATGCTCACCACACTCCTCCATCCCACGAGCGGCACGGTGCGCATCAACGGGCACGATCCTCAACGCGACCAGGATGCTGCGCGGAAGTCCTTCGGTATCGTGTTCCAGGATCCGAGTCTCGATGACGAGTTGACGGCTTGGGAGAACCTGGAACTGCATGGCATCCTCTACGGCATGCCGCGGGATCTCCGGCGGAAGCGGATGGCGCAGCTCCTGGATATCGTGGAGCTTGCTGACCGCAAGGGCGATCTGGTGAAGCACTTCTCGGGGGGCATGAAGCGGCGGCTGGAGATCGCGCGCGGGCTCCTCCATCATCCCAAGATCCTCTTCCTCGACGAGCCGACGATCGGCCTGGATCCCCAGACGCGCAATCACCTGTGGACCTACGTCAAACACCTCAATGCCGAAGAGGGGATCACCGTGTTCCTCACCACGCACTACATGGAGGAGGCGGACCGGGTGGCGCAGCGGAT
>CAZCWV010000001.1:0-9309 GCA_964502425.1 uncultured Candidatus Peribacteria bacterium | reverse complement strand
GTGGCGCTTGGAACCTCGGCGGAGCTCCGGGCGCAGACGGGGACCGGGAACTTGGAAGATGCCTTCCTCGCCCTCACGGGGGAGAGCATCCGTGAGGAGGAAGTGGGGGCTATCGACAACCTGCGCATGCACGCACGGATGCATGGGGGCAACAAACGTCGCTGATGCAATCATCCTTTTACTTCATGTATACCATGTACATCCTCTGACTTCGGCACCCTTCGACGGGCTCAGGGTGACTATTCGCTCCTCATCCCATGAATACGATCTCTATCCTCTGGCTCCGTCAGATAAAGCGGTACATCCGCTCCCGCTCCCGCATCGTCGGGTCTCTCGGGCAGCCCCTCCTCTTTCTCATCGCGCTCGGCTTCGGCTTCGGCCCCGTCTTCGAAAAGGCAGGGGGCGGCAATTATGTCCAATTCCTTGCTCCGGGTGTCATCGCCATGAGTATCCTCTTCACGGCCATGTTCTCCGGGGTGGAGATCATCTGGGACCGGCAGTTCGGCTTCCTCAAGGAGACGCTCGTTGCCCCCGTGCCGCGCTTGCACATTATGATCGGACGCACGCTTGGCAGTGCCACGGTGGCGCTCCTCCAAGGGATCGTGGTGTTCCTCATTGCCATGCTCGTAGGATTCCGGCCGGAGCAATGGGGGATGTTCCCCGTTGCGCTTCTGGCGATGTTCCTCTTGGCGCTGCTCTTCACTGCGTTCGGGACGGCCATCGCCTCGCTCATGGAGGATTTCCACGGGTTCCAACTCATCATGAACTTCCTCGTGATGCCGCTCTTCTTCCTCTCCGGCGCGCTCTTCCCGCTGGAAGGACTGCCACCGGCTATCGACATCATCGCCAAGATTGATCCGCTCACCTACGGCATCGATGCGCTGCGCGGGACGCTCATCGGCGCAACGCACTTTGGCCTGGGAACGGACTTCTTCATCCTCACGGTGCTCACGGCGGTGTTGATGGTGGTGGGGAGTTGGCTCTTCTCGAAAATTGAAGTATGAAAAGAGAGAATAGTGAATGGTGAATTGTGAATTTTGCATGACTGAAAAAATGCTTTCATCGCACAATTCACCATTCAAAATTCACCATTCACAATTCACCGTTCTCATTCCACCCACAGCAGAAGCGACTTCAGATAGTCCGTCTCCGGATGGTAGATATTGATGGGATGGTCGAAGGCGTGACGGTGCTTCTGGATGATCTTCACGGAACGGTTGGCTTGGCGCGCGGCGTGGAAGACGCAGGTCTGGAAGAGCTGGACGTCCATCTGGTAGCTGCACGAGCACGTGAGGAGGAGCCCGCCGGGAGGGAGCGCCTGCAGCGCCATGCGGTTGATGTCGGTATAGGCGCCCTTGGCCGGCTCCAGGTCGCTACTGCGCTTGGCGAAGGCGGGGGGATCCAGGATGATGAAGTCGTAGGGGCGGGGGAGGGGTTTGCGGCGGAGGAAATCAAATGCGTCCTGCTTGTACGTCGCGAAGCGGTCCTCCCCGAAGCCGTTGAGTGTGGCGTTCTCCTTCGCGCGTTCCAGCGCCGCTCCGTCGTAATCCACCGCATCGGCGGCAACGGCGCCGCCGGCAAGCGCGGAGAGCGAAAATCCCGCCACGTAGCTGAAGCAATCGAGCACGGTGCGTCCCGGCGCGAACTGCTGCACGAGCGTCCGCATCTCGCGCTGGTCGAGGAAGAGCCCCGTCTTCTGTCCTTCCGCGAGGTCGATGACGTAGCGGAGGCCGCGCTCCGTCACCTCCAGGCGCGTAGGGCCTTTTCCCCGCAGCCATCCCTCCTTGTTTTCCAACCCTTCCTTCATGCGCGCGGATCCCGTGGACTTCTCGAAGATCCCGCGCGGGTGCACCAGCTCCTCCAGGACGTCCGTAATCCACGGGCGCAAGCGGTCCATGCCGAGCGTGGTCAACTGCATCACGAGGACGTCGCCGTACGCGTCCACGATGAGTCCCGGCACCGCATCACCTTCGGCGTTGATGAGGCGGAATGCAGTCTTTTTCCCGTCTCCGCCTTCGGCTCCGCCGAGGCTTTGCCCGCTACTGAATAGCATGTTGCGCATTTCCACCGCGCGCTTGATGGTCCTCTTGAGTGCCTGCATCGGATCACCTTCCTCAAACGCGATGGCGCGGCCACAGATGTACGCGCGGGGGTTGTACGTGGCGTAGCAGAGGAACTCCCCTTCGGCGCTCCGTACGTCCACGATGGAGCCCGTGGGGATGTCCGGCAGAACGGCCACGGCGTTCTTGAAGATCGCGTGGTGGCGGTTCTTGAGGTGGATTTCCCGCTCGGGCTTGAGGGTGAGGATGGGGTAGGGTGCCATGGACGACTGACGGTAGCAGATTTGTTTCTCTCCCCCAACCCTTCCCACGCTTGTTCCCTCTCCCCCTACCCCTCCCACGCTTGTTCCCTCTCCCCCTACCCCTCCCCCCTCGGGGGAGGGGCGTTGTCCCTCTCTGTAACAATGTTCTCGTTCGATGAGAACGTTTCTTGACGAGTCAATGTCCGTTGGAGGGCAGAACAAACAAAAACATCCCCTTCCCCCACCGGGGGAAGGGTTAGGGTAGAGGGAAACAAAACAACCCCTACCCCCGTCGGGGAGAAGGGGAAAACGGGCGCATCACGCCGCCCGCGACTTCTCCTTCACGAAGAGGAGCAGGAGGAGCGAGAGGGCGGTGAGGGAGAGGGAGAAGAGGAAGGGTGTCGTGAGGGAGACGCGGTCCCAGAGGATGCCGGCGATGAGGGAGGAGGGGAGGCTCATCAAGCCGATGACGAGCTGGAAGCCCCCGAGGGTGCTGGCCACGTAGTCCTTCTGCGCGAGCTCGGCGGCGAATGTCTTCTGCACGGGGTCGAGCGCGCCCTTGTGGAGGCCGTAGAGCGCGAAGGATGCCACGATGGCTGCGGGGTGTTGGAGGAAGAGGAACACCGCGAGCACGCCGGCCCACGCCAGGTAGGAAGCGAACAGGAGCGGCTTACGCCCCAGACGGTCGGTGAGCCGCCCCACGGGCACGGACACGAGCGCGGCGACGACCGTGAAGAGAAGGTAGAGGAGGGGGATGTCCCCCGTGCGGAAGCCGAGAGTGTTGGCCGCGAGCAACAGGAAAGAGTAGCTGAAGGCGCCGAGTTCCAAGAGGGCGCTCGCAATCATGAAGAGCCAGAGGTTACCGGAGACGTCCCTGAAGCTAATGCCACGGAAGATGGTCCCGGGCGCAGGTCCCTTCTCCCGGACTGCCAGGATCACGAGCGTGACGGCGAAGAGGGAGGGGATGGCGGCGATGAAGAAGATGGTGCGCAGGGGCAGCATCTGAATGAGAAGGAGCGAGAGGCAGATCCCCACCATTGCTCCGGTGTTGTCCATCGCGCGCAGGAAGCCGAAGTGCGTGCCGCGGTTTTGCCGCGTGGAGAGATCCGACACGATGGCGTCGCGCGGGGAGCTGCGGATCTTCCCCGACCGGTCGAGGATGCGGAAGGGGATCACGGCCTGCCAGGAGGGGGCGAAGGCGTAGCCGAAGCGCGCGAGCGCGCCGAATCCGTACCCTATCCACACAAAGACCTTGCGCTTCCGGATCCTGTCGGAGACGTAGCCGGATACCGCTCCCGAGATCGAAACGACGGTATCCCCCAGCCCGTCAATCAAACCCACGGCTGTCTTGTTGGCCCCCAACACCTGCGTGAGGAAGAGCGGCCAGACGGAGAAGATCATGTCCGCCCCCATGTCGTGCAGGAACGATGCCCAAGCGAACGTGCGGACGGTGCGGCGGGTTTCGGCGTCGGAGGGCACGGCGGCAACTGTATCAGAGGCGCGTTGCTCCCGCACGGGCCCCTCCGGCTATCCCTCCGCGCCGACGCTTACGGGCAAAACGTAACGTTCCATCGTCTCCATCGTAGGACGCAATGGCAGCGGCGTTGCCGCTTGCCTGCTATCCTGTTCAACATCCTCCCCCCTTCCCATGAAGCGTCTCTCTGCCGCCGTGTTGTGCCTGACCTTCCTCGCGGGTTGCACGCCCACGCCGAAACAGGGGGATGCATCCGCGTGGCAGCCGTTCCCGACCCCCGGCGCTTCGGCGCTGGAGGAGAAACCCTTCGGCGCATCCGTGTCGTACGCGGAGACGCCGGTGACCATCCATCCCGCCATTGCGGCGGATTTTTCCGTCGGGGAAATCACGAATTTTGCTGACATGGAGAGTGCCTACGGCTTCACCTTTTCGGAGGCCGACAAGGCGTTTTTGCAGGAGAACAAGTTCTTCGTGAAGCAATTGTTGGACACGAGCATCCGGCCGCGGTTGAGCGTGGGGCACGGGGCCGCCTTCCGGGAATTCCTCGCACTCTACAACAAGGTGCGCGGCCCGAATGACGCCAAGGACCGGACACAGGCCAACGCCCTCTTCTTCTCCTCCGACATCTTCTTCCACTCCTACAATCTCCTCTTCGTCGAACTGTTGAAGGAGATGGAGAACACGGTGTTCTTTCCCTCCATGAAGGAATTAGCGAAGACGTTCTACGAAGAAGCGCGGCAGAAGGCACAGGTGGCGCCCGCGGCGGAGAAGGCCAGGTGGGTGAAAGTGCAGAACTACTTTGCGGTTGCCCATACGCTCTTCTCCACCGCGCAGACTCCCCTTACCGAACAGGACTACATCTCGGCAGAAGGTGTTTCCCGTGGGAATCCGGACGAGATCCGTCAGGCATGGGAAGCTGCAGACAAGACGGCGGACGCCCTGGAAGCGGCCACGGCATTCGCGAAGGGGCTGGCGCTCGATGCGGAGAGCGAGCGGGTGGTCTTGGCGGACCTGGGGATGGTTTACAAGGCACAAGGTCGGGAGGTTCCGGCGATGTTCGAGGAAGAGTACGAGAAGTACCGGGAGGACGTCGGCATCAGCTTCCAGGTGGATGCCACGCAGTTCACGCCGCGCAGCCACTACACGGGTCTCTCGCTCCGCCGCCAGTACTTCCGCGGGATGATGTGGTTCTCGCAGGTGCCGCTCTTCCTCAAGAGCCCCGCGCTCACCACGTATGCGTTCGCCGCGTCCCAGCTCCTGGCGGAGAACCCCCAGCAGCTCGCCGACTACGGCAGACTGGAGAAGACCATCAACTTCCTGGTGGGCGAGAGCGACGATTTGATGCCCGTGGATTACCTCACGGCGCTCGCGCGCGCCAAGGATGCCCCGGACCAGGAGGCGGCCGTGATGGAAACGCTGGCCAAGATGCGCGATCCCCAGATCAAGGGTATTCCGGCAACCTATGCCACCGTGGGTGACGTGGAGACCGCGGACGTGCTGCTCCTCACCAAGGGCATGCGCTTCATGAGCCAGAAGTTCATCATCGATTCCTACTGGACGGGACAGCTGACGCAGGGTGATGAGAAGCCCAAACCCGGCTACACGCAGAAGCTTCCGCCCATGGCGTCCTCCCTCGAGGTGATGGCGCTCCTCGGCTCCGACTACGCGCGGAGCAAGATCCCCACGTTGGATTTCTACACGCCGGACACCAAGGAGGCGATCGACAAGGCGATGGCCGACCTCACGGCGGAAACCGCGACGCTCGACGACGCCTTCTGGACGAAGAACGTCTACAACGGCTGGCTGTGGACGATCCGCTCGCTCTTCGCATGGCAGAAGGAGCAGGGGGAGCTTCTCCCGCGCTTCATGCAGTCCGCGCCGTGGGCGGTGAAGACGCTGCAGACGGCGTCCGGATTCTGGACGGAGCTGCGCCATGCCACGCTCCTCTACGCCAAGCAGTCCTTCGCGGAGCTGGGGGGAGGGCCTCCCGCCTGCGATGCGCGCGAGGTGCCGCCGCCGCCCAAGGGTTACATCGAGCCGCAACTGGAGGCCTACGACCGCCTCATTTTCCTCGCCAAGCGGACCGAGGCGGGGCTTTCGGAACAGCAGTTCGTGCTCCGGAACATCGAGAAGCTCCAGCGGTACATCGAGGTGATGGAAACGGTGCGCGGCTACGTTGTCCGTCAACTCCAGAACACGGCGTTCGCGGAGAAGACGAAGCAGGTGCGCGGGGCGGATCCCTACGATGAAACGAAGGAGTGCGTCTCGCATGCGATTGATGGGGCGAGCGACTGGGAAACCCTCCGGACCGCCATCGTTGACGGCCTGGCTTCAGCACTCCCCGAACCCGTGGATGGCCCCATCCTCTCGGCCAAGGACCAGCGCGCGGCCGTACTGGCGGACATCCACACCGGCGGTGATTCAGCCAATCCCACCCGCGTTCTCTACGAGGGCGTCGGCGTACCCTCCGTTCTCTTCGTCGCAGTCAAGGATGCCAACGGGCCGCGCCTGACGGTGGGCTTTGCCTACGCGCACTACGAGTTCACGGAGCCGTACGGCGATAAGCGGCTGACGGATGAGCAGTGGCAGGAGAAGTTCTACAAGGGCGACGATGCGTACGACGCCTTCGGCTACACGCCGTCCTTCGGATGGCCCGCTGCCAACGCCTGGTACGTACCGCTCTCCGTGGCTCCCTGATGAACCCGTCACGACGCCGCCTGCTCTTCGTCGGCATTCCGCTGGGAGCCGTGGCGGTGGCGGCGGCTGCTCTGGCGTGGCGGTCCGTTCCATCGCTGATTGTGCCTCAGCTTCCCGGTGGATCGTTCCCGCAGATCATGCAGGGGATCTACGACGCGCAGGAAGCGGGCTACGCCCCTCAGGGCTACGCCGTGCGCGCCGCCATCGTCCCGCACCACCTGACGGCGGCGCAGTCCATCGCTGCGGGCATCCGGATGCTCGGGAATGACCGGCGGACGATCGTCCTTCTCTCGCCGGACCACTTCGGTGCGTGTCCCACGCTCCTCTGCACCACGCGTTCTTCGTTCCGCTCGCCGCTCGGCATGGTGGCCGCGGACTGCGCCGCCATCCAGACGCTCCTCGCTTCCCCCCTCGTTACGGAAGACGCTTCCCTCTTCCGGGGAGAGCACGGCATCGGCGCCGTCCTGCCCTTCGTCGCGCACGCGCAGTCCGGTGTTTCCGTGATCCCACTGGTCCTCTCTCAGAAGATCCCGTGGAAGGGGGAGCGGGACAGCATCAAGTCACTCCTCCGGTCCCTTCTGGCCCGCGGCGCCGTCCTTGTCATCAGCAGCGACTTCTCGCACTACCTACCCCTCGCGGAGGCGGATCGGATGGATGAGGAGACGGCAACAACGTTCCTCGCCGGCGACCTGGATGGCATCAGGGACCTCCGGAACCCCGCGCAGAGCGATTGCCCCGGCTGCCTGTGGCTCCTTTCGTCCCTCGCGCAGGAGGGGGGCTTCTTCAATCCGTCGGTTCTCCTCCACACGAATTCCGCGAGAATCCTGGACGATCCCGCGATCCCGGAGACGACCAGCCACTTCGCCATGGTGTTCTACGGCAACGCGCCGCTCGCCGATACCGACATCGCCTTCGGTGGGGACGTGACCGTCACGCGCGGGCTCTTCCGCCCCGCCCTCAAGCCGCCGTTGCGGGAATTCTGGTCCGGCCCGGGCCCACGCGTCCTCAACCTGGAGGGGCCGCTCCTCGCTTCCTGTACGTCCTCGGAGAACGTGTTCGTCTTCTGTAATGTGTTGGATACGTGGCGGCGCATCCGAGGACTCGCCTCGCACTGGGGGACGGTGAACAACCACATGTTCGATCAGGGATGGGAAGGGTACGGGGAGACGTTGCGCCTCGTTGCGGCGGAGGGGAAGGTTCCCCTGGGGACGGGCGCCATCCTCCTCGGGAACGGCGTGCGGATCCATACGATGACGCGGTTGATGAACCCCGTGGAGGCCGTGGGCCGGGGGTGGGTGTCGGAACAGTCACAGGCAGTCCTGGCTTCCTTGCGCCGCTCCCACGACGAGAGGATGGACGTCGTCTACGTCCACGACGGGGAGGAGTACCACGCAGTGGCGCCCGAGCGGATGCGGCAGGAGCTTCGCGGTTTCGTGGATGCGGGGGCGGATGCCGTGATTGCCGTGCACAGCCACGTGGTGGGTGACATGGAGATCTACCGCGGCAAACCGATTTTCCACGGCATCGGGAACTTCCTCTTCGACCAGTACGCGGAGACGGCGACCCTCACTGCGAAAGCGGTGCGGCTGCGCATGGGGGAAGAGGGAAAGGTGCTCTTTGAGACGCTGACCGTGAAGCAGTGAACATTGGGTGCAGATGCGGGCCTGCACGTTCGGGAATCATGGAAGACTGAGATTCGTTCCATCCGGCGCAAACCGCAAATTGTCGAGCTCCCGCTGCGCTTGCGCCTTTGCTTGCGCATTGAGCGCGCGCGGATGGCCGCGCTTGAGGAGGTAGAAGGCGGAACCGTACGACACCACGCCGAAGTCCGGCCGGTCGAACGCCGCGAGCACGTCTCGTCGGTACGTTGTGGTTTTGGAGCCGAGGATCATGTACGGGGAAGAGGAGCGTGGACGTTTGCGCGCGAATGGGAGCTGGATGTGGAAGAACATGTACTTCGCCCTGTTCATGTTCTTGCCGGTGAAGATGACGATATTCTTCCGCGCGAGGTAGGCGCCCAGGTTGTTCTGCGTCATGACGACGGCGCCGGGAGGGATGGCCCGGAGCATCGTACGGAATATCTTGGTATCGTGGAGGATCGCAAAATCCCGCCACTGGCCTTGCAGGCTGAGGGGGTGCGGACCCATGATCACGGCGATGGCCACAGCCTGCGCCATGAACAGCGCGACGGCAATGTTCACCGCGAGGCGCGGCAACCGGCGCAGCCTCTGGAGCCCGTAGACGCCCGCGGCGTACGCGACGGCGATGATGATGCCCGAGTAGTAGACATCCGTCAGACGCGATTGGAATTTGAGGGCATCCAGGAGGTTGATGCACGCGTGCGGGAGCGCTGCGAGGAGCGCGAGGGGAGCGAAGATTCCCAGTGGCAGTGCTTGGATGCCGAGGTACTGCAGGTACTTCACCTTGGACGGATGCAGTATCACGTGCAATGTCTGTCCGGGATCGGAGAGGATCGTCCAGAGCATGTCCGGTACGGAGTTTCCCAAATAGCCGAAGCGCTCCGGAAAATCTCCCCCCACGCCTTTTCCAAGATAGGACATCATCCAGGCGATGCCAAGGAAGGAGAGGATCGCCGCTCCGATCGTGAGGAGACCGTGGCGGCGGGAATGGCGCACTGCGACGAAGATGCCCCACGTTGCGACGAGGAAGGGCATCTCCTCCTTTACGGAGAGGAGGAGGAGGACCGTGAGCCAGTACCAACCCCACCGCTTACGCTCGAGGGCGTAGGCTGCCCAGAGGAAGAAAGGCAGTGCGAGCACCTCGACGTGGAAATCGAAGAGGTTCGTTTCCTGCACGAGGGGATTGATGAGGAGCG